>NZ_CP048114.1:3340216-3643872 GCF_010093025.1 Edaphobacter sp. 12200R-103 | reverse complement strand
TCATCACCTTCCGGAACGTCAGCATCGATCCCACGAAACCCGGGCAGTACGTCGAGCCGAGGCAGTGGGATGCCTTGATCTCTGATCCGGAGGTCCTGGTCCTCGACACACGCAATACCTACGAGACCGAGATCGGCACCTTTAACGGAGCCGTCACCCCACCGCTCGATACGTTCTCCGACTTCGTCACCTACGTCCGCGAAAACCTCGATGCCGAAAAGCATCGCAAGGTCGCCATGTTCTGTACCGGCGGAATCCGCTGCGAGAAGGCATCAGCCTTCATGCTGCAGGAGGGTTTTGAAGAGGTCTACCACCTCAGGGGCGGGATCCTGCGGTACCTTGAACAGATGCCGAAAGAGGAAAGCAAGTGGCGCGGCGGCTGCTACGTCTTCGACGAAAGGATTTCCGTCGATCACGATACCTTCGAAGCAGAGCGCTGAGAAGTTCGTATACAGCATGATTGAGAGGGGCCGGCTTGCGCTCATGCGATCGGCCGTCCTGCAGGCGATTTCCTGACCTTTCTCCGAAAAACTTTAACTCACCAGAGGTGTGACGCCGCGAGATGGATTCGCTATCATACCTCTGCGTCACGCGCTTGATCCTAACAATCGGCACGTCTTCCTGGAGTGCCGTGAAACCAGACCAGACTGCGCAGTTCAAGGGCTCTTCCTCAGAGTTCGCTCTGAACCAACGGGAAAAATCAAAAAGGAGATCTCCATGAAAGCAGCACGTATGCATGGTTACAAACAACCTCTGGTCCTTGAAGAGGTTCCGATTCCAGAGATCGCTGCCGACGAGGCGCTCGTCAGAGTGAAAGCCGCGGGAATGTGCCGTACTGATCTGCAGTTGATCGATGGCTACTTTGAGAAGTATGCGCAGATGCAGTTTCCTTTGACACCCGGCCATGAGATCGCTGGCGAGATCGACAGGATCGGAAGCCTTGTCCCGAAGTCCTCCGGTCTATCGGAAGGCGATCAGGTCGTCGTTGTGGGCGGCTGGGGAGACGGCACCTGCCGCCATTGCCAAAGCGGTGATACCCAGATCTGCGAGCACGGCCGCTGGCCCGGATTTGGCCCTTACGGCGGTTACAGCGAATACGTCCCCGTTCCGGTCAAATATCTCATCAAGGTCAACGGCGGCGGCAGCCTCAAGCCTGAGGAGCTCGCACCACTTACCGACGCCGGACTTACACCTTATCGCGGGATCAAGAAGCTGCGCGATGCTGGCGCTCTCGGCCCTGACCGCGTCGTCGCCGTCTTCGGCATCGGCGGCCTGGGAACGTATGCCGTGCAATATGCCCGGCTGCTCTCGGGCGGAGCCACCGTTGTCGCATTCGCACGCAACGATGAAAAGCTCGCAATCGCCAAAGACTATGGCGCTGACCAAGCAATCAATATCACCGGCAAATCAGTCGAGGATATTCGCAAGGAACTGAACAGGGTCGCCGGACGGGGCCAGCTCGATGCGGTGATCGACTGTGCCGGGGCCGAGGACATGATCAAACTGGGTTTTAGCCTTCTGGCTCCCGGAGCGCATTACTCCTCCGTCGGCCTGGTCGGCGACAGGATTGACATTCCGCTGTTTCCCTTTGTCGCACGCGAGTACACCTATCACGGCTCTTTCTGGGGCAACTACAACGACCTCAGCGAGGTGATGGCATTGGCGGAGCAGGGAAAAATACGCCACACCCTGAAAGTCGGCCAGTTAGATGATGTCAATGAATACATCGAGCTGCTTCGCGGCGGTAATGTCGTCGGCCGCGCTGTCCTTACATTCTGAAGAAATCGCATGAAACTAAATCGAAAGGTCGCCGGGCCTGCGACCTTTCTGTCAACGAATTTTGTACGATGCCTCCGCGATATCGCATCGCTCCTTCAAATGGCAATCGATCGGGAGCTGGGCAGCTGCAAAAACGTCGATATAAATCGTTAGGCCATCAGCGTGGCCCTGTTCCCCTCATCCACTCGTTTGATCACAACCGCAGTCAGATCGTCCATCTGCCTCGTCCCGTTCACAAAAGCCTTCACCGCGCTGTAAAGCTCCGCGATGATCTCTTCCGGCGGAAGTCCACGGGCATCCCGAACCGCCTGCGTCAGTCTTGCGACTCCAAACTCTTCGCCAGCGACGTTCTCCCACTCGAAGAAGCCATCCGTCGCCAGCACCACCATGTCTCCCGGATCGAGATGCAGCAGGACTGGCTCCGACGAATTCAGCTCAGGAAGAAGCCCCAGTGGAATAGCCTGTGCCGTCAGCTCATCGAAGCTGTCCCGAACCGAGGAATATACGAACAGCGGGCCATGCCCTGCAGAGAGCAGTTCCACGCTGCTTCCGTCTTGTGAACACACCGCTGCCACAAACGTCGCAAACCGGTTACCGCCGGTCAGGTCCTCGCCAAAGAACTGGTTTACATGCTCAAGCGCCTTTACCAGGTTGGCATGCGTATCGAAGCTCGAACGTGCATAGGCGCGGCACACAGACGCCAGCAGTGCCGGACCGATGCCGTGTCCGGTCACATCGGCCAGCGTGACCACCAGCCGCCCGTCCCGCATCCTCTTCCAGTCGAAGTAATCGCCTCCCGTCGCATCGGCAGGAAGATTCCACCCGCTGATCTCCAGGCCCCGAATCGTTGGCGGGATCTTCGGCAGGAGCGACTGTTGAATGGACCTCGCGATCTCGAGGTCGTGTTCGACCTGTCTCAACTGTTGTATGGTCTCTGCCTCGTGCAGGGCGGCTCTCACATGCCGGGTAATCTCCTTACTCACCATTGCGGCCAGCCAGCCGGCAGCCAGCAGAACAGCCGCATAAAACAGAACGGCCGTCTGTATCACTGTATATTCGCGCAGGTTGTGCAGACTGAAACGCCAGCCGACCACGTAGGCTGCCAGCAGATAGCTCAAAGCGGCCACCACACCTGCTACCCGTGAAACAAGCGGGTTCAGCCTTAAAACGGAAAGCATAATCAGAGGGAAGAATGCGAGCACCCACGGCGTGCCAATGGCCCGGTGTTCTCCCAGGCGCGGGCTGGAAAGGCAGGCAACCCCGACAGCCGGCACAATAATTTCCAGCACAATATTGAACATCGATGTCGACGATGGCAAAGTATCTCTGCTGGACAGAGCGCGTCTTACCGCGGCCAGCGTCCATAGCTCGTAGACCACCAGCACCGCCAGAATCGCCGCTCCCCACAAGCTCATGTGCGAGGAAAAGACGACAACACGAAAGACAACCGCTGCAGCAAACACGAGCAGAAATGCCGTCACGCCATAGATTCGCCGGCATTCGCTCTCCAGCACAGCCTTGCGAAAGGCCGGCGAGTCCACATCCACATCATTCATCGGACTCATGAAGATTTGCGCTTTCTTATCCTGGGATAGGGGCCTGTGGAACACAATTTTCCCACTACCGGGGCAAAACGCAATGCCTGAGACGATCCCTCACAAAAAAAATCGCATACGAAAGCCAGTGAGCTTACGAAATACACGTAGCGAACTTCTTACCTGGCAGTTTCAACTGGGATCTTCTTCACTCCGGCACCGGGCTTTCCCAGATAACGGGTACTGAGCCACTTCCGCAGCGGCTCGTCATACAGCTTCAGACACGCATATGCGATCCCCAGGGCGCAGAAAAACAGCAACACTCCAGCAGGCGCGCTATAGGCCAGTGGGACCTTCTGGCGCGTCACCCATGCGGTGTACACGTAGATCAGGGGATAGTGCGTGATATACAGCGGGTACGAGATGTCTCCCATGAACCGGCATATCTTCTCCTCAGCACCTGCCACGACGCGATCTCCCGCGCCCATCGCCACCACCACCGGGAAAGCCACGATGATCGCAAATGCCTCGTAAAGACCATTCATCCAAAGATGTTGCGGTCCTCCAATCCTTGGGATCGAGAAGATCACGATCAGGATCAGGCTGCACCAGGCGAAGGCGCCGCGAACGTGAATCCGCTTGCCGAGCCGCATCAGCAGCATGCCCGCAAGAAAGGGAAACAACAGGCGCGCAAACCCGATGTGCAGTTGCTCGGCGCTGATCGTCCATCCGCCGATAACATCGCCTCTGGGACCCCATAGGAGCAAATGCACCAGAAGTCCCGCCGACAACAAGACCAGAACTGACAGCACTTTGTTGGAGACCTTCCTGAGTCCCAGCGCATATAGAAGATTTGCAACGTACTCGAAGAACAGTGACCAGGCCGGACCACCCAGCGGATGCATCTCCTGCCATCCTCGTATGTCCATCGAGGGCAGCAGCGGAATCACGGTGAAGCCCACCAGCATGACCACCACAACCTTCCACACCGGTGTCGCGCTTACCAGATGGAACATCGGACAGCTCTGATAGTAGAAGAGCAACGCCCCGATGATGTTTCCCATGATGACCATTGGCTGTAGCCGGATCAGGCGACGCTTGTAAAACTCCCACTGTGTCATCTTTCCCCAGCGATCGTCATAGGCGTACGCCACGACAAAGCCCGACAGCAGGAAGAAGAAGTCCACTGCAAGATAGCCATGATTGATGATCTGCCGGAAGACGCTTCCGCCGGCATGCGCCTCAAAGGTGTGAAACATTACCACCATCATCGCGGCCACACCACGCAGGCCGTCCAGGATCTCGTAATGCGGTTTCGTCCGCAGGTATTCGGGTCTCGGATTCATGGGCGCAACAAGAATACCCCGCGGACGAAATACGGACGATACGAAATATCGATGGACTTGGATCCAACGGGTATCCCACATCATCTCGAATCTTCGTGGGCGATCCGGACAGCATCATTGCAATCGTTCGGGAATAGCGATCCTTCCAGTCCCCCGACGGTGTCATCCTTCGACTCAGCGCTCGCGCTTCGCTCAGCATGACACCTGCTGACAAAGCCGGTGAGAGATACACACCTACTTCATCTTCGGCACAGGCCGTGGTCCCGGCCCATCGGCCGTCATCTTAATCGGCACAATGTTGCCCTGCGCATCGAAGTTCATCCGGTCAATTGCCAGCACACGCTGGTTGGCTCCCGTCGTTTCCAGCGGATGACGATGATAGACGATGTACCAGTCATCCGTTCCCGGAATCTGCAGCACGGAGTGGTGCCCCGGCCCATTCGCAATGGCGGGATCGGTCTCGAGAATCTTCCCCACGCGCACGAACGGCCCCGTGGGGCTTGTGCTCTTTGCGTAAGCGACTCCGTAGGTAGCGTTCTCCCAGCTTCCCTCCGACCACATGAAGTAGTACACGCCCCTGCGCTTGATGACGTACGGTCCTTCAACATAGTGCTCCGGCGTAATCTCGCGATACATCGTGCCATCCCGCATCGGCACAACGCGCTTCAGGTCTTGCGATAACCGCGCCACATTGCAGTGGCCCTGGCCCCCGTAATACATGTAGATCGTTCCATCATCGTCCTTGAAGACGAACGGATCGATCGGCTGCGCTCCGTTATGGAACTCTCCAATCAGCGGCTTGCCCAGCGCATCCACAAACGGGCCGCCGGGAGCATCGCTGGCCGCCACACCGATTCCTCCGGGAAATGTGTCGTTCTTCTGAATGTCATTGGCCGCGAAGAAGAGATAGTACTTGCCGTTCAGTTCGATCGCGGAAGGCGCCCAGATCGCATAGGCTGCCCACGCAACATCCTTCACGTTCATCACATCCTTGTGCTTCGTCCAGTGCACCATGTCCGGCGATGAGAGGGCATCGAGCGAGGTGTGCAGCAGATAGACCGGGTGGATCACGTGACCGGCGCGCAACTTCTGCTGCAGCGGGTTAAAGCTCTTGTCGCGGTGGTCCGCTTCAGGGCTCGATGACGTCGGATAGATCCAATACTGCCCGGCAAAGATGTGAATCTCAGGATCGGCGTACCAGCCCTGTGCCTTAAGCCTCGTCGAGGCTTGCGACCATCCGGTCACAACAATCCAAAGAGGGGCGGCAAAGAGAAGAGCGTGACGCAAAGATCGGTGCACTGGAAATCCTGTTCCTTGGACTCGAATGGCGAAGGAAGCTGCCTGCAGACATTCTATGCATGAGCCACCAGACGGTTCGATGTAGCATGAAATCCGTGCGCAGGATCGCCATGCTGGTCAATCCCGTCTTTTCGCCCTGGCGACGAAGAACGATCCCGCGCATCCGGCGCATCTTCGAGACTGAAGGTATCGACGTTCGAGTGATCGAGACACCACCGGCGAACTCCGGACAACGCGTCCTGCCAGATTTCAGTCTCGACGCAGTCATTGTCTGTGGAGGCGACGGTACTGTCTTCGGACTCCTGCAGGAGATCGCCGGAACCGGAGTCCCCATCGGCATCTGCCCCCTTGGGACCGGCAACATTCTCGCCCAGAACCTGGGCATTCCACGCAATCCTATCGTCGCGGCGCGAGCCCTGCTCAGCGCCAGGCCACTTTCCGTCCCTCTCGCCAGGGCGACCTATGGGGCCGAACAGCAGGAGTCTCTCTTCGCCATGTCTGCCGGCATCGGCGGACACGCCGCCATGATGCGCGCTGCCTATCGTTACCGCAAGCACCGCACCGGAAGACTCGCTTACTTCGCCGCCGGGTTTGAGCTGCTCGCCACGCACACTTTGGATCAGTTCGAGCTTGAGATCACCACGACGGCCGGGGAAACCATCACGCGCACCAGTTCAGAGATGATTGCCGTCCGGGTCGGTGCACTCAATCTCTGGCGCCCCGGCGGAGGCCTGCAGTTTCCTTTTCTGCGCCTTGCCAGCATTGAAGGTGCTTCCCGGGTACGCCTGCTTCAGGCATCGGTTCAGGCCTTGGCACTGGGTGCCGGACACAGAGACCGGAAGCCCGGTGCCCGGGCCGCAGCCCACTATGAGGACGTGCTCCGGGTGCAGGCTCGCACCATTCCAGGAGCGAGATATCCCCGGCCTCTTTCAGTGCAGGCAGATGGTGAAATTCTCGAGACACTGACATCCGAGGCTCCTGTCACTCTCGAGATGGCGGGGATCGCGGTCGATTTTCTCTCGCTCTCTATGTAGAGCGTGACCTTTCCTGCGCTATTCATATCAACGCCGGGATTCCGAGCCACAGGATACTACCCAGGCCGACCGTAACTCCCACAAGCATCTCTACGTACATCCCCAGATAGATAGCATTCACGTTCTCCTGATAGAACTCCTCCGGATCCAACTTCCGTTCCTTGCGGTACCAGCGTTTGATGGAGGCGATTTTCTTCAGGAAAGGTCGCTTTGCTTCCACAGAGAACGGAGCTTGCGGAAAGGGTTTCGAACGAAGTGGCAGGTTCGGGTGTGCGATCGCTGAATGAAGGAAGCTCATGGTCAATCCTCCTGAACTGATCGAACGATAGCTCTATTCCCGGGAGGATCGCCACGACATAGATGTTGCGAAAACGGACATTTGACCTTGTTCCACGAGCCGGGGCAGGCCGATCGATCCCCCATGTTTGTTTCGTTCGATATACTTCCAGCCATGCTTCGCATTCTGGTTGCTGCACTTTTTGCCTGCTCTCTCTCTGTATATGCCCAGCAGTACGATTTGGTGCTGCGCAACGGTCATGTCATTGATCCGAAAAACAGTGTGGATGCCGTGCGTGATGTAGCCGTTCGCGACGGCAAAATTGCTGCTATCGAGCCATCCATCCCCGCAAGCGCAGCAAAGAAGGCCGTCGATATCTCCGGGCTCTATCTCACCCCCGGACTGGTCGACATCCACGAGCACGTCTTCATCGGACTTCACCACAACGCCTGGGGCAACGGAGATCTCTCCGTGCAGGCTGACGTGATGGCCATCCCAAACGGCGTCACGACCATCGCCGATGCCGGTTCCTCCGGCTGGCGCGACTTCGCCGAGTTTCGCCACCGCATCATCGACAACTCCAAAACGCGCATCTTCGCCTTCCTCAACATCATCGGTTCCGGCATGGTCAATGCCGACGACGTTGCCGAGCAGAACGAGCACGACATGGATGTCGATGCTCTCACCAAAGTGATCGAGCAGAACCGCGACATCATCATTGGCATTAAGACAGCGCACTGGGAGCAGCCGAACTTTATCTCCGTCAACAAGGCCATCGTGGCAGGCAACCGCAACCATCTTCCCGTCATGGTCGACTTCGGCTGGTTCAACAACAAATCCTACGAGGAGATGATCTCAACTCTGCTGCGGCCCGGCGACATCAGCACGCACGTCTTCCGTATGCCCGCGCCGCTGCTGACGCCCGACGGCAAGCCCGCGCCCTACATGCTGCAGGCCCGCAGGCGCGGAGTTAAGTTCGATGTCGGTCACGGCGGCGGCTCCTTCAACTTCGCCCTGGCCGAACCGATGATCAAAAATGGCTTCTTCCCCGATTCCATTTCGACCGACCTCCACGTCGGCTCTGCCACGGGCGTGATGCTGAACATGCCGAATGTCATGAGCAAGATTCTTGCCCTCGGCGTCCCTCTTGCCGAGGTCATTCGCGAATCCACCACCAACCCCGCCACCGAAATCGGGCATCCTGAGCTGGGACAGATCGCCGTCGGCTCCGTAGCCGACATCGCCGTCCTCCGCGTCGATCACGGACACTTCGGCTACGCTGATCTCGCCGGAGGCAAGGTGGACGGCACTGAACGAATCGTGCCCGAGATGACCATCCGGGCAGGCCACGTCGTCTTCGACCTCAACGCGCGCACCGCCGTTCCCTGGCGCGAGGGACACCTGAAGTACGCCACCCACTGACACCCCAAGATGTAAAGATTCGTCATCCTGAGCAAAACGAAGGATCCCTGTATTTTTCCTGCGGCGACTGTGCCGCATCGGACAAAATACAGGGATTCTTCATTCCCTTCAGAATGACGGCGTGAAGGATGCCCGGGACAAAACAGCGATGGCAAAAGCCGGCGTGCTACGATGATCGCAAACCACCGGGCCGCGTTTCTCCTCTCTCGACTGGAGTTCCCCATGAGAAACAAGCTTCGTCTTCTGTGCCTCGGCCTCTTCGCACTCACAGCCCCCGGCCTTTTTGCCACGCCGCTGCCGGTGGGCGCCTACAGCCTTACAGCATCTACGCCGACCTCCGGCATTCACTCCGGGTCCGACGTCGGCACGGTCACCGGCACCCTTGTCTTCGACGCCGCCTCAAACCTTACCTTTGCCGACCTTACCTTCGACGACACCACCTCGGCGAAGGTCTTCACCTTCACCGATCCCGGACCGACCACCATCGCCATGCCTCCCGGCCTGCTCAGCGCGACCATCTCCAATGCAGTCGATCCCAACCAGTACTTCGCCTTCAGTATCCGGGTTCCCGGCAATGCTTCAGGCACATTTACCCTCACCTGCGGAACTGACTGCGACAATTGGATGCTGGTGGACGACGGTGATCCCAACCTGACCTATGTAGAGGTGACCGGCTCTATTGCCCCGGTCCCGGAACCCTCTACGATCGCCCTGCTTGGAACAGGGGTTATCGCCGCCTTTGGCATGCGTCGACGATCTTCACGGAGTCTCCGGGCCTGACCGTTACGGCGGTGTTACGCTGGGTCTGCGACCGATCTTCTCATATCGTCCAGGATCGGCATCACCGCCAGCACCACCAGGATCGTCGCCAGCGGCAGCGTGAACAGAAAGCCGACGTGCTTGAATCCAAGTGCGCCGACAGTGCCTCCAACAAAGAACATGACGAGCAGCGAGGCGAGCAGGCGGACCTTATCCATTTCTGTCTCGACGCCTTCGCCCGTCCTGAGCGACGCGATGATCCTGCCCAGGGCGATTCCTACGTCGGTCACCATCCCCGTCAGGTGCGTCGTCCGGATAACTGCGTTTGAGATCTTGGTCACAATGGCATTCTGAAGCCCCATCGTGAAGCACAGCAGCATGACCGTACCCATCACCCGGCCACCGATAAATCTGCGGCCCGTCAACCCGAAGACGATCAGCAGTGCGGCCTCCGCCAGCAGCGGAAGCGCATACTCGCTGTCCAGCGAATGCGCTCTCGCCCAGCGAATACAAAGCGTCGTGACAAATGCGCCCAGCAGAAACGCAAGGACGGCGGCCATGCCCCGCAGAACAAGCGAAAGGCTCCCGAGCGAAAGGTTGTCCGCCATGGCCGATACAACACCGGACATGTGCGAGGTGTACTGCCGGACCGCCAGGAAGCCGCCTGCGTCCGCGGCTCCCGCTACAAATGCGAGATACCGGGCAAGGTGCCGATTTGCTGTTTCGGTACGCCGGCTTCCGGCCAGCCGTCGCAGATAAAAGAGCGGCATGTCTCTATCATCGCAGACTGCGGCGAACAAACAAATCCCCCATCTGTAACACGCTTACGGGCCCTGCCACTCTGCCTCGCACCCTGCCGCAGCATCTATGATGGGTACCAGCAACCATGTCGACCGAAAGCAGATTCTTCCCCATCGCCCAGCTTGCCGCCACACTCCCGGAGCATGCGGAAACCATGCTCACCGACATCCGCCTGACCGACGAGGTGGCCGCGAGCTGCCGTATCTTCCGCGTGCACCGTCCGGCCCCAGCGCACTACCACACCAGCTGCGACGAGTATCTCTACGTCCTAACGGGACGCGCCGAGATCGCCATTCAAGGTCTGGCTCCTCGCGAGATCCGCCCCGGAGAGCTGGTCTTCTTCAAAAAGAACACCGTCCACGCCCTGCCCAGGATCTTCGAGCATCCCTTTACCGTGCTGGCTATCGACACACCCCGGAGGCCACCCGAAGACGTTCACTTCGTCAATCCTGAAGACGGCACTCCAGAGAGCTTCATCCGAACGCAGTACTGACTTACGCCGATGTTCCAAAGCCCGCTCCATATACGATGAGCCCGGCCTCAGGCCGGGCTCATCCTGCTTTCGCAGGAAGGGGTTGAGATCTCTTATGCGCTCGCTGCCGGAGTAAACCCGTCACAGCCGCTGATAGGCGTCACCTTCAGGTGCAGCGACGCATGCTTTGGATGCCCACACTCGTCCACCATGCTCAGCGGTGCTTCATGACTCTTGAGGATTGAAATTAACGCCGGCGCCGAGTGATGACTTTCACCAAAATGGCTACAAAGACCGCACTGTCCGTTCTGTACGTTTTCCATCGCTGCTGCTCCTCCTGTTTTCCTTTGAGTCAGGACCGCTGAATCGTGTTGCCCGCCTGCCGCCAACACAGTGCGATTACTCCACAACCCTCCCGCGCGCCGCCCCGACGGATCGGCTCCCAGGTGATCCGCCCAACAGCCGCATGCGGCAAGTCGCTGGTATCGAGGGGCTTCAGCGTATAGTGCTGATAACACCCCTAATCCAGCGGAGATTCTGCCTGATGCTCCGGAAACTGATTCAGAGCCTGCCCCACGCCTCTTTTGTCACTCGCGCCTCCGCTGTCCTGCTGTCGGCCTCATTGACCACAACTACCCTGCAGGCCCAGCAGCCAGGACTGGAACCCACGCGCGCGCAGCATGCCATGGTGGTGACCGTCCAGCATGACGCGTCCGATGCCGGAGTGGAGATTCTGAAAGAGGGTGGAAACGCCGTGGACGCCGCGGTCGCAGTGGGCTTTGCTCTCGCGGTGACGTACCCGGCAGCAGGAAATCTTGGCGGCGGCGGATTCATGCTGATCCGCGACAGACATGGCAGGACGCACTTCCTCGACTATCGCGAGAAAGCCCCGGCGGCAGCCTCGCGCGATATGTACCTTGACGAGCATGGCAATGTGGTTCCGGGTATGTCTCTGGTCGGATACAAGGCTTCCGGAGTTCCGGGATCGGTTGCCGGACTGACCTACGCCCAGAAGCACTATGGCAGGCTGACTCTGGCGCAGGATATGGCTCCGGCGATTCGGCTTGCCAGCGAAGGATTTGTTCTTACGGCTCAGGAGGCGCACAACCTTCAGAGCAAAAATCTGACTCGCTTTGCTGTCTCTGCGCGGATCTTTCAGCGAAACGGCCGCTTTTATCAACCGGGTGAGACATTCAAGCAGCCGGAGCTCGCCGAGACGCTGCGCCGCATCGCAAAGGACCCGAGCGATTTCTACAAAGGCGACATGGCCCGGCAGATCGCCGACTTTGAGAAGGCTGGAGGCGGCCTGATTACAGCGGACGATCTGGCGAACTACCAGGTGAAGGAACGTAAGCCCATCCGTGGCAGGTACCGCGGCTATGACATTGTTACAGCGCCTCCTCCGTCTTCGGGAGGAATCGTGCTGGTCGAAATCCTGAATATTCTTTCGGGCTATGATCTGCCAAAACTTGGCCCGGACCGCAGTGCGGCCCAGGTCCATGTCATTACAGAGGCCTTCCGCAGGGCCTATATGGACCGGGCCGACTACCTGGGCGATCCGGACTTCAACAACCTCCCGGTGAAGCAGATGGCGAACAGGAAGTATGCGGCGGCGTGGCGCGCTTCCATCGACCCGGCAAAACCCTCGCCGAGCAAAGAACTGGTGCGTCCGGCAGGTTTTATGCCGCCTCCCCCGCAGGCCGCGCCCGTGAAGGAGTCCACGCAAACGACGCACTTCTCCATCGTAGACAAGGACGGAAACGCAGTCTCCAGCACCTACACGCTGAACGGCGGCTTCGGCTCCGGAGTTACGGTGGAGGGACTGGGCTTCCTACTGAACGACGAGATGGATGACTTTACCTCGAAGGTAGGAGTGCCGAACGTCTACGGGTTGATCCAGAGCTCCGCAAATTCGATCGAGCCCGGCAAGCGTCCTCTCTCGGCGATGACACCCACAATCATCACGACGCACGGCAACTGGTTCCATCACGGCAAGCTGGCTTACGTCATGGGGACACCCGGCGGATCGACCATCATCACGACGGTGGCGAACGACATCATCAGCGCGATCGACAATGGCCTGAACATCCAGCAGGTGGCCGACGCTCCGCGCTTCCATCACCAATACCTTCCGGACCGTCTGGA
This sequence comes from Edaphobacter sp. 12200R-103, assembly GCF_010093025.1. Taxonomy (GTDB): domain Bacteria; phylum Acidobacteriota; class Terriglobia; order Terriglobales; family Acidobacteriaceae; genus Edaphobacter. The sequence goes on along the minus strand of NZ_CP048114.1, from coordinate 3,631,003 downwards.
CCTCGAAAAGAAGTTTTCCGTACCAGTTGCCGATCAACTGCAGGCGATGGGGTACACGATCAACCGCCTGGCAGTGGCCGATGAGAAGAATCCCGGCGTGTGGGGAGATAGCGAGCTGATCGCAGTCGATCCAAAGACAGGAGAGCTGCTGGGCGGCCACGATTCGCGTCGTGACTACGGCAAGGCTGCCGGTTACTGAGGACGCAGAGCGTCAGAAGTAATTCTTTACAACTTCTCTGCCAAAGAGGGCTTGCTTTGTGCAGCCAGTTACAGGCAGAGGGGAAATCCATGATGGAGTTCGCATCTCGCCGTCGTTTTCTGCTGTCAGCCGGGGCCGCCGTCCTCGCTCCGGCCTTCGCCGAACTTCCTGCCGGCGCCCAGTCGAACCCCTCGCCAGACCGCCATCCCGATGCCGTTCTCGACCGACTTATTGAAGGAAACCGCCACTTTGTCGCGGGAACGCTGACGCATCCGGGCCGTTCCCCGAAGGATTTCAGGGCGCTTGCCCAGAGTCAAAAACCCATAGCTGCCATTCTCGGGTGTGCCGATTCCCGCGTTCCGCCTGAGATCCTCTTCGACCAGGGTGTGGGAGACCTCTTCATCATCCGGGTTGCAGGCAACTACGTCAGCGGAGCCGGAGCATCCGTCAAAGGATCGGTGGAATATGCCGTGGCCGAGCTGAATGTCTCGCTGGTGATGGTTCTGGGGCACAGCCAGTGCGGCGCGGTGAAGGCAGCCATCCAACACCTTCACGACAACGACGCGCTTCCCGGAGCGATCAATGACCTGGTGAATACCATCAAGCCCGCCGTGCTTGAGAGCAAGGGCAAACCCGGCGATCCGCTGGAGAATGCAATTCGCTCGAACGTGCGGCGATCTGTCGAGCGTCTTCGCACGCTCGATCCTGTCATAGCTCCCGCCCTTCATTCCGGCAAAATCAAAGTAGCAGGTGCCGTCTACGATCTTGCCAGCGGAAACGTCCGGCTCGTTTAGCTCCGGGCTGCCTTTCGAAGTTTCCGGGAAAGGACAATCGTTCCACGTGTGACCTGCGTAACTTGTATAGTTCTCTAGATACGTTCCTCGCAAGGAGAGACCTGTACTGTGAAGCGTCCAATCGCCTTTGCGCTGCTTGGTGGCGCCCTGTTTATGCCCGGCTTTTTGCCCTCACTTACTGCCCAGTCGACATTCGTGAACACCCTGATGCCGGAACCTGCGCACCTTGCAGTGGGTTCCGGAGCATTGACGTGGAACACCTCTGTCACGGTTGGTCTGTCTCACTTCAGGAATCAGCGTCTGGAAGACGCAGTGAACCGCACCCTGCAACAGATCGAACGCAAGACGGGCATCCCGCGCCAGCGCGCGATCACGACGAGCGACGCATCCACCTTGAGCATCGACGTCGATGGCGCAGGCGAAGAGATTCAGTCCATCGACGAAGACGAGTCCTACACGCTGAATGTCTCCGCCGCAGGCATCAAGCTGCACGCTGCCACGGTTGTCGGCGCAATGCGCGGCATGACAACACTGCTGCAGCTCATCCAGCCAGGCGGCAACGGATTCATCATCCCCGCAGTACAGATCGAGGACTCGCCGCGCTTCCGCTGGCGCGGCCTGATGATCGACGCCGGTCGTCACTTCGAGCCGGTTGAGGTGATCAAGCGCAATCTGGACGCGATGGCAGCCGTCAAGCTGAACGTCTTCCACTGGCACTTGACGGAAGACCAGGGCTTCCGCATCGAGAGCAAGCTCTACCCCAAGCTGACGGGTGAAGGCTCTGACGGCCTGTATTACACGCAGGACGAGGCGCGCGAGATCGTGGCGTATGCTCGCGCCCGAGGCATCCGCGTCGTGCCTGAGTTCGACATGCCCGGCCACACGCGAAGCTGGCTGGTGGGCTACCCCGACCTGTCGAGCGATCCCGGTCCGTACACCATCCGTCGTGAGTTCGGTGTGGAACAGGTCGCCATGGACCCCACCAAGGAGAGCACGTATCAGTTCATCGATGCCTTCCTTGGAGAGATGGCGACGATCTTCCCCGACCCGTATCTGCACCTTGGAGGCGACGAGACGCCGGGAACGCAGTGGAAGAACAATCCCCGCGTTGTGGCCTTTATGCAAGACCACAACTTCAAGAACACCGAGGAATTGCAGACGTACTTCTCGCAGCGTGTACTGCAGCTTGCCAAGAAGCATGGCAAACACATGGTGGGCTGGGACGAGATCCTGAATCCGGCGCTCCCGACCGATGCGATCATCCATTCGTGGCGCGGTGCGAAGTCGCTCTACGACGCTGCGCAGCGCGGCTACCAGGGTATCCTGTCGCAGCCCTACTATCTGGATCACATGAAGTCGACGGAGGAATATTACCTTGCCGATCCGCTTCCTCCGGGCTCGGGCCTGTCCGCAGAGCAGAGCAGGCTGGTGCTGGGAGGCGAGGCCTGCATGTGGGGCGAGCACGTCAACGAGCTGTCGATCGATTCGCGCATCTGGCCGCGCACTGCAGCCGTGGCAGAGCGCCTCTGGTCGCCTGAGAATGTGCGCGACGTGGACGACATGTATCGCCGCCTGTGGGTGGAATCACTGCGGATTGAAGCTGTCGGAACGCAGCACCTGACCCGCGAGGGAGCAGCCCTGCGCGAGCTTGCAGGCACCGAAAATATCGATGCGCTGCGCACCTTCTCTTCGATCCTGCAGCCAGTTCCATTCGGCGAACGCTACCGGGAGCAGCACACCTCACAGCTGACCCCGATGGATAATCTGGTCGACGCCGTGCGGCCTGATCCTCCGTCGCGGCACGAGGTCGCCCTGCTTGTTCGCGACCTCCTGAAGGCCCCAAAGGCGAACAACGCTGCCCGCGCGCAGCTCAACACCATGTTCCAGCGCTGGATTGCAGCAGCCCCGAAGGTCGAGGCCCAGATGGATCATTCACCTCTGCTGGCGGTGGCGCGTCCGCGCGCCGTACAGTTTGCGCAGCTTGGACAGATCGGGCAGCAAGCGCTGGAATACCTGGGTGGAAAGAAGGCGCCGGCAGCATGGAAGAAATCCAGCCTCGCTAAACTGGATACCGCAGGAAAGCCCCAGGTGTTGGTCCTGTTCACGGTCATCGATCCGTTGCGCGACCTGGTCAATGCCGTGAAGTAGTCCTGCGCTTCGTCATTCTGAACGCAATGAAGAATCCCTGTATTTTGCCCCGGAGCACGTTAGATGCGACAGGCAAAATACAGGGATTCTTCGCGTAGCTCAGAATGACGACTCTATCGGGTCACATCCGCTACCGCAGAAAATCAACCAGCAGAGGATTGACCTTGTCGGCGTGGGTTGTCAGCAGGCCGTGAGGCGCTCCCTGGATGATGGCGAGCCTGCTCCCGCGAATCGCCTTCTGCAGCAGACGCGAGCTGCCTTCGAGCGGAATGGTCCGGTCCGCATCGCCGTGGATGATCAGCGTCGGCACATCGATCCGGGTGACGCAACCGCGAAAATCGGTCCACCACGTGCCGACGCATTGCAGTGTGCCGGAAGGCGAGGCCATGGAGCCGATGTTCCAGCTGTACCGCAGCTCCTCTTCCGTCAGGCGCGAGCCCAGAAGCACATCGGCGTTGTACATCGTCTCAAAGAAGCCCGTCAGGAAGGTGAGGCGGTCCTGTCGAATCGTGTTCTCAATCTGCTTCCGTACCTCATCCGGCAGGCCCGCCGGGTTTTCAGGAGACTGCGCCAGGTAGGGAGGAACGCCGGAGATGAAGACTGCGCGAGCGACGTTCTGCGATCCGTAGCGGGAGATATAACGCGCGACCTCGCCGGCCCCCATCGAGAAACCGACGAGCGAGGGGCGTTTGAGGTCAAGATGCTTGATGATCTTACGGAGGTCTTCAGCGAAGACGTCGTAGTTGTATCCTGCGATCGTCTGCGACGATCTGCCGAAGCCACGGCGATCATAAACGATGACGCGATGACCGCTTTCAATCAAAGGAGGAATCTGTCTCTCCCACGATCTGCTGCTGAGCGGAAAGCCGTGGATCAGGACGACCGGATTACCGACGCCGTGATCCTCATAGTAGATATCGATGTTGCCTGCATCTCTTCCGACGGTAAGGTAGGGCATCCCGTTCTCCTCATGTGTTCGTCTGCACAACGTTCACTGCGAAAAACCAGATCCAGCAAAAAGAAAATACAGCTACAACCCCAGGTCGCTGAGACCGGGATGGTCGTCGGGTCTGCGCCCGAGCGGCCAGTGAAACAGCCGTTCCGATTCCGTAATGGCAAGATCGTTGATGCTGGCGTGGCGGACCTTCATCAGGCCGCTTTCATCGAACTCCCAGTTCTCGTTTCCATAGCTTCGCCACCACTTTCCAGCGGCATCGTGACACTCATAGGCGAACCGCACGGCGATGCGCGCACCATCGAAGGCCCACAGCTCCTTGATGAGCCTGTACTCCAGCTCGCGCTCCCATTTGCGCGCCAGGAAAGTAACGATCTCGTCGCGGCCGCGGACGAACTCCGACCGGTTTCTCCACTGGCTGTCGATGGTGTAGGCCAGCGAGACCCGACCGGGCTCGCGAGTATTCCAGGCATCCTCGGCGGAGCGCACCTTGATGGCGGCGCTCTCGCGGGTAAAGGGAGGAAGTGGCGGTCTTGCGGCTTCTTTTTCCATTCAAATGCTCCTCGGCCTAGTGGGCCAGTGCCTCAGCGATGGCCTTTTCGGCCAGGGGAGACATGATCGCATATCCCTTGGCTGTGGGGTGAACACCATCTTTGGCAAGATCAGGACCGAGACCGCCATTGGCATTCGCCATCGCCGAGTAGTAGTCGAGATAGACGAGACCTTCGCGCTGGCAAAGATCCTTGAGACGCACGTTCATCTGGCGGATCTGCTCGGCAGGCTGCACGCCGGGTTTCCACGCGTAATGATCCGCCGGCAGGATCGACGAGACGACGACGCGGATGTTGTTCGCCTTTGCAATATCGATCATCGATGCGAAGTTGTCCTCGATCATCTGCGGCGTAGAAGGTCCGGTGTTGCCGGCGATATCGTTCGTTCCTGCCAGGATGACGACGACAGCGGGTTTCAGGTGAACGACGTCCTGCTGGAAGCGGACCAGCATCTGCGGGGTCGTCTGGCCGCTAATGCCGCGGCCCACGTATGGCTTGCCGGGAAAGAACTCCTCAGGCTTGCGGGCCCAGGCGTCAGTAATGGAGTCACCATAAAAGACGACGCGCTTCTCTCCATTGGCTGCTGGCGGCAGCGTGGCATTCGCATCGCGATAACGTGAGAGCTGCGCCCAGTCCTCCAGCTTCTTCTGCATGGCCGCGATCTGCTTCGCCGTATCAACTGGTGCAGGAGTTGCCGGTGCTGTAGCAGACGCCGGAGGCGCAGCCGTGTTCTGGCCGTAAGCCATCGCTGTCAGCGAGGCCGCAATCACCAATGCGGAAATTCCACGAAGCATCTTCACTTCACATCCTTTCGAGTAGCGATTCAGTTACGGGGCGGGGGTCTTCAAAGCCTCCGCAATTGCCTTCTCTGCCAGCGGCTGCATCAGGGCATATCCGGCAGCGTTCGGATGCACCGCTTTATCGAACGCAAGCTCAGGCTTCATGCCTCCCTCATCATCGACCAGGGCCGAGTAGTAGTCCAGGTATACCATCCCCTGTTGCCTCGCGTAGTTCTTCAGCCACTTATTCCACTGGCGAATCTCATCCGCGGGCCGAGCCTCCGGCTTCCACGGAAAGCGCGAAGCCGGAAGCAGCGACGCAAGGATCACTCGGATATGATTTGTCCGCGCAATCGCAACCATCGATTCAATATCAGCCTGAAACATCTCCAGCGTGGCCGGCCCTGCATTGCCCGCAATGTTGTTGGCTCCTGCATCGGCAAGGATGACGGCCGCCGGCTTCAGATGAACCACGTCCTGCTGAAAGCGCACCAGCAACTGCGAGGTCACCTGCCCACTGATGCCGCGGTTCACGTAAGGCTCGCCGGGAAAAAACTCGCCATACTTTCTGCCCCAGAAGTCCGTGATGGACGCGCCCAGGAAGACCACCCGCTGCTCGCCGGCTTTAGGACCCCCCAGCTCTTCATCCGCCTGTCGGTAGCGAGCCAGATCGGGCCAGTCTTGAAGCCGCTTCACCATCTGTTCATAATGGGCCGCATCCCGTGCTGGAGCAGGCGGCACGGAAGGCGCCTGTCCCCACAACGAACCAGCCACGAGACTCAGCATCAGGATCTGACACACGACATATCCTCTGGAAGTCATCGCGCCCATCCTATCGGAAATCTTTGCCTTCGACTCTGTTGTACTCTTCTATCTCAGGATGCTTCCCGGAGTCTCTACCCACGTCTTTCTCTCCCAGCGGCTTCACCCCGGCTTGCTGGATGCACTGGAGCGCGGGGGAGCCCGCACCATCGAGCTGTTCGCCGCGCGGCACCACTTCGACTACACCGACCGCGCCGTCATACGCGAGTTCGCCACCTGGTTCAACGACACCGGCGTCGGCGCCACGCTGCACCAGCCTATCTTCACACGCGAGCAATCGGAAAACTGGTCGCGGCATGTCAGCCCCACACTCTCGCTCCTCGATCTGGAGAAGGGCCACAGAATCGAGGCCATGGACGAGGTCAAGCGCGCGCTCGATGTTGCCGAGCTGATCCCTGTCTCCGCTGTCACTCTCCATCTTGGACTCAAAGACGACCCATGGGACGAGAGAGCCATCGAGAACTCCCTCACGGCCATCGAGCACATCAAAGCCTTCGCTCATCCTCTGGGCGTTAAGGTGCTGCTTGAGAATATGCAGAACGACGTGACCACGCCGGAGCATCTGCTCGAGATCCTGCATGTCGGCCACTTCGACAGCGTCGGCATCACGCTCGATGTTGGCCACGCCCACCTGAGCCAGACAGGCCTGGAACACGCCGTAGAACTTCTACGAGGACGCATCCACGAGATACACGTGCACGACAACCAGGGTATGCGTGACGAGCACCTGTGGCCGGGCTCAGGCAGCATCGACTGGCAGCTCTTCCAGCGGCTGGCGGGCAAGCTCCCCGCTGAGGTTCCGGGTATCCTCGAGATCGCCTATGACCTCGAAGAAAGCACTGATGCCGTGATCACGAAGACCACGCAGTGCTTCTCTAACCAGGCACGCATGGAAGACAAGCTGCAGGAGTCCGGACAGGAACGAGTCGAAGACTGAAAACAACCAGCTGCGACAGTCGCGGTTTTAAAACAGGGAACGTGTCATCCTGAGCGAAGCGAAGCGGAGTCGAAGGATCTGCGGTTCCCTCGTCCTCCGCAACCCGCCTCATCCACAAAGACTTTACTCTGTCCCCTCCGGCCCATGCAGGGCCTCCTGCTGCTTATCCCACGACGTCATCTCGTACTCCATGGGCGGCTTTTCCCCTGCCAGATAACGCACAAAGTAATCCCATCGTCGCCGTGTCATGTAGGGTGTCGCCGCACCGTACCCATGATGTGCGTTCGGAATCAGCAGAAGATCGAAGTCCTTGTTTGCCTTGATCAGCGCATCCACCAACACCAGCGTATTGTTCAGCGGAACGTTGTCGTCCATCGTTCCATGCGCAAGCAGCAGATGGCCCTTCAGGTTCTTCGCGAGGTTTTGGTTCGCCTGGCTGTCATAGTTGCTGCTGCCGTCAGGACTGACGACCTCCAGTCCAGCCCACTTCTCTGCCCAGTCATCCTCATAGTCGCGCTGATCGTGATTTCCACTCTCGGCAATCCCCACCTTGAAGAAGTCAGGATAGTTGAACATCGCGGACGCCGTCGCGTTGCCTCCACCGGAATGCCCGTAAATCCCGGCACGGTTGATGTCGATCCACGGATAACGCGCCGCCAGCTCCTTCATTCCCGCCACCTGGTCGGGGATAGTGTTGTCACCCAGGTTGCCGTAGTAATAGGTATGGAAGGCCTTCGACCGCCACGGCGTTCCCATGCCATCGATGCACACGACCACAAAGCCCAGTTCCGCCAGCGACTGCATATCGCGATGAGCCGCCGCAAAGCTGCGGCTGCCGCACGACCCCGTCTGCGGCCCGGGATAGACGTTGTTCACGATCGCATACTTTTTTTGAGGATCGAAGTTCGTCGGCTTGAACAGAAAACCGTAGAGGTCTGTCTTCCCATCGCGCGCCTTCACCGTGATGGGGGTCAGCGGAACCCAGCCTGCGGCGGTCAGCTTCGTGATGTCCTGCTTCGCCACATCCAACGCAACATTGCCCGAAGCATCGCGCACGACTGTGGTCTGCGGCGTAGTGGGAGTGGAGGCAACATCGACGAAGTATCTGCCATCGGGCGATGCCGTAATCTCGTGATCCTCGTTCTCCGGAGTCAGCAGCTTCAGACCCTTTCCGTCGAAGCGAATGCTGTAATAGTGCCGGAAGTATGGATCGCGCCCCTTCTCCTTGCCGACACCGACAAAGTACAGTATCCGTTCAGCCGCGTTCACGTTCAGGACCTGCGCCACGTTGCCTTCGCCATGCGTGATCTGGTTCTTCAATCTTCCGGTTTTGCCGTCGTACAGGTACATCTGGCCCCAGCCGTCGCGCTCGCTGAACCACAGCACTTCATCGGTTCCCCAAAGATACTTCCAGTTCACATGATCGATTCCGCTCTCGAAGAACTGCGGCGCGGTCTCGGTCATCACCTCGCGTACATCGCCGGTTTCAGCATCGGCCACCCGCAACCACTCCTGCCTGTGATCGCGCGATGTGGAGACAAACGCCAGCCGCCTGCCGTCGTCGCTCCATTGCACGTCTTCCCATCCGCCGCTGCAGCTCACGTCGTCGCAGATGGTCGAACGATGCTGGTCGGGCGGCATCTTCAGCCGCACCACCTTCCGCGTATCTACATCGATCACCACGCGCTCGATCATGGTGACGTTCTTATCGCCCACCAGCGGGTATCTCCACGCCTCCAGCTTCGGATGACGATTGGTCACCGGGACCAGATACATCATGCCGTCCTTGCGCTGATCCTGCTGAAAGGTGGCGATCTTCTTCGAATCCGGCGACCACAGCACAATCGCGCGATCGCTGTGCTGCCAGCCTGCATTGTCGGTCGCGTAGCCAAAGTCCTCGACACCATCGGTCGTAAACTGTGTCTCGTTGCCGGTCGCGATATCGCGAATCCAAAGATTCCAGTCATGAATGAAAGCGGCCTTCGTGCCGTCAGGAGAAAGCACCATGGGAGCGTGCCCTTCCGGCAGATCGAGCCGGGTCTCTGCGCTGCACACACCGGCGCCGCTCAGTTCGCAATTCCAGTGCTTCCCGTCAACCGTCAGGCTGATCGTCTGGTCATGATTCGAAAGCGAAAACTCCGCGATGGGAAGATGGTGCGGATCAAGATGCTCCTGCTTTCCGCCGCTCGATGCACGCGCGGCATTCAAGGCGTTCGCCAGCTTCGCTTGATCGAAGGCTGGGGCCTCGACTCTCTTCGCCGGATCGACCAGCGTAAAGGTTGTTCCATCAGGACCGTGGTCCCGATACCAGAACCGGCCATCGCCCAGCCACACCGGATTCTCCACGCCGTGATAGACCAGCGGATTCACCTTGTAGTTCATGAAGCTCTCGGCCCGTGCATAGTCCGCGTTCGTGAGCTGGCGATCCTGCTGGGCTGTAGCCGTAATCGCCGCTGCGGTCAACAAAGCGGCCACTCCAGCAGACAAAATCTTTCCTCTGACCATGCTCTCTCCTTGCTTCATGCGTCTAGGTACTGCTGACAGAAGCCAATGCCATGAGTACATTCACTCAAAGCTAAATAAAGTGTCATCCTGAGCGAAGCGCAGCGAAGTCGAAGGATCTGCGGTCTGCCCGGAGCACCACATTATCTCCGTGGATCTGTCTCTTCTTGCCCGCTCCTGTTTCTCCCGCCCTGCCTGATCTTCCAAAGCATCTGCCGCATCACTCCCATCCACACAGGCACATCCTCCGCGGTCAATCCCATCCGCAGGACTACCCTGCGCAACTGCGTCTCGCGTACGTTCGCCGGATACCGCTGTACATATCCAGTCTCCCCCAGCACCTCACGAAAGAGCCCCAGAAAGCGCTCGACATCTTCAGCCCGTGCCGCTTCACGCAGCCCGACGTTGCCGATACTCTCTTCGCTCCGCACCAGCTCATACAGACAAACCGCGACCGCCTGCCCCAGGTTCATCGAAGGATGCCGCATCTCTTCGTGCTCGTACATGGGAATGGTGAGCAGCCAGTGGCAGTGGCTTAGCTCCTCGTTGCTCAGGCCCGTTTTTTCCGACCCGAACAACAAAGCCACGCGCGATGCAGAATTGGCGGCTTCAGTGAGAATCTTTCCACTCGCCTGCGCCAGCGCCTCCAGGCGATGCTCCAGCGCGCGTTCGCCCACAGCCGTTGTTCCTACCACCAGCGTGCAGTCCGCAACGGCTTCGGCCACGGACACGAACGTTCTGGCCTCAGCAAGCACCCTCGACGCATCCACCGCCGACCGTGCCGTCTCCAGCGGAGGAACGTACTCCGTGACGATGCGCAGATGAGGAAATCCAAAGTCGTGCATCGCGCGTGCCACCGCGCCGATATTGTTCGAGTTCCGTGCTCGGACCAGCACCACCACGATACGATTCTGAAGTTCAGGGTTCACCTCTCAATTCTAGGTGAGCAAAAAAGCGGCCCGGAGGATTCTCCGGGCCATTCGTTTCAGTAGGTACCGCCTATCGGCGTTCGCGATCGTTATGGGTGTCGCGATGGATCTGGTTGCTGACGTGGTTCTGTTCGCGGTTGACCTGCGTGCGTTGCTGCTGGTCCAGGTGGCCGCCGTTTGCCGCTCGATCGTTGCGGACCTGCTGATGGATACGCGCCTCATTGTTTTCGATACTGCGCGTCTCCTGGTGCGTCAGCTCACCCGAGCGCACGCCGTTCGCGACCCGCTGCTGCTGAATGTTCTGCCGCTCACCCACCCTGGACATCGCCATCGTCTGCGGACGCCCATGATTATACGAGGCCTGCTGCATGCGGCTGGACCGCATCGCCTGCTCATGCGCTACCTGGTTCTGTGTCGGCTGGAAGTGCCGCTCATTGAACGCCGCCTGCTCCCTTGCGCTGGGACGCACCGTCAGGCCGCCGTGGCCGCCGTTATAGCTCACGCGATTGACATTGTTCACTACCACAGTGCGGTTGTAGACATTCGTCACGTGGACCACGTTGATGTTGTTGACCGCACGGTTATAGGCGAAGGCTCCGCCTCTCCAGTAGCCTCCCTCATAGCCAACGCCGGTATAGCCATAGCCATAATTAATGCCCCCGTAGAAGCCAACGTGCGGTCCCCAATAACCGGCATGGAAGACATACGCTCCTCCATTCCAGCCCCAGTATCCCGGCGTCCACAACACACCCACAGCGGGCGGGCGCACCCACACTCCCGGAACCCAGTAGTATCCCGCGGGGCCCCACGCCCAGTACCCTGGGGTCCATAAGTATCCATCCCCCGGACATGCGGGCTGTGCATAGACCGGCAGTGCGGGCGGCGGTGTGTTGACCGAAACCCCAATCGCAAGATTCACCGAAGCCGACGCAATCGCAGGAACTGCAAACACTGCAGCCGTAGCCAGGACAACCGTCCTGATCGCCTTCATTGTTTTTTGTGAGCCCATGTCCGTACTCCTTCTGAATCGCTGCAAAAAGAACGCAGCTCAAATTTCAACCGCTCGAATGAGTCTCGCGTTCCGGCTCACTCAGAAAGTTCCAGACAGATAGACACGCCTCTTCCTGGTAAGTTTTGTTTGTTTCTGAAATTCGTCCGCTCGTAGTCCATAAAAAGTCCTGCCGAATCACCGCAACTTTCACGCGTATTCTGCGTCGTCACTGCCGCTCTCCAGGCAACCTTGCGCAATCGAATAGACTGACCGTAGCGCCCGTGTCCGACAACTTCGCCCAAACCGTCAAGCAGCAGACCGACATCGTCCGCATCGTCGGCGAGTACATCAAGCTGCGCAAGACCGGTGCGCAGAACTACACCGGCCTTTGTCCCTTCCACAAGGAAAAGACAGGCTCGTTCTCCGTCAACGCCACGCACGGATACTTCTACTGCTTCGGCTGTCACGAGAAGGGCGACGTCTTCACCTTCGTCATGAAGCTCGAGAGTCTCTCCTTTCCCGAGGCCGTCCGCTTCGTGGCGCAGAAGTCAGGCATCCCGCTTCCGAAACGAGAGTTCTCCTCACCCGAAGAAGCCCGCGAGGCCGGCCTTCGCCGCCAGCTCCTCGACATCCACGAGGCCGCCACACAATACTTCGAGGCCGCTCTCAAATCTCCCGAAGCCGCGCGGGCACGCGAATATCTCACCACCCGCGGCGTCACCGCCGAGACCATTCAGAAATTTCGCATAGGCTACGCTCCCGACGACTACAACCACATGCGCAATGCGCTGGCCCAGCACTTCAACGAAGAGACCATGCGTGCCAGCGGACTCTTCAAATCGCGCGAGCAGGCCGACGGCTCTCCCGGCCAGCTCTACGCCGGATTCCGCAAGCGCATCATGTTCCCCATCGCCAACGAACAGGGCAAAACCATCGCCTTCACCGGCCGCGCACTCGATACGCACGATGAAAAAGGCCGCGACATCGCCAAGTACATGAACTCGCCCGAGGGCCCCATCTATACCAAGGGCCATGTCCTCTTCAATCTCGATAAGGCGCGCGCGGAGATTCGCAACCTCGGCTTCGCCCTCCTGGTCGAAGGCCAGATGGACTGCATCTCGGTCTACATGGCGGGAATCCGCAACGTCGTCGCCACCTCCGGCACAGCCTTCACCGAAGCGCAGGTCCGCCTGCTCTCACGCTTCACTCCGAATAAACAGGTCATCCTCAACTTCGACCCCGACGCCGCCGGACGCAATGCCGCCGAAAAGGCCGGAGCCATGCTGGTCGAAGAGGGCTTCGACGTCCGAATCGTTCAGCTTGACGATGGACTCGATCCCGACCGCTACATTCGCGAGCGCGGTCTGCCCGCCTACACCGCCGCCGTTCGCGCCGCCAATTGTTATGTGGACTACCTGATTGAGCGCGCTCGTCAGGAGTATCCGGGCCGGACCTCCGACGCCAAGGTCAAGGCGATGAACTTTCTGCTGCCGCACATCCGGCGCATCCCCTCAGCCCTGCAGCGCGACGAGTTCGCCGCAGACGCCGCCCAGAAGCTCGGCATCGACTCCGCCATCCTGCGCCAGGAGCTGCGTCAGGCTGCCATGCAACGCGTCGAGAGCGTCCGCTCCCACAGCCACGATCCCGCCAGCGAGACAGAGCGCATCCTGCTCCGCGCTCTTGTCCTCCCCGAGAGCGACTCCGCCCGCAGCCTCGCCGCCACACGGCTCGCCGAGAACCCCGGCTGGTACGAGGGCCTTCCGTCCTCCGCTGTCCTCGAGACGCTGGCGCTTGCACCCGCGCCCGAGAATCCCCTGGATGTAGCGCCGGACCAGACCAGCCGTGTGCTGCTCGCACGTGCCCTAGAGCAACCCGACGCTGAAAATCTCCAGACCGCCCAGCTCAGCCTCGCCCAGCAGGTCGAAGGCGCGCTCCACACGCTCGAACACCGCTATCTTCAACGCCGTCAACGCGAACTCCGCTCCCTCATCGCGGAGGCCGAACGTCGCGGCGATGAGGCCATGCTGACCAGCCTGCTTGGCGAGAGGATGCAGCTCGACCGCCGCCTGCGCGAGCATTAGTGCGCCGGTGCATGACGATCGAGCAGTATTTGTTCGATGGAAAGAGCTGCTTCTATCGAAGTCGAAAACCAATAGGGCTATCCGCCGCTCACCATTGAGAACACTCCCGTAACCTTCCGCTTGTTACAATCAAAGACAATGGCCAGGCCTTTGACCTTCTCTGTGGGCATCCCCACCTACAACCAGGCAGAGTACCTTGAGGCGACCATTCTCTCCCTCCTCAATCAAACTCGCCCGCCGGACGAGATCGTAATCTCCGATCACTTCAGCACGGACCACACACCCGACCTCATCGCGAAATACGCTGCGCTGGGACAGGTACGTGGCGTCAAACCTCCTCCCGGCTCCAACGTCGGCGCCCAATGGGATTTCACCATCTCCTGCCTCAGCGGAGACTGGATTACCCTGTTCTCCAGCGACGACATCGCCTATCCCAACTTTGTTGAAGCTCTCGTTCGCGGAGCCTCAAGCCGTGAAGACGCCGTACTGGTGCGCGCCGGGTGGGAAAACATCGACAAAGACGGCAAGGTGGTCAGCAAAGAGTACCTGATGAGCGCCAAGGCTCTCACCCTGCCGCCTGACACGCTGCTTGAGCAGCGATACGGCCCCAAAGCCAGCTTCGCCGCCTTTGCCGTGCACCGCGAAACCCTGGCGAAATCAGGCGGATACCATCTTGGAATGGAATCCTTTGGGGACTGGCCCATGTTTGCGCAGCTCGCTCCGTTCGGATCGTTCGTCTACGAAGACGAGCTGATCAGCGGCTACCGCGTCGGCCACGATGGAGATAAGTTCCGCAAACGCCTCACGATGTGGCTCCGCGACGAGCAGCGCATGTTCTACGAGATCTTTCCATTAGCAGCGCAGCGGGCCGGAATGACCGACACACGCTGGATCGACGAAGCCAGCCGCGCCAACTTTCTTCGTTATCTCACCTCAGCGCAGAACAAGTTGACCCGTGAAGAGCAGGCCGAACTGGTGCCGCACTTTCAGCCCTGGGCTGAAAAGACTGGATCGCAGGATCTTTTGCGGACCTTCGCGGAAGGTCGCCCTCTTCCCCGGTCGATGCGCGGCATCCTTAATCAAGGAAAGAGACTCATCCGTCCCCTGGCGCAGCAGCTTCGCGGCGCCCTTCGGCGGCGCTAGTCTCCCCAATCGGAACCTCCATGGATCATTCGACCAAACGAAGGCTCGTCCTCGGCTTTATCTCCAACTGGATCAGCAAGCTGGCCACCACCATCGTGCAGCTGGTCCAGGTTCCGGTCTTTCTCCACTTCTGGAGCGTGCCGCTCTACGGCGAGTGGATGATCGTCAGTGCCATTCCCTCCTATCTTGGAGTCAGCAACTTTGGTTTCGGCAACGTTGCCGGCAACGAGATGACCATGATGACCGCCCGCGGCGACCGCGAAGGCGCCCTTCGCGTCTTCCAGAGCTGCTGGTGGCTCATCACGATCATCTGCTCCAGCTGCATCGTCCTGCTCGGCCTGGCTCTCTACTTCACCCCGGCCGCGCGCCTGCTTAAGCTCCACGCCATCAATCCCAGCGATACCAAGTGGATCATCTTTTATCTCGGATGCGCCGTCCTGCTTGGACAGCTTGAGGCTCTCCTGCAGTCGGCTTATCGTTGCGTCGGACGCTACCCCTACGGTTCCTTTATCAAGAGCGTCTTCTCGCTCGCCGCCTTCGGCGCCATGCTCATTCCCGTCTGCCTGGGCGGAGGAGCGCGGGTCACCGCCCTGGTCTTCGCCTCAACCAACGCTTTCTTCACCATCGTGCTCTGCATCATGGTGCGCCGCGATCTCCCCTGGATCCGTTACGGCTGGAGCTATGCCAGCTTTGCCGAGATTCGCCGCCTCACCGCGCCGGCCTTCGCCTTCATGGCCTTCCCCATCGGCAACGCCCTCAACCTTCAGGGAACCCTGATGGCCATCGGATACGCCCTTGGCCCCACCGCAGTCGTCATCTTCGGAACCGCCCGCACAGTCTCGCGCGTCGCTCTCCAGATGGTCCAGATGGTCAACAACACCTTCTGGCCGGAGATGTCCTCCTCCTTCGGGACCAACGATATCGCTCTTACCCGCACGCTGCACCGCCGCTCGTGCCAGCTTGGGCTCATCATCTCCTTTTCTATCGTCGCCGCCATGCTCACCCTGGGACCCTGGTTCCTCACCCACTGGACCGGAGGACACGTACCGCCCAGCCGCGGTCTGCTCAGCATCCTGCTCCTGGTGGTGATTGCCTATTCCCTGTGGTCCACCAGCTCCACCCTGCTGGCCGCCGTCAACAAGCACCAGAAACTCGCTCTCTGGTATCTCTTCGGAACCACCGTCACCGTCATCTTCACCTATGTGCTCGCAAAGTACTTCGGGCTTCTCTGGGCAGCGGCCTCGCTGCTCCTGTCTGAGACGGTGATGAACATGTACGTCTTGCCGGCTTCGCTCCGGCTGTCGCATGACACCTTTCCTGCCTTCGTGGCGAGTATGTTCCATTACCCGCAGTCATTGCGTCCTGCTCTTTTGCTCGCTCGTGTACGCCGGAGAACCGCCCCCGGCAACCCTCCAGAGGAGACCGTCTAGCCCCCATGCAACCCCTTGCGCTTCAACGTCATTGACACTCGTTAATGCGGCGCATGTACCCGGCCCGGCGGAGTAGCCCTGGTTGCTATCAACGCCGACCGCGAGCCTACAGAGGCAGAGGCACGCGTAAGCCACACTTCAGGAATACCTTACAATCGATCTAAGCAATGCCCCGCCACAAGACCACCGATCCCGGCTATACCAACCCGCACGGCCAGCAGGTCGTCCGACGCACCGGCTTCCCCTCCGACACCTTTCCTGGCCAGACCATCTACCACTTACGTTGTATGCACTGTGGACACGATTACGGCGCAAACGGCACCGATATCCACATGCGCCGCTGCCCGCGCCACCAGAATGGCGCCCCCGGCGAGCCACTTCGGGACCCTCCGCCGAATCTTTTTCCTGTCTGAATCGTCTAACTTACTGTGGTATCCTGTGATTCGCTGGGGAAGTGTGCCCTTGAATGCCTGACCTCTCTGGAAGGTCTTACGGCTGGCCAAAGCGGTCGTCACCGCTATCTGCTCCCTGACACCACGGAAACAACCCAGGGATAGGTCCGCCCGGATACCACAGCACCTCGCCTGAGCGGCATCCCAAAAAAAAGAATTTATTTGCAGGAGCGCGCACCCTCGTGGCTGAAGAAATCGACAAGTACGAAGACGATCTGGAAGAAAAGCTCATTGAGTCCGGGAAGGAAAAGGGCTATCTCACCTACGGCGAGGTCAATGACCTGCTACCGGGCGACATCACCTCTCCGGATGATCTCGATGATCTGCTGACTACCATCAATACCCAGGGTATCGATGTCCTCTCCGGCGACAAGTTCGACCGTGACAAGTATGAGCCGGAGATGGGCGAAGAAGGAGAGGACGTAGAGCTCGACCTCTCGCCTGGCCAACTGGAAAAGACCAACGACCCCGTCCGCATGTATCTGCGCGAGATGGGAACCGTGCCTCTGCTCACCCGCGAGGGCGAGGTGGAGATCGCCAAGCGCATCGAGCGCGGACAGCTCCGCGTTATGAAGGCGATCTCGCGTTCGCCTATCGTGATCCGCGAGATCGCCGCTCTCGGCGAAGACCTCCGTCGCGGCGTGCGCAACATCAAGGAAGTCGTCACCTTCGACGAAGAAGAGCTCACCGAAGAGATCCTTCAGGGCCGCGTCAAGCAGACCGTCGGACGCATCGACGTCATGCTGAAGCACCAGAAGAAGATCGCGCAGCTTGAAGAGAAACTCGCCGCGCCCCAGGGCAAGGACGCCAAAGCGAAAGCAAAGGACACTCGCAAGACCCGCTGGCTCATCGGCCGCGAGCACGTCTACGTCAGCCGCATCGTCCGCGAGCTGAAGTACACCAACTCCGAGAAGAAGCGCCTGCTCGACAAGGTCAACAAGACCGTTGACTCCATGCGCACCCTCGAGCGCCAGATCAAGACGCTCGACTCCAAGTTCGAAGCCTCCAAATCCGAGGAGCTTAAGAAGGAGTACAAGCGCCAGCAGAAGAACTGCCGCGCCGATCTCGAGCAGCTCGAAAAGGACGCCGGAATCTCCATCGCCGATCTCAAGCGAACCCAGCGCGAGATGATCCAGGGCGACATGGACGCCGAGCGCGCCAAGCGCGAGCTCATCGAGGCCAACCTTCGCCTCGTCGTCTCCATCGCCAAGAAGTACACCAACCGCGGCCTGCAGTTCCTCGACCTCATTCAGGAGGGCAACATCGGCCTCATGAAGGCCGTCGACAAGTTCGAGTACCGTCGCGGTTACAAATTCTCGACCTACGCCACCTGGTGGATCCGGCAGGCCATCACCCGCGCCATCGCGGACCAGGCTCGCACCATCCGTATCCCGGTGCACATGATCGAGACCATCAACAAGCTCATTCGCACCAGCCGCCAGCTCGTGCAGGAGTTAGGTCGCGAAGCCTCCTCCGAAGAGATCGCCCGTCGTATGGACATCCCGGTCGCCAAGGTCCGCAAGGTCCTCAAGATCGCCCAGGAGCCCATCTCGCTCGAGACCCCCATCGGAGAAGAGGAAGACTCGCACCTCGGAGACTTCATCGAAGACCGCATGGCCGTCTCCCCGTCCGACGCCGTCATCAGCGTCAACCTCAAGGAGTACACCTCGCAGGTCCTCCGCACCCTGACGCCGCGCGAAGAGCGCGTCATCAAGATGCGCTTCGGCCTCGAAGACGGCAGCGAACACACCCTCGAAGAGGTAGGCCAGTCCTTCCAGGTCACCCGCGAACGCATCCGCCAGATCGAAGCCAAGGCCCTGCGCAAACTCCGCCACCCAAGCCGCAGCCGCAAGCTGAAGGCGTTCGTCGATGGAGTCAAAGAGGTCTAAGCAACAACATCAACTCAGAAACAGCAAAGAGGCCGCGAGCAATCGCGGCCTTCTTGTTTATTGCGCAAACTCTGGTCGTGTATTTGCTTTTAGATTTAGGCTAAATTTGAGTGATGAGTACGCCCCCGAATATTGCCGAAACGATTACCCTGGAAACTCTCGCAGCAATGGCTAGTGACAAGAGGAAGGAATTAGGACAGTTCCTTGCGACGGGCGCTCTATATACACCATTCGCTTTCACCGAAGAGACAAAATCACTCGACAGTCTCCCGGAGACCATCGAACTTTATTGTGGCGGGACATGCGGTAGAGAACAGACATTTGAACGGTCGGAGCGAACAAGAGGTTCGAACTACAGCGATCGTGGTTGGGGACGCACGGTGAATTACCAGTGCCGCAATTGCAAGAAGAGATCCCAAATATATATGTATGTTTGGAACGAAAGCTTTTGGAAGGTTGGACAGATTCCTGAATTACCGGAAGGCATTGACCCGAAGCTCAAGAAAGCCCTCGGCGATTCACTACAACTCTATCGTAAGGCCGTCCGCTCGCGGAGCTTTGGCTTCGGCATTGGCGCTGTTTCTTATTTGCGCCGGATTATTGAAGACAAAACCGATGAACTTATGGACTTGTTAAGAGATGAAAAGTGGGAGTTGTGGGCAGCGGCCGACCGGCAAGAGTATGACAATGCCCGCACGACCTATCAGTATTCGCAAAAGATTGAGTACGCCGCAGAGAAGATTTTGCCTTCATCAGCGTTTGCGAATGGTCGCGACAGCTTCAAGGCACTACATGATGTAACAAGTAGCGGCTTACATGGAAAAACCGAAGAAGAGTGCATTACGCTCTTCGATCACTGCAACTTGATCTTTACGAGGACGTTCCAAATGCTTTATGAACATAAACGGGAACGGGAAGAATTCGCTGCACAGCTTCTTGCGCTCAAGAGGTAATCGATCATTCACGAGAGATGAATGATTTTCGCCGCTACTGACGTACGTTGGACTGTTTACAGATCCTCGAACGAGGTGTAAATGACAGCTGCTCAAAAGAAACTTTGGGAAGTTCATCAAGGAAAACTCGTTGCCAAGAGCCTTAACGAGGCTGAAGGTTCCGACTACGAAGCGCATCCTTCGGAGCGCGAACCCGCAGACGTGGTACTCAAGAGTTCAAGCGACAAATTTCCAGACCGAGAGGCTCAAATCGTAAGTATTCCTTTGGACTTTCGATATCGGGATGACAAAAACACCGTTCAAAAGCTAAAAAGCTTCTCTTGCTGATTTGCTGCTAGAACTTGGGGCACGCCACTTACTAGTCGGAGTTATACCGAGCGATAAAGCGGTGATGCGCGGAGTTCCGACGCCAATAGTGCGGGCGCTAGCCGAAATTATTGCGCGCGAACAGCTCAAAGGCGATCTCGTCCTAAGGTATGAGGAATTGGAAAAACAAAATCCAGACGTTGCAGACTTGATCCACATCGTAAACATCTCACACCATCCTGAAATTATTCCAGATATAGAAATTGAAATTCCGACCGGTGGCGCCGTTCCAACCGATGGGCAATGGATCATAGAAGGAATAGTCAAAAAGCTGAATAAATACGGGGGCGAGAACGCAGTAAAAGATCTAGCTTTGATCATAGGAGTCGCGGGCTTTGTCGATGATCGGCAAATCGCTTCCTTTGAGCAGTCCTTTCTTGAAGCACAGCTACCATTCGCCGAAATATGGATAAACACTCAGTTCCATGGAACTTACTGTCTCAAAAAACGACGGTAGAGATTTCGGCAGGGTGGGGGTTGGCCCACATCTAATCCGGCCACATCGGTGCCCCATCTTCGACATGAAGCGGCTAAGGTGGGACATCGCGCGAACAGCGCGACCCTTCATTCAACGAACACTAAGTTACAGCCTCCAGCCCCTTCTTCTCCACCAGACTCAGCAGCTTAACGAAGCACCCTGCGGGTGCTTCTCTCCGCGCTCCCACTTGCTCACCAGGCTCGGCGTCACATTCAGGTACGCCGCAAACACCGTCTGGCTCGCCCTCGCGATCCCGCGGGTGGCCCAGACATATCATCGAGTAAGATCATCTCAGGACTCTTTCCTCGCAACGTACAGATATCTCAGCAGACGCTTTTCGCTCGTCAAAACATGCACGCACGCGAGGAACCGTTGCAGTCCCTCGAAGTTAGGATTGCCTTCCGCCGCGACCAGTTCCTCTTTTCTCTTCTCCCGTGCGTCATACCACTGCTTCGCGATCCGAGCCGCGCTCTCCGTTGTATCTGTTACGCGGATCTGTCGAAACTTCGCTCGCTCCATGAGGCGTTCATTCTCTCCAGGCGGGCTGTACACGTAAAAGCCGATCGAGCTACGCGTAGCGATCTCTTCCTGGGAAACCATTCCGCCAATGACCAGAGCGTCGCTGAACAGCATCCGTCCGCCTGGCTTTAGTACGCGAAACATCTCAACCAACACCTCGGGTCGCCCCGGGAGATGGCACAAAGCGTCATTCGAGAACACGGCATCAAAGATGTTGTCGTCGAAAGGTAGCCTCTTCGAGGCGTCGCACTGTTCAAAACGCACCTGGGAAGCGAGACCTCTTGCCACTGCAAGCTGGTTCGCATTGCGAACTCCCGGTTCATTAACGTCCAGCCCTATCAGCCGACAGCCCACCTTTTCTCCAAGGTGCAAGGCATATCCCCCCGAACCGCACCCCACTTCCAGCACAAACGAATCGGATCTCAGTCCCAGCAGCTGGGGGATGGCATTCGATTCTTCCGTGGTCACCCAGCTCGTTTGCCCAAAATCCTCGCCATAGGTCTCGATGCGCACCTGGCGGTACGTAGCCGACTCATAGTTGCCATACGCGCTATCGTAGAGATCCACTTCCGCTGACATGTTCGATCCTCCTCACCCAGGCTCTACCGGCTCCATCAGAATGGGTGGCCTACATCTGACCGAAGCATACACATTGGTGGCTGGGTGGCCCATATCTGCCCCAACCACATCATCGGGTCCCCCATATCTGGCGGTCTCATCGCCAGATGTGGGCAATCGCGCGACGGCGCGATCCGCCTCTAGGTAGGCCAGGCTTGGCACTCTCGTCTACACATTCCGAATACTCATACATCGGTGCTGGGTGGCCCATACATAAAATCCAGCCCATACCTCCGGCGCCCCATTCATGCCGGGTGCCCCACATCTCGATTTTGAGATGTGGGATCATTCGCCGTGCAATTCCCTTATCTTGAGCAGGGGCTTCAGTCCCTGAGGTACGCCTTCCCATCAGACGAGCGCATCACGACAGGTCAACCTCCACCCCCCGTTCGCTACAAAACCACACGCTTGACCGCTACCAGCGGTGCATCCCCGGCAACCTTCTCGAGAGCGCTGTTAATGGTGTCCTGCTGGTTTCGTGAGGCGACATGCATCCGGCGTGTGGCCTTCGCCACCGTCTGGCAGAGCTGATACCGATTCGAAACAGCCTCTTTTGCGCGGAAAATCGCTTCTGAACGCATACATGCCTCCAATATTTCTTTGCGGCGGATCAGATGGTTTTGGGATCTCCGAAGCGCGGATGAGCTGCAGCATCTTGATTCGTGTGGCAGGCAATGATCGAGAGCCCGTTCGCTTCACCGACTGCAGGTTGGCATAGGGGTCAAAACCGTTAACCCATCATAGCCCTATACAAGTCTCGCCACATCCGACAGGATTTCAACTCGTCTCGCTTAAGGGCACGGCTTCGCCGTGAGGATAGAAGCCGGGGGTGCCCCATTCATGCGGCTTCAGCACAGGAGTGGCCATTCGCGCGAAGCTCCAACCCGGAGCGATGATCTCAGCCCTCTTCCACTCTCTTCTTCACCACAAGCTCATCCACTGTAAGCTTGCCGATACTCAACTCCTCAATCCTCGCCGTACCCATACCCAGCGCATTGATCCCCAGTGCACCGATTGCGACTGCGCCAATCGCCAAGGCACCGACCGCCATCGCTCCGACCGCCGTTCCCACCATGGCAACGCCGACAATGGCCGCGCCCTTCAGTGCCGTCGCCTTCAATCTGCGCCTGCGAATCATGCAGACGATGTTACTCCCGCACAAAAGGGCCCCGCCTCTGAAATCAGCATGCTCCATCCACTACATAAAATACAAAGACCATGGGTAATCGCGACCTCTGCCGCCTACTGAGCCTTAGGCTGCAGAGGCGGAATCCTCGGAGCGACTTGCAGCTTCGGCAGGTTCTCGGGCTTCAGACGAAACACCTCCGGATACTTATCCGGATTCGTGTTCTGCTCTCCCTCTGTGCTGCGCCATGTATAGAAGCAGGTATCGCATCCATAGACAGTCCAGACTCCCGCAACCGGAGAGACGCCGCGCACCTCGGTTGTATTTGACCGGCACCTCGGACAGACTGGAACACCACTTCCCTGTGTTGTCGCGCTCATTTCTGCAGCTCCTTCGTCAACGCTTCCAGCTTCTGCAGCCATGTATCGGTTCCCATGGGGGTCTCGAGAATCTCGCCGTAGTCGCCTCGGGTATCCGGGGGGACCGGCATCGTCGCATCGATGATCATCTTTGTCACCATCCCGCTCGGCTGACACGCGGGATCCAGCAGGTTCTCCGCAAGATTCGGCATCATCAGCACATCGCCTGCCGGATTTACCCTCACCGACATCGCCCACATCACCTGGTTCAGATCGAAGGGGTCCACATCCGCATCGACAACAATGATCACCTTTGCATAGCCCAGTCCGTGCGGTGTGCTCAACACTCGCAGTCCAACTGCCTTAGCGAAGCCGCCATAACGAACCTTCGTCGAGACAATCAGCACAAGGCCATGCGTGTACAACGCATTCACTGCCTGCACCTCAGGAAACGTAGCGTTGATCTGATCGAAGATCGGCGCGCTCGTCGTCAACGCCTGTAAATAATCCAGCTCCGTCCACGGCCTGCCCACGTAGACCGATTCATAGATCGGGTCCTTCCTGTGCAGCATACGATCGATCTCAATCAAAGGGTACTGATGACAGCCTGAGTAGTAGCCGGGAAACTCACCGAACGGTCCTTCGGGCTGCCGCTTGCGCGCCAGGATCCTTCCCTCCAGCACAACCTCCGAGCCGTAAGGAATGTCCAGCCCCTTCGCATTCTGCACCACACGATATGGCTGCCCCTGCATTACCGCCGCCATCTTGTACTCCAGCTGCGTGTACAGCATGGGAGTCGCACCCATCAGCGTGATGATCGGCTCATTGCCCAGCGCAATCGCCACCGGAAGGTCCTCGCCGCGCGCTTCCGCATGAGCAAGCTGTAGCGCGATATCGTGCTGCGGAACCGTCTGAATGCCCAGATGGTTCTTGTCCTTTACCTGCAATCGGTAGACACCTACGTTCTCTACATCGTCGTTGTTCCAGTCATCGGGATCGCGACTGATGACGCACGGCTTGTCGATAAAGAAACCACCGTCCCCCTGGTTCCAGCGGAACAGCGGCAGAATCTCGAACAGGTTGATGTCCTTATCAATCACAACCTCCTGCCACGGCGCCGAAGTCACACGCTCCAGCTGACCTGGAAACATTCGATAGCGGCGCACAAACTCAAGGAACTGGTCTCGCACTCCCGTCTCCGGATCCATGCCTAATGCCAAAGCATGGTTCGCCCACGAGCCGTGCACGTTCGTCACGATCTGCGCGTTCTGATAACCGGCAATGTTGTTGAACATAAGCGCCGGACTGCGATTCCCCAGCTTCGTCGCGGCCGCTGATGCCGCCGCCATGTCCGGCTCCAGCTTGATTGGATCCGTAATGCGCAAAAGCTGTTTTTGCTGTTCGAGTACAGAGAGAAACTCCCGAAAGTCCTGGTAGGCACGCATGGATACCCTCATTGCAGAGTCAAAAAACCGATACGAAAAAAATGTGCAGGGGGCCGGAACAGCAGTGTACAACGCCTGCGATCCTGTATCGATGAAAGACGCTAACCTGCAATGGTTTGCGCTTAACTTCATTTCATCTTCGATACCTTCCGCCATATATAATCCGCTTCTCTGAGGGAAAAATGCCTGACATCAATCACGAGATCAAGACCAACGCGACGCCTGAGGCCATCTGCCTGGCGTTGACGAACGCACACGAATTGGCAAAGTGGCATACCGCCGGCACGAACGATAAGGGCGAAACCTTCACGACACATTCCAACGACGGCCCCAGTTTTGAATGGAAGATTATCAAGCCTGATGCCCACATCGTGGAGTGGAAGTGCATCGAGGGACCGGGACACTCCGTCGGCACGATCGCTCGCTTCAAGCTATCGTCCGTCGCTGACGGACGAACACTCGTAGAGTTCAGCCACACCGGATGGCCCGACACAAACGGCAGCTTCCGCAAGTGCAATACCCTGTGGGCCATCCTTCTCTTTCACCTGCAGCAGTATCTCGCAACCCATCAGACAAAACCGGCGTTCCACTAAATTGTTCGGCTGCCCATATCTGGCGACCTCGTCGCCTGATGTAGGCCGTCCTCTCCTGGAGCGCGGGTCGATTCAGGCAGGCCGGACCCTCAGGCGTGGCGCTCTATAGCCTCACCGCCCCAACTCGCGATCAAAGAACTCCGCCATGTACCCCCACGCCTCGCGCGACTCCGGAAGCTGATTGTTATTCCAGAAGCAATGCGGCAGGCCATCGAACACAATTAACTGCGACCGGTTTCCCGCTCTCAGAAACGCACGATGCAACTCGCTCGTCGAGCTCAGCAGCAGATCGCGTTCGCTCGTGATGAACAGAGCCGGTGGCATGCCGTGGAGATCGGCATAGATCGGCGACAGCACCGGATCGCGCCGGTCCGTCTTCCCCACATACTCCGCATTCTGTTTGCCATCCTGGACCGGCACATAGCCGCGCCATCCATCCGTGTTGTACAGCGACCGCGAATCGCCACCCTCCACCATGCTCGCCGATGAGGAGAATGGCCCCAGCGCCGCAGGCATCGGCATCTTCAGCTGCTTCAGCTTCACGGCCACCTCCAGCGTAAGCGCCGCGCCCGCGCTGCTGCCGAAGATGCCAATACGATTCGGCTTGTACGTCTTCAGTAATTCCTTGTAGACCGCGATTACATCGTCCACACCCGCAGGAAAAGGATTCTCCGGAGCCAGCCGATACAACACGCTCACCACGCGCACCCCGGTCAGCCCCGCCACAGGAATCGACTCCGAATACGAGCCCGAATCTGCATTGAAGCCGCCGCCATGCAGACAGATCAGTACGCGGTCCTGATGTTTTAGTGTCTTCGGAACAACCTCGCGCACCGGCACGCCGGCCACCGTGCTGTCCTTCACGGTTACAGGAAACATCTTCAGCAGCTCATCGCGATGGCGCGCCTGCGAGGCGTCCAGCATCGCGCGCCGCTGCTCAATGGTCTGCGGCACATTCGCATCCGTTGTCATGGGACGGCTCATCCACGCCTTCGCCTCAGGACTAAGCCATTGCGGCAGCGGAATCACGCGCTGCTCCCGCACCGTTCCATCGGCCTCCGTGACCGCATGGTTCTCCGTAATCTTCGCCGCAGGATTCTCCTGCGCAGCCGCCATCAGCCCCACCGACAGCATCGCCACAACAAGGTGCAGTTTCATCGATCCAGCCTCCCGGCAACCAATATTGCAGGTTACGTAGCTATCGGTACATAGATTGTGAAGGGATAAATCGGCTAGGACGAACACTCCTGATCGCCAGATCATCCATCGGTCCCCCCGCCACCCGCATCCCGCCTGATTTCAGCCCGTTGGCAGCCTCTGTGGTTGCATGCGCCGCGACTCGATACAATTAAGCCAGCGCGGCCCATACGCATGGATGCGATGCAACGATCCAGGAAATCTATGAGAAAACTACGCCCCGTCCTGCTTGTAGTACTTCTTCTCTCCGGCTTCTATTACGTGACGACGCACTCGTCGTCCACCGGGAGACTCTTCCCCTGGCTCCACTCCAGCTCCAACGCGGATGCCGCCAGCGAAACGCCGATCAGCGGTCCGATGGGCAGCTTCCACCTCACCGAGGCGGCGGCACAGCCCGCCTTCGATTCGGAAGAGCAGCAGAATATTGCCGTCTACAAGAAGGCCCTCCCCTCCGTCGTCAACATCACCTCGACCGAGGTCGCCTTCGACTTCTTCTACGGTCCGGTTCCCCAGCAGGGACAGGGTTCGGGGTTCATCCTCACCAAAGAGGGGCTGATCCTCACCAACAATCACGTCATCGGGAACGCGCAGCGGCTCGAGGTGATGCTCTCCAACAAGCACAAGTACCGGGCCAAGGTGCTTGCGGTCGACAAGAACCACGACCTCGCGCTGATCAAGATCGATGCTCCCGACCTGACGCCTGTCACGCTGTCAAACTCCCGCAACCTGGTGGTCGGCCAGCGCGTCTATGCGATCGGCAATCCCTTCGGCCTGAACGGAACCATGACGCGCGGCATCATCTCGGCAATCCGCTCCATCCGCGGTCCACAGGGCAATCCCATCGAAGACGCCATCCAGACTGACGCGGCCGTTAACCCCGGCAACTCCGGCGGACCGCTGCTCAACTCGCACGGCGAGGTCATCGGCATCACCACGTTGATCGCCTCGAACGGCGCCGACCAGAGCTCCGGCATCGGCTTCGCCATTCCCATCAACACGGCCCGCGCCATGCTCGACGACTACGCCAAGTACGGCTATATCCGCCGGCCTACGCTCGACATCATCACGCTGCCCATCGGTCCCGACATCGCCGAGCAGATCGGCCTTCCCGCCGACTACGGCATCCTCATTGAGCGCGTCCTTCCCGGCGGCGCCGCCGACAAAGCCGGCCTGCACGGCGGAACCCAGCGCGCCTACCAGGGCAACATCCCCGTCATGCTCGGCGGGGACCTGATCGTCGCCATGGACGGGCAGGAGATTACCAGCCCGCAGGACCTCTCCGCCGCGATGAACTCGCATCGCGCCGGCGATACCGTCACCGTCACCATCTACCGCGGCCGCAAACGCATGGATGTGAAGGTGACCCTTGGCGACGCCCGCGATCAGCAGGATATGCGCGGGGCCCAGAGCACCTAGGGAGCGTCATCCATCTCAGCCTCAGCCGCTGCTGGTATCTAATTCGAGGAACATCCCCAAAGGTGTCATCCTGAGCGAAGCCTTCTCGCAGGCTTTATCGCGAGAAGCGCAGTCGCTGGCGCGCTCCGCTCAGGATGACACTCTTAAGGAAATCTCTGGAGCGCCTTACCTTCGCGATCATCGCTTGGCGCTCGGACGACCCCCGTCCATCACAGCGATCTCGCATTACGCCGGAAGATACCGCCGTCCAACGACCCCATGCGTCTCGCTGAGCACCCGCGCGATCGCCTCCGGGTAGGCGATATGTTCCTGCTCGAGGATCTTCGCCGACAGCGTCTCCACGGTGTCCTCATCCAGGACCGGCACTGTCTTCTGTAGCACGATCACTCCGTGATCCACTGCCTCATCCACAAAATGAACTGTGCATCCCGCAACTTTGACGCCGTACTCAAACGCCTGCTGCTGCGCATCGAGGCCCGGAAACGCAGGCAGCAGCGAAGGATGAATGTTCAGGATGCGGTTCGGGAACGCCTCGACGAATGCCGGCGAGATGATGCGCATGTAGCCGGCGAGGCACACCAGTTCGACACCATAGTCGGTCAATGCGGCGATCATCTTCGTGTCGTGGGTCTCGCGCGCCGCTGGCCCCTTGCCCTCCTGCGGAATGGCCAGCGCGGGCAGGCCGAGCGACCGAGCCGCCTCCAGCCCTTTGGCCTCCGTCTTATTCGAGATCACAACGGCGATCTCCGCATCTGGAATGCGGCCATCGGCGATGGCACGATGAATCGCAAGAAAGTTGGAGCCTCTGCCTGAAAGAAGGATGCCTAGTCTACGCAATCTTTTTCCTTTGGAACCGGGGTTCGTCTCATCTCCTCGATTCTAAAGCGCGACTCTGATTCAATCCTCTTCAGAAACTCTCTACGTGCGCGTTCCGGAGTGGGATGCTGCTCCACGCCAACAGCCAGGGCGATCAGATCACCCACAACGTTGCTGAGCTCTTCTCTGCACCCCGTGCAAACCTGCAGGTGACAGCGCACCTCGTCCCGGTCTTCGACCTGAAGGTTCCCCATCGCGTATAGAGCCAGCTCCTCCTGCGCGATATGTACCTTGCTGCTCATGCCTGCATGCCTTTCTAAGACTCATCAGTCCCAACCGGATCCTGGTCTTGACGGTTCCCAGCGGCTCCCCGGTCCTTCGGGCAATCTCTGTCTGGCTCAGTCCCTCAAAGTAAGCCAGCTCCAATGCCGTTCTCTGCTCGACAGGAAGTATCGCCAGGGCCGTGGCGATCTTCTGGATCGCCTCCTCCCGCTCCACCTCCGCAGCCAGGTTGAACCAGGAGCTAAGCCGACATTCTTCAACCTGCTCCGTCGGTCTTCTGTGTCTCAGGACGTCGATAGCCCGATTCCTTGTAACCACCAGGAGCCAGGCCCCCAGTGAGCCCCTGCCGGAGACAAAGCTCTCCGGTCTCTTCCACAACAAAAGAAAGATTTCCTGCAGAAGGTCCTCTGCGCCCCCGGGGTCGTGCAGCACTCGCAGAGCGATGGAGTAGACCATCCCTCCGTACCGGTCGAACAGCGTCGTCATTGCGTCAGCATCTTTTTCACGGACGCAACGCAATAGCAGGTCATCACTCTCTCTGGCATCTTCCCCTTCGGAAGAAGCCGCTTGATGCAACGTACTGATAGGCAGGTCAATCGGATGATCTTGAAGATCCGTCATGGATGCAGTCTTTCCTGATATGCGCCTAGTATGCGCCTCTTCAGGATCCAGACCACGCAAAAGTTAGTGACTCTGTCCCACCCTTTCGTAACATCGTTTTTGGTTACCTACCTGATCGTTCCATTCATGCTCTGAGGAAAGAAGCAGCCTCCCGTTCCCGCAGGTCCACCGGCATAGACGATGTTCAGCACCTGCGAGGTCGTCCGGGCAAAGGTCATTCCGTTATCGTCGTTGTCTACAATCGACAGCGCTCCTCCAATCAGGCCGACCCCGACGTCATCATTAGTCGCCGCTCCGCTCAGGGTGGCGCGCAAAGCCGAGATCGCCTGCGTCGCAACTTGCATCGTCGAGGTTCCCTGCAGGATGCGTAGTCGAATCGCCGCCGCGTGGTACGCCTCCACGTTATGGATTCCGATCGCCTTGTCCAGGCTGGTCTTGTTCGACAGCAGGCTCAGCGCTCCCTGATAGGCCGTCACGCCCACATCTTCAAAGATGTAAGCGCCGATAAGGAAGTTCGCCTCGTTAGCGAAGGGATCGAAGTTCGAGCCAAGCAGCGCCTTCTGAAAGATGGTATTGAAACTGTTCAACAGGTCGATCGAAGGCTGAGCGACGGCTGCGCTTCCCAGTTGCGACTGAAGGAACTTCACGTGGTTCTGTTCGTCCACGGCCAACTCCGCCGCAAAGCTCTTCAGCAGCGGCGTCGTAAAAGGAACCTGTGCATTGGCCTTCACGGTTACTGCGCCACCGGCGCCGCCGTTTCCCGCTTTCGTCGAGATCCCCGCCTGGTCCAGCGTCATCCCCGTCGCCGCCAGCGTGTAATACTGCGCCTCCAGAAACTCCAGGTTCAAGGCAAAGTTCAGAAGGTCGTTGTCGCTTACCGTCGCCTGCGCAAAGGCCCTGCTGCTCAACGCCAGCCCCGCCAGCGCCGCGCCACCCATCAGCAGCGCCTGCCGCCGCGACGAGCGCCTCTCCTCCACTGCGGCCATCGTCGATCTCATCTCTTCGTGGGTCATTCTCGTCTCCTGGCTCGCGCTAGCTCGCTGCTGTTTTAATCGTTCCGTTCATGCCACTGGGAAAGAAGCCGCCGCTCTTCACCCCCGCGCTCGCGCTCAGGTACATGATGTGCAGAACCTGGTCGGTCGTCCGGCTGTACCCGATCGAGTTGGTGTCGGCAGCCACCACCGCGCTGCCGGAAAGCGTCGTCTCCGCACCGCCGCCCAGCTTGCCCCGCCATACGGAGATCTGGTTCGCATACGTGATCGAAGGAACATCCAACTGGATCAGCAGCGACCGTATTTCGCCAGCATGGTAAGCCTCCGTGCCCAGAATTCCCGCGACAGCCGCGAGATTCGCCTTGCTCGTCAGCGACAGGGCGGCGCCGTGGTACGCGGTCACAGCCAGGTCCTCAAACAGAAACGCGCCCACAACAAAGCTGTTCGCATCGGCGAAGGGATTGAACGTCGGTCCGAATCCCGCGGCCACGGCCACCGCATTGAAGGTGTTCGTAAAATCGATGGCCGGCCTGCTGATCGCGGCCGTTCCCAGCATCTTGCGCAGGTAGCGCACGTGGCCCTGATCGTCGTTGGCAAGCTCCTTGGCAAGCGGCAGGAACGCCGTCGACGGATCGAACGGTACCTGCGTTCCTCCGGTTACCGCACCGGCAGAGGAGCCTGCATCGTCGCTCGACAGTCCCGAACCCGTCACCGCGCGCAGATAAAACTCCGCCGTCAGATACTCAAGATTCAACGCAAAGTTCAGAACGTCGGTGTCCGTCAGCGTTGGAGTCACGGGCGTCGTGGGGGGAGGAGGCGGCGGGTTCGTTGTCGTGCCCGACGATTGGCCTCCGCTGCCGCCGCAGCCCTCCGCCAGCGTCATCACGGCGGCGGCCCCGGCGCCTGCACCCGCCACATTCAGAAAGCGGCGGCGCGAGACCCTTCGTCTCTCTAAAATCTCTTCAAACGTGCTCACGATAGGGGCTCCTTTGCGCACCAAAACCTCACGTGCAGTTTCAGTACGCCGCAGCCCCCTCGACGGATTCATCAAAATCGATATTATTTTTCGTCTGGCGATATCGACGTCAGTTGTAGCTGACCTTGCGCTCGCCCCGAACGATCCGTCCGATAATGCAGTGCCGTTCATTGGCGCGGTTCAGAATCGCCTTGGCCTTCTTCACCTTCTCCGCCGGAACCACCACGATCAACCCGATGCCCATATTGAACGTCCGCAGCATCTCATCCTGATCCACGTTGCCCAGCTTCTGCAGGTGCTCGAACAGCGGTGGAACCTGCCAGGTCGCAAGATCCACCTGCGCTCCCATGCCCTTCGGCAGAATGCGCGGAAGGTTCTCCGTAATGCCGCCGCCGGTGATGTGAGCCATCCCGGCCACTACCTCACCCGCAACCAGCTTTTTGATAATCGCCAGATAGCTGCGATGAATCTTCATCAGCGCCGCCCCGGTCTTGTCCTTCAGCTCGTTCACATACTGGTCCGGACCATACTTTGCCACTTCGAACAGCAGCTTGCGGGCCAGCGAATAGCCGTTGGTGTGCAGCCCGTTCGATGGCAGACCCAGCAGAATATCGCCCACCTGGATCCCGTCGCCGGTAACAATCTTTTCGCGGCTGACAGCGCCGATGATCGTGCCCGCCAGGTCATACTCGCCGTCGCCATAGAACCCCGGCATCTGCGCCGTCTCTCCACCGATCAGTGCGCATCCATTCGCGCGACAGGCTTCGGAGATCCCCTGAACGACCGTCTCCACCACCGAGTTTTCCAGCTTGCCTGTTGCCAGATAATCCAGGAAGAACAGTGGTGTCGCGCCCTGCACCGCGATGTCGTTGACGCAGTGATTCACCAGGTCCTGCCCCACCGTATGGTGAATCCCCAGCTCAAAGGCCACCTTCAGCTTGGTTCCCACACCATCGGCTGAAGAAACCAGCACGGGATTCGGAAATTTTTCCAGATCCAGAGCAAACAGGCCGCCGAAGCCGCCGATCTCGCTCAGTACCTGCTTGTTGAAGGTCTTGCGGGCCAACATCTTGATGCGGTGCTTCGACTTGTCCGCAGCCGAAATGTCCACCCCGGCGTCCGCATAGCTGATGCCACGGCTGCCCTGGCTCTTAGCGGTCTTCGCGCCGGCGCTCTTTTGCGAGGCCGCCGCTTCACGCAGCTTTGCTTCTCCAGCTCCCTGCTTCTGCAATGTTCTGTCCGGGGTGGTCGCGTCGGTCGTAGGGATGTTCTCCGGCAAGGGTCTCTCCAGGGGATTTATATGCAAAAGTGCAGAGTTTTTAGTCTAGCAGCACTCCCCGGAACTCTCAGACCCTCCCCCGGCCCGGCATTTGTTTCCCCTCGATTCTCTACGTCCGCACGCACCCGGCGTCCGTCAGTCCGACAAAGCGTGATCTCATCTCCGCCGAAGGCAGGGGACATACCGGATATCGTCCAAATACGGCATACCGCACCCTCCCCACGAATGCATAAACCGCCTCCCGAAGGAATCGAGGCATCCATCCGACCAGCCTCCCAACCCAATTCCACGGGGCCTTCAGCTGTCGGAGCGCCCAGGCGACGGCGTCCGAATGATGAAAGAAACGCTCCTCGCGCGTCATCGCATGCAGAAAGATAGCCGCCGACTCCAGCGAATCCGGCGTCTCTCCATACCGCGCCAGCAGCTCGCGCCCCACCTCCGACTGCAGCGGAACGTACCGCATCTTTCGTGCCGGATCGCGCGTGGCGCAGAACCGCACCACCCGGTTGCAAAGCCCACAGTGTCCGTCATACAGCAGTACCACCCGACCCTTCAGCTCCGCTCTCTGCTCTGCAGTCATCATCACCTCTCTCTTCCGCCAGTCATCATCACCCGTACCTTCTGCAGTCATCACCGTCCCATGCCCCGATCCCCATTTTGGTGTCATCCTGCCCGAAGCCCGAAGGGCGAGGTCGAAGGATCTGCGGTTTGCCCGTCGAAGCAACAGGAATCCTCCCGTCCTATACTGATTTGGATGCCTCTCCAGCACAGCCGTTCCCGCCTTCTGCAGCAGAAAGCCGAGGCCGTCTTTCCCGGCGGCGTCAACTCACCCGTCCGCGCCTTTCGCTCGGTCGGAGGCGATCCTCCCTTTCTGACCCATGCCGAAGGAGCCTGGCTCTACGACGAGGACGGCAACCGCTACCTCGACCTCTTCGGCTCCTGGGGACCCATGATCCTCGGGCATGCTTTTCCGACCGCCGTCGAGGCCATCCGCGACGCCGCCGGTCGCAGCGCCAGCTTCGGGGCTTCCACTGCGTCTGAAAGTCAGCTCGCGGCACTCGTCCAGAGATGCTTCCCTTCTGTGGAAAAACTGCGCTTCGTCTCCTCGGGGACCGAGGCCTGCATGTCGGCCATCCGCCTGGCTCGCGGCTTCACCGGCCGAGACTTCATCATCAAGTTCGAAGGCTGCTATCACGGCCACTCCGACGCCATGCTGGTCAAGGCCGGCAGCGGAGTCGCCACCCTCGGCATCCCCGGCTCCGCCGGCGTCCCCGCCGAGACCGTGATGCACACCCTGGCGCTGCCCTTCAACGACCTCGACGCCGTCCGCGGCGCTTTCGCCGCCCGTCCCGGCCAGATCGCCTGCGTCATCCTCGAGCCCATCATCGGGAACGCCGGAACCATCCCTCCCGCCCCCGGCTACCTCGAAGGTCTGCGCAGGATTACCGAGCAGCACGGCGCCCTGCTCATCATCGACGAGGTCATGACCGGCTTCCGCGTCACCCTCGGCGGCGCCCAGCGCCTCTACAACGTCCGGCCGGACCTCACCACGCTGGGCAAGATCATCGGCGGCGGCCTGCCCTGCGGAGCCTTCGGGGGGCGCGCCGACGTGATGAACTGCCTCGCCCCGCTCGGCCCCGTCTACCAGGCCGGAACCCTCAGCGGAAACCCTCTCGCCATGGCCGCCGGAATCGCCACGCTCGAGCACCTCATCGCCAACGAGCAGACCGTCTACCCCCAGCTCGACCGCACCACCCAGGCCATCGCTCAGGGAGTCGCCACGATCGCGAAGGAAAAAGGGGTTACGCTGACCACCAACCAGGTTGGCTCCATGTTCACCTGGTTCTTTACAGACAAGCCCGTCACCGACTTCGCCAGCGCCTCCGCCTCCGACACGGTGCGCTTCGGCCAGTTCCACCGGGCCATGCTCGACGCAGGCGTCTGGCTACCGCCCAGCCAGTTCGAGGCCGCCTTCGTCTCCACCGCGCACAGCCAGCAGGATGTCGATTTCGTCCTCGAAGCAGCACGAAAAGCGCTCAGCTAATTCCTGCTCCTGCCAAGAGTGTCATCCTGAGCGAAGCGCGCAGCGCAGAGTCGAAGGATCTGCGGTTTGTCTGCCGAGTCGATAATCCCGAACGCCTATCCTTTGATTACGTTCCCGCAAAAGTGGCTTCGTGATGGGGACCCGAATCGAGTTCGCCATCCAGCGTTACCTTTCCAGGGGTTCCCCATCTTATTAAAGAGGACCGCATCCACACCCATGCGCTCCGGGAGTCCCGATGTTCGATTCCGAACGAATCCTCGACCAGCAGCAAAAACACACCACCCGCCGCCTCTTCCTCATCGGAGGGGCCGCTACCACCGCGTACATCGCTCTCTCTCGACTGAGTCACTCCCACGTCGAAGCCAGTGAGAACGTGCACGGCACCCCCGGCGAGGTCACCATCGTCGACTTCAAAGACGACGGCACCCGCCTCGGCAAAGAGACCGTCCCCAAGATCCTCAAATCCGACCGCGCCTGGCTCGACCAGCTCGGCAAAAACTCCTTCCAGATCGCCCGTCAGGCCGACACCGAGATGCCCTTTACCGGCGTTAGCTGGCGCGAGCACCGCCACGGAATCTTTCGCTGCCTCTGTTGCGACACCGCACTCTTCAGCTCGCAGACCAAGTTCAACTCCGGAACCGGCTGGCCCAGTTTCTACCAGCCCATCGCCAAAGAGAACGTCGCGGAGCGCGAAGACGTCTCGCTCGGCATGGCCCGCACCGAGGTGCGATGTGTACGTTGCGAAGCGCACCTCGGACACGTCTTCAACGACGGCCCTGAGCCCACAGGCCTGCGCTACTGCATGAACTCCGCCTCCATGCGCTTCATCCCGGCCTGAAAGCTCGAACAGCAGTGTAGTCACTACTTGGAGCCGCCGTCATTCTGAGCCGAAGGCGAAGAATCCCTTGTATTTTGCCTGCAGCGGATACAAAGCTCCAGGCATACCGGCAAGACAGCACCGCAAAAGGAACGGCACCTACTCCGTCCGAAGTGCCACCACGGGCTCAATCCGTGAGGCGCTTCGCGCCGGAAGATAGCTCGCCACCATCCCGCAAACCACCAGCAGAAGCGTCACTGCCAGCATCGCCACAACATCGTACCCGCTGAACCTGTATCCCAGCCAGACCGTCAGGAACTTCCCGGAGATGGCCATCAGCAACGCTCCACACCCCACTCCAATCGTCAGCAGAACCAGCGCATGCCGCAACACCATCCACAGGATGTTCTCCCGCTGCGCTCCCACCGCCAGCCGCACCCCCAGCTCCCTCGTCCGCTGGCTCACCGAATACGCCAGTAACCCATAGATTCCCGCAACGGCAATCACCAGCCCAGCCAGCGCAAACAGGCCCAGCAACCGCATCGCAAGCACCTGGTTGCCCAGCGAGTCATCGACCACCTGCTGCATGCTCTTCACGTTCTGCGTCACGGCATCCGCCCGTAATTGATGCACCGTGCGCTCCAGCTCGCGCCGAATCGCATCCGAAGGCAGAGGAGAACGCAGGGCAATATTCATGTAAAGATTGCCGAGAATCGGATACAGATCGTCCTGTGGCAGCAGCTGCGCAAGGTTGTAGTGGATCTCCGGCAGCGGGGCCTGGCCCAGCGTCTTCTGCGGGCTGTCATCCACCACTCCCACAATCGTCGACCACTGCCGATCGCCCTTATCGTTGAACCGCACCTGCTGGCCGATCGGATTCTCATTCGGCAGAAAACGCCGCACAAACGTGCGATTCACAATGGCAACCGGCTGTGTGTCCGCCGAATCCGTATCTGCGAACAAACGCCCCTGCAGCAGCCGAATCCCCATGGTCGTGAAATATTCCGCTGTCGTTGCCCGCGCCTGCGCATCGGCATGGGCCGAGCGCTCGAACTTCGGATGATGATTCAGCTCCACCGTCATGTTGAAGTCCCACGCGCCCTGCAGGGGACGCACCGTCGTAAGCCCCGCCGTCTGCACGCCCGGTAGCGCTTTCACGCGCTCCAACAGAGGTCTGTAGAACGTATCGATTACCGAAGCCTGTTTATCGCCGGCAGGCGTTGCCATCATCAGGATCGACGTATGACTGGGTAGATAGATCTCCCCCGTCGTCACCTCTCCCGCAACAAACCCGGTGCGCGTGTGCCG
The DNA here is from genome assembly GCF_010093025.1 of Edaphobacter sp. 12200R-103. Classification (GTDB taxonomy): domain Bacteria; phylum Acidobacteriota; class Terriglobia; order Terriglobales; family Acidobacteriaceae; genus Edaphobacter. The sequence continues at coordinate 3,594,196 of NZ_CP048114.1, read as the reverse complement.
CAGCGAGATCAGCGTCCTCACCATCAGGGAGGCCGCCAGCAATAGCGTCAGCGTCAGGGCAATCTCCCCCACCACCAGCCCATCGCGCCAGCGCGTCTGTCGCCTGCTCGTTCCGGTTGCAACGGCGCCATCCCGCAGTCCGTCCTGCGGAGATACCTTCGAGGCATGAAGCGCCGGAAGCAGCCCAAACGCCACTGCAGACACGCACGAGGCGAGAAAGAGAAACAGGCATACCTTCAGGTCGATGTGGATCTGATCTCCAAACAGAATGGCGTTTGCAAGATACTGTTTCAGAAGATGGAGCGAGAGAACCGCAAGCTCCAGGCCCAGGGCGCCTCCGGCCAGGGCCAGCAGCAGGCTCTCCGTCAGAAACTGACGGACCAGCCGTGCACGCCACGCTCCCAGCGCCACACGCACGGCCACCTCGCGCCGCCGGTTGTTTCCTCGTGCCAGCAGAAGTCCCGCAACGTTCGCGCAGGCGATCAGCCAGACCGCGAAGACAGCGCCCTCCAGCGCCAACACTGCCGGACGAGCCGAGCCTGTCACCACCTCCGCATAACGCTCGACTTCGACCGGATTCGCACTCTCGTCCTTTGGATACTCGTGTCGCAGCTGCTCGTGAATGGAATTCATCTCGCGCCGTGCGTCGTCGAGCGTTACTCCCGGCCGCAGCCGTCCAATCACGTTCAGCATGGCTGAGCCTCGGTCCTGCATCGTCTTTTCGTCGCTCGCCAGCGGGGTCCAGATTGCGTTATCTCCCGTGTTCACCGGGAACGCAAATCCCTTCGGCATCACCCCGATCACCGTATGCGGAATCCCATTCACTGGAACTGCCCGCCCGACAATCCCGCGATCGGCATGGTAGAGCTGCCTCCAGATTCCCTCCGACAGCACCACGACATCCGTATGACCCGCCGATCCATCCGTAGTCACAAACGTCCTTCCCAACAGGGGGCGCGCCTCCAGCAGCTTAAACAGGTTCGCGCTCGAGACCACCTGCGGCACCAGCTTCGGATCATCGGTCCCTCCCAGTGCAGGAACCTGCACCGTGAAGTACGCGATCTCCGAGAAGGAATGGCTTCGTGCCCGCCAGTCGCGAATGTCCGGCAGCGAAGTGGGATAAAAGCCTCCACTCTCGTTCCGCGTCGCCATTTGCACCACTTCATTCGCGCGAGGGAATGGCATCGCACGCAACAGAACCTGGTCGATGACCGAAAACATCGCTGCGTTCGCCCCAATACCCAGAGCGAGGGTAAAGATCGTGGTCAGAGCGAAGACCGGCGTCCCCCGGAGCTGGCGATACGCGTAACGAAGATCCTGGAACAAAGAGCGCATAACTCCTCCGATCCAACATAGGGCATGCAGCTGATAGTCCATCCTAATTCCACGGCTAACCATCTCCGTTTCAGTAGATTGCGAGCGGCCCAGGTAATATTTGCTGTTCACATCCGAAAACTCCTGTCCGGATTCGGACAAAGAACGGTCCTCACTCGCGTCTCTACTGAAGTGCGAATCGATTTCTGTACCATGATCGAGATTCAATCCAACCAGAACCACAGGGAGCAATCATGGAAAAGCAGACACGGAGAGGCCTCCTAAAGAACGCGACCAAAGCAGCCGTCGCCGGAGCCCTCATCACCAGGGAGGCCTCGGCCCAGACAAAACCGGCAGTCAAGAAGGATGCCACCGGCAAATCCCAGACGGCCTTTCCCTTCACCACCGTCGTCTCCTTCGGCAACCTCCTCTTTGTCTCCGGAATCGGCTGCCGCGTGAAAGGCACCATTGAAGAGGAAACGAAATGGGTGCTCGACGAGATCGAAAAAAACCTGGTCGCCTCCGGCTCCTCGCTCGAGAAGGTCCTCAAGATCAACATCTTTATGGAAGACATCAAGCAGTTCGATCGCATGAACGCCGTCTACAAGACGCGCAACTGGGGCAAGGTCTTCCCGGCCCGCAATACCGTCCAGCCGGCCGCCCTTCCCGCAGGCGACTATGGCCTGGCCATCGACTGCATTGCCTACGTCTAGCGGAGTCATGCTGGGGTTCCCAGGAAGACCGTTTAGTCCGGAGATGACACATCTTTTCGCCGCACGCTCCTGACAAACATGTGTCATTCCGAACGGAGCACAACGAAGTCGAGGAACCCCCGCATTTCGGATGCCCGTTGAGATGGGTTGCCTGGTTTGCAGGAAACAACTTCTCTTCTCTGCGGGCTTCCGTTACGATGCGGACACTCCCTGGGAATCGTCCGATGCTTCGTTTTATCGGTAGTCTAGTCCGTCCATATCGCGGCAAGCTCCTGATCATCCTGCTGGCGATGATCGTGGAGACGCTGATGAGCCTGGCTGCGCCCTGGCCTCTGAAGATCATCCTCGACAACGTCGTCAGCGATCATCGCATGGCGCGGTGGCTGCATGACCTGCTGGGACCTGCACTGGCGCATGGCAACCGGCTGCATATCGCGCTGGTTGCAGCCTTGCTGTATGTACTCATCTCGGCTCTCGGTGCGCTTGCCTCCTATATCGATAATTACTTCACCGAGAGCGTAGGCCAGTGGGTGGCGCATGACCTGCGCATGCGCATGTACAACCATCTGCAGCGGCTGTCGCTTGGCTACTACGACACCCATCAGACCGGCCCCATCATCAGCACCCTGACCACCGATATCCAGACCATCCAGGGCTTCGCCTCGTCGTCGACACTCGACATCCTCGTCGACATGCTGACCATTTTGAGCATGCTGGTGCTGATGTTCTGGCTCAACTGGGACTTCACGCTGATCGCGGTCGCGGTGACGCCGTTTCTGCTCTTCTTCGTCTCGCGGTTCAAGAAGGCCGTCAAAGCGGCGACCCACGAGGTGCGCAAGCAGCAGAGCGAGATTATGGCCGTCGTTCAACAGGGGCTGGAGTCGATGCAGGTGGTCCAGGCCTTCGGCCAGGAGTTTACCGAGGAAAAGATGTTGCAGGCGGTCAGCCAGGCGACCGTGAGCGCGGCCCTGAAGGCACGCAGCGTCAAGGCGCTGCTTTCGCCCGTGGTGACCGTCGTCGTGGCCATGTGCACGGCGGTGGTGCTCTGGCGCGGAGCGGCGCTGATTCTTACCGGCGCGATGACCGTGGGCTCGCTTACCGTGTATCTGGCTTACCTGAGCCGCTTCTTCAAACCCGTCAAGGACCTTGCGACAACCACCAACGCCATCGCCCAGGTGACCGTGGGGGTAGAGCGGGTCCGCGGCATCCTCGATACCGACTCCGTTCTTACGGAGAAGCCGGATGCGATCGCTCCCGAGACGGTGCGGGGCGAGATCGAGTTCCGTCATGTCGCTTTTGGTTATGACCCTGCATTTCCGATCCTCAAGGATGTGTCGTTCCGAATTCAGCCGGGGGATTTCGTGGGAATCGTTGGTCCCACTGGCAGCGGTAAGTCCACACTCGTCAGTTTGATCCCGCGATTCTACGATGTAGTAAGCGGCTCCGTGCTGATAGATGGCGTGGATGTTCGCGACTATCGGATCAAGGCTCTGCGCGATCACATCGGCTATGTCCTGCAGGACACCATCCTGTTTCACGGAACGATCCTTGAGAACATCGCCTTCGGAAATCCCGAGGCAACGCGCGAAGAGATTGTTACGGCGGCGAAACTGGCAAATGCCGATGAGTTCATCGCACGCATGCCGCAGGGTTACGACACCATGGTAGGCGAGCGCGGGTCAACGCTCTCGGGAGGGCAGCGGCAAAGGATCGGCATCGCACGGGTCATGGTGCGGAACAGCCCCATTCTGCTGCTGGATGAGCCGACGGCGGCGCTCGACAGCGAATCCGAGAAGCTGGTGATCGATGCGCTTGAAACCCTGATGAAGGGCCGAACGGTGATCGCGATTGCGCACCGGCTGACTACCATTCGCGATGCCACTCGCATCCTGGTGATCTCGGATGGCGTGGTCGCGGAGAACGGCACCCATCAGGAACTTCTGAGACGCAATGGCATCTATGCCGACCTGTACCGCACGCAGTTCGATACAGCGCCCGATGAGGCCGTGACGTAGCTGGGGACTGTATCCGTTCATCACCTGTGTCATTCCGAGCGAAGCGCAGCGGCGTCGAGGAACCCCCGCATTTTGGGGTGCTGGCTGGGATGGGTTTGCCTTGCTTGAGGCATCGCGGCTGTGCGGGCAGAGGTAAAATGCGGGTTCTCTCTCCGGCCCTTGGGCCTTCGGTCGAGATGACACTTCATTGGCGGGATGGATTACCCCCTTATCTGCATGCACTGCTCCATCGCGCGACCATCCCGTAAAATGGCGCTACTCTCTCCATGCTTCGATGGAGGAGCGAAGGGAAACCTCGATGTCCCGCTCGATCATCATCCTGCCTGACGATTCGGCTCAGCCCCTGCTCAACGCCATCGTGAACGCGCGCTCCTCACTGCGAATCAAGATGTTCGTCTTCTCCGACCCCGAGATGATTGAAGCCGTCATCACCGCTCATAAACGCGGTGTAAAGGTGCGGGTGATGCTGAACCCGGAGCGGCGAGACGGCCAGAAAGAAAATGACGAGACGCGGAAGCGGCTGGACGAGGCTGGCGTCGACGTCAAAGACAGTAATCCTCACTTCGATCTGACGCATGAGAAGTCGATGGTCATCGATGATGCTGCGGCGTTTATTGAGTCTCTCAACTGGGAGACCCGCAACTTTACCGAGACTCGCGACTATGCAGTCGTCACCTCCCATCGCCACGAGGTCGATGAGGTGGCTCAGTGTTTCGATGCCGACTGGGAGCGCACGAAGTTCGTCTCAGGCGACCACTCGCACCTGATCTGGTGCACCGGCAACGGGCGCCAGAGGCTATGCCAGCTGATCGACAGCGCGAAGCACTCGCTGTGGTTGCAGAACGAGCGCTACCAGGACCCGGTCATCATCGAGCACGTGGTGCGCGCCTGGAGGCGTGGCGTCAAGATTCACGTGATGGCGCGTCCGCCTCACAAGCTGAAAAAGGACAAGCTGGTCGAAGGCGTCAGCGGACTCCGCATCCTGCAGGACCTCGGCGTTCCCGTTCGCAAGCTGAAGCACATCAAGCTGCATGCAAAGCTGCTGTTCGCAGACGATGCGAGAGCGATTATCGGCTCGATTAATTTCGCTCCCGGTAGCTTCGACAGCCGGCGCGAGCTTGCCATCGAGGTCGATGACGAGCCGATTCTTAAGCGCATCCGCAAAACTTTGCACGACGACTGGGAGAAGGGCAAACTGCTCGATCTCTCCGACCAGGCGCTGCTGGAAGAGCTGCAGGCGACCGACCCGAATGTGGTCGAAGACCTGGGGATCGATAATCTAAGAGAGAAGTAAACCTGGGCCGTCTTCCTCCGTGTATTTCTGAGAGGAGCGGCTATGAAAGTGCGCCTTTCCGGTGGGATCGTATCGATCTGTCCTGAAGGTAGCTCGTCCGCTTCCTGTTTAGAATAGGAGTTACATGAAGATCGTCATCGCTGAAAAAGTCTCCCCTGCCACCCTCGCCGTCTTCCAGCAGGAGCCCGGCTGGCAGATTGTCACCGCCGATCAGATCAAGAACGGACTTCCGGCCGAGCTGGCCGACGCCGATGCCCTGGTCGTTCGCTCCGCCGTCCAGGTCGACTCCAAACTGCTGGAGTCCGCACCGAAGCTGCGCGTCATCGGCCGTGCCGGTGTAGGCGTCGACAACATCGACACTGACGCCGCCACGCTCGGCGGCATCGTCGTGATGAACACGCCGGGCGCAAATGCCGTCGCCGTCGCCGAACTGACGCTGGGCCTGATGGTCTCGATGGCCCGCTCCATCTCGCGCGCCAACGCCACCATGCACGACGGCAAGTGGGAGAAGAAGACCCTGCAGGGCCGTGAGCTCCGCGGCAAGACGCTGGGCATCGTCGGCCTGGGCCGCATCGGCCTTGAGGTCGCACGCCGCGCCCGCGCCTTCGGCATGGAGCTGATCGGCTACGATCCCTTCATTGCGCCGGTGATTGCACGCGAGAACGACGTCACCCTGGTTCCCATCGACGAGATCTTCCGCCGCTCCGACTACCTGACGCTGCACGTGGGGCTGACCCCGCAGACCGAGGGCCTGATCAACGCGACCTCGCTGGCCATCATGAAGAAGGGCGTCCGCATCATCAACTGCGCCCGCGGCGAGCTGATCGTCGAAGAGGCGCTGGCCGAAGCCCTCAAGTCCGGACACGTCGCCGGGGCAGCGCTGGACGTCTTTCGTAAGGAGCCGTTGAAGGAGTCTGCCTTCTTTAGTCTCGACAACGTCATCCTGTCGCCGCACATCGCCGGATCGACCGATGAGGCCCAGGAGGCTATCGGTATCCAGCTGGCGCGCCAGGTTCGCGACTACCTGAAGCTGGGCGTAGTGCAGAATGCAGTCAACCTGCCTTCGCTGACGCACGAAGAGTACACCGAGATTGCTCCCTACATCGACATGGCCGAGCGCCTGGGGCAGTTCCTTTCGCACGCCACGCCCGGCAACCTGGAGAACATCCAGATCAGCTACACGGGGCGTCTGGCATCGGGCAAGACCGACCTGGTCCGCAATGCCGCTCTGGCGGGGATTTTCGCGGGGTCTGAGGGCAACAATGAGTCCCACAAGGCCGCCAACCGCATCAACGCCGCGGCCATTGCAGAAGAGCGCGGAGTTCGGGTCCAGGAGGACAAGAAGGAGTTCGCCACCGGCGGCGCAGGCTCTGTCCTGAAGCTGGTGCTGCACTCCTCGGCGGGAGATGCGTCCGCCTCGGCTACCGTGCTGCACGGAAGCTCGCCGCGCCTGCTGACCTACGACGGAATCGACATCGAGGCCCCGCTGACGGGAACCCTGCTGTCCATCCGCAATCACGACGTACCGGGCGTCATCGGCCGCATCGGCACCATCCTGGGCGAGCATTCGATCAACATCGCCAACTTCGCCCTGGGACGGGCGCAGGATCCGGCTCGCGGAGCGCGTTCGCAGCGCGTGCCGCAGGGTCAGGCACTGGCTGTCGTCCAGATCGACGTTCCCAACGCTGCGGCGGCCAATGCCGCCATCGAGTCTCTCCGCAAGGTAGAGGCTATCGCCAGCGTTCGCCTCGTCGAGCTGGGCAAGCTGTAAATTACCCCTTCAGGCCCTGCGCAACCACGGCGCAGGGCCTCATTCTTTTTGCGTCCGATTTAGAATCAGAGATAGAAGCTGGTTTCGCCGACGGCGGAGCCACAGTTCATCACAGGAACAGTCACACCATGCCCCTCTACGAGTACGAATGCACGGAATGTCACGAACGAACCGAGAAGATCCAGAAGTTCTCCGACCCGGAGATCACGGTCTGTCCGCACTGCAGCGGACACCTGGAGCGGGTCCTTTCGGCGCCTGCAGTCACATTCAAGGGCGGCGGATGGTACGCGGACGGCTACGGAAATTCCAAGTCGAAGGCCACTGAGAGCAAATCGGAAGCGAAGACGTCCTCACCGCCTTCCACCTCGTCTACTTCTTCGAGCGACTCCGGCAGCTCTGCCGCAGCATCGGCTCCGGCTGCTCCAGCCGCCCCTTCGAAGTAAATCTTCGGCTGCAGAAGACGAAGGCCAGACGCGATGGAATCGCTCTGGCCTTTTCTATGCGCTGAATCTGGTTCGATGACAGCACGCCTTGCCTGACTCAGGATCAGCGGGCTTCTTTTTCGGTCGGATGGCTCGCGGTAAATTCGGAGCAGCAGGGTTTCTCCGCAGGCTGGAACTCCATCATCTCGACACGCGTCAGGTCCGGATCATAGAGATTCAGCTGCACCTTGCCGTCGCGTCCTGTCTTGGAAGCCGTGCAGCTGGGGCCTTCGCAGTGGTTGCGCTCAAGAGCAGCGATGGCGTCGCTCATGTGGGCTACTCCCAGCGACATGTGATTCGACACCCCAAGCTGTTTCAGCGTAGCGTCGGGACGGATGTTCAACATGTATTCCAGCCAGTCCGAACCATCGGGAACCTGCTGGCTGACCCAGTTCGTCTTCGTGTCGTCCGGTCCTCCATGCCAGTAAGGCCGGAAGCCGAGGAGGTCGCGATAGAAGCGATCCTCTGTCGCGCGATCCTTGACGACGAAACCGGCGTGGATGATGCGGTGTGAGACCGCAGTCGCAGGCACGGCCGGAGGAACCGCTGCGCCTTTGACCTCCTGGACGAAGAAGATCAGGTTGCCTTCAGGGTCACGCACGCTGAAGCGGCCCTTGCGCAGAGGATCGACGATCTGGACCGAATGCCCCTTCAGATAGCTCTCAAGCGCCTGCGCATCGCGGGTCATAAAGCCGACAGCTTCAAGCCGCGAAGCCGGAGCAGGCGAAGGCAACGGAGCCACCTCGATCCACTGCAGGTCATTGACTGGATAGCGCGTGATCGCTCCTGCCCTACTGGAGCTGAAACCCAGCGTCTTGCCGTAAAAATTCGCTGAAGCTACAGCATCGCTGGTGTAGACGCGGACGAAGGCGATGCCAGTGATCGCCGGGCGCTGCTGCGACCAGCCCAACGTTCCAGCAGCCATAAGAAACGCGAGTGCCAAGACTCTTTTCATCGTGCGCCACTTTACCCTGCTCCCTTGGCCACGTCAATGAAGCCATCCGTTTACCCGCGTGAGAAGCTCGTCTCCTGCTTTTCGCGGTGGCGCTCGATGGCCAGTTGAATCAGCCGGTCGATAAGCTGCTTATACGACAATCCGGAGGCCTCCCACAGCTTGGGGTACATGCTGATGCTGGTGAAGCCGGGAAGCGTGTTGATCTCGTTGAGGAAGATGCGCGGCTTTCTCGCGCTCTTCCCCTTCTTCGGTGCCGGCTCCATCAGGAAGTCGACGCGAGCCAGACCGGCGCAGTCGCATGCCTTGAAGGCCTCGATAGCCATCTGGCGAATCTGCTTCGATTCGGCGGCGGTCAGCTTTGCCGGGATGATGGGAACGCTCGCGTCGGAGAGATACTTGGCCTCGTAGTCGTAGAACTCCGCCCCGGGAACGATCTCGCCGACGACGGAGGCCTCGGGCGAGTCGTTGCCGAGCACGGCGACCTCAAGCTCGCGCGGCTTTGCGCCCGTGCCGCCGACGCCCTGCTCGATGACGAGTCTGCGGTCGAAGCTGGCAGCTTCATCCATGGCCGCGGCCAGCTCGGAGCGGTCGTGGACCTTGCTGATTCCCACCGATGAGCCGAGGTTCGCGGGCTTCACGAAGAGCGGGTACTTGAGCGCGGCTTCAATCTTCTTCGTGCAGGCTCGCGGGTTGGTGCGCCACTCGCTGCGCAGAAGCGAGATCCACGGAGTCTGCGGAAGACCGGCTGCCGCGAAGACCTTCTTCATCGCGGCTTTATCCATACCGACGGCCGAGCCCAGCACGCCGGAGCCGACGTAGGCGATGTCGGCAAGCTCAAAAAGTCCCTGGATCGTGCCGTCTTCGCCGAAGGTTCCGTGAAGAACCGGGAAGATGACGTCGAGATCGAGCGCAGGGTGGGTTGCAGCCACGGCGCTTGCGCTCAACTGCAGCGGCTGCAGCGATTCGGCGGGAACCGGCGGTATGATGACCGCCTCGCCGCGCTTGAGAACGGCGGCGGTCGGTGTGCTTGCGGGATCGCCAGCCAGCCGTGGATTCTCCGGCGCCTGCCTGCCGGTGAGCAGGGCGTGCGCGTCAGAGGCCGTGACCCAGCGGCCCTCCTTGGTGATTCCGATGGGGACGACCTCATACTTCTTCTTGTCGATGGCCTTGAGGATCGATGCGGCAGAGAGGAGCGAGACCTCGTGCTCGCCGGACCGCCCGCCAAAGAGGATTCCGATGCACTGCTTTTTCTTCATCTCTTCCAGTCTCCGACAAGCGGCAGAGGAATAGTGCGGAAGTTCGAGCAGGTAATCCGGCGCGGTACCCTCGGGAGCGGTAGTTGGCTCGCCTGCGAAAAGAGCACAGAACAAGTAAGCTGTCCCTATGAATCCTCTGGTCTCTGTCTCCTGGCTCGCGGAACGCCTGGGCGACCCGCGGGTGGTCGTGCTCGACGCCACGCTGCCTCCGGTGGGCGTCGTTCCTCCCGTCGATACGCGCGGGCGCTACCTGGAGCGTCACATTCCCGGCGCGGTCTTCTTCGACATCGACGAGCTCTCGGACCACAGCACACCGCTGCCCCACATGCTTCCCGGCGCGGAGGAGTTTTCGCGCAGCATGGCGGAGCTCGGCGTAGGGGACGACATGACCATCGTGGTCTACGAGCAGACGGGCGTCTTCTCGGCCCCGCGCGCCTGGTGGATGCTGCGTACCTTCGGTGCACGCGAAGTCCACCTTCTGGACGGCGGGCTGCAGGCATGGGTGGCGGCGGGGCAACCGGTCGAATCCGGCGCGGTCAAACGCAGGACGGCCAGCTTTAAAGCGAAGCTGGATGCCCCGGCGGTGAAGAGCTTTGCCGAAGTCCAGCAGATCATCGCGGCGAAGGGGCAGATTCTTGACGCACGTTCGGCTGGACGGTTTGCCGGAACAGCTCCAGAGCCACGCCCTGGCCTCAGCTCAGGCCATATGCCAGGCGCAGGCTCAGTACCGTTTACGGAGCTGGCGGCGGATGGACGCATCAAGGATGCGCAGGAACTGCGCCAACTCTTTGCTGCAAAGGGCGTGGACGTGACACAACCCGTCACGACCACCTGCGGCTCAGGCGTGACGGCAGCAGTGATTGCGCTGGGACTCGAAATAGCGGGAGCTACCCAGGTAAGCCTCTACGACGGTTCCTGGGCAGAGTATGCACAGCAGCCCGAGGCCGTGATCGAAAAAGCGTAAATACCGCTGGCCTGATTGCGATGGTAAGGAGCGGCGTCAGACCGCTACAGCGAGTTCCTTATCGACCGGGGCTGCCTGCTTCCATTCTCCCAGGCAACGGCTCAGCAGAGCGGCAGCGCAGCCTTCTCCGCACAGCACGATGACGTCGTCGCTCTGTGCCAGCTTCCAGTCCCAGGGCATAAAAGTGATTCCAGCAGGAGTTACCGAGGCGAGAACCCAATGATTGGTTGTCTTCTTCTGGACTCCGCACAGGCAGGTAAAGACAGGTGTCATAGCCATGAAGCTTCCTCCTGTCCTCGTCGGTAAAGATCAAACGCGCTGCTTCAGCCGGAGCGAGGAGAGATCGGATCGTTCGGTCATTTTTTACAGTCCATCTTCATGATCCGATACTCATGGGACGCCGGATGTGGCCGGAGGGATTGATGGCTGAAGAATTTCTTTTGGTGAATGTACGGTGAATCCGACGGCCCTGCTGTGGCCCATGAATTGCCTTTGAAAACCGCGTTATTGCGGCAGTCGGATGTGATTGCAGAAGTGGCAGCCCGGCGGCAGCTCGTCGCCGGAACTCCGGGAGAAGACGGCCAGGGTAGGAAAAGATTCGATGCGCTCGAGCAGCCAGGAGAGCTCGACGTTGGCGTAGCGGTCGTGCGCGTCCTTGACCTCGCTCCGTTTGCCGAAGAGAGCGTCGGCCTCATCGAAGACAAGGATGGCGTGTGCAGGATCGACGGTGGCGAAGAGGCGGTCGAGGTTCTTCTCTGTCTCTCCCACGTACTGCGAGGAAACCGCGGAGAGGTCGACATGGACGAGCTTGCGCCCGGTCTCCTCTGCCAGCGCCAGCACCGCAGCTGCGGTGCTGGCGCCGTTGCCGGTCAGCAGCAAAGTGCTGGACACAGCGGCAGTCGTGGCCCCGGAGGCCACACCCCGAAGTCTTCGAAGGGTGTCGGCGGACAACTTGTGGGAAGAGGGTATTCGGCCAGGCATGATCTTGCGTGAAACATTCATGGCGGCGCTCCTATGGATGGAGACACGATAGTAGAACTTTGCAAAGTTGCAAGCGGATTCTTTGATCATCGGCAAAATATCTCCGGCAGAAGGGAAAGAGAGCCTGCCGCCGGCGATACGTTCTCTCCATCGAGAATCTGAGCGATTCCCAAAGGAAGTGCCACCTCGATCGGAGGCCCGAAGGGCCGCCGCGTTAGAGCCTGCCCCGATCAAAACCGAATGGGGCCCCCGCTATTCCATGACAGCCAGCTCCAACTCGCGCAGGTGGCCGGGATCGCCAATCACCTCCATAGCCGCGATCCGGTCCTCAGTAAAGGTGAAACGCAACGCCCGCATCAGGCGTCCATGCGGAGCCAGCAGCATTCCGGGAACACCGTCCACCAGCACGGTTTCCACAAAACGCGCTCCTCGGGCGAAGACCACCGCCTGCCTGGCCCAGACCTCGGCGCCATGCACTTCGCGCTGACCACCCGGTTGCATCGATGCCTCATCCACCCGCAGGACAAAGTCCGGATCGAGCACAGCCACCATCCCCGGGACGTCTCCCGCACGGAGAGCCGTTAAGAGGCGGCGAACGAGGTCTCGCCTCTGGCCCGTGTCTCCGGATGCCTCAGCGGGAGCGCCCTGCACCCTGCGCCGAGCCCGGCTCGCCAGCTGCCGCGTGGCCATCTCGGTTCGTCCCAGGATCCCGGCGATCTCATCGAATGCCACACCGAACAGGTCGTGCAGCACAAACGCCAGCCGCTCGGCAGGCCCCAGGCGATCCAGCACGACCAGCAGTGCCACACCCACCGAGTCGGCCATGACAGCCTCGCGCTCCGGGTCGGACACCGCGGCCGCCGCAGGCGCAGAGGGCTGGACCTCGATCGACTCTTCGCGGCGCAACTTTCTGGAGCGCAACATATCCAGACACACGCGGCTGACCACGGTCGTCAGCCAGCCTCCCATGTTTTCGATCCGATCGGCGTCCGAACGGCTCAGACGTAACCAGGCCTCCTGAACGGCATCGTCCGCCTCACTCAGGGAGCCGAGCATCCGGAATGCAACCCCGCGCAGACGACCCCGGTTCTGCTCAAACTGTTCTGTCACCCATTCCTGTGCCGGCATTGTCATCCCTCAAAAAGATCTTCTGCCCTGAAGCTGTCACATCGCTCCGATCAGCTCCGTCATGGTGATGACGAACCGATTCTGCCGAGTGTGACAGCCGGCGGAAATCGCGTCGCCGTGGAGCCTGTCTCGACGGTCAATTCCCAATCCCTCAAGGAGATACAGAACCATGGAACCACGACTCGCCCTTCCCGCCAATCTATCGCCGGAGGCCATGCAGGCCCTCATGGCGCTCGGCGCCGCAGCAAAACAGGAAAATGGCGTCCCCGCCCTCACTCTGAACCTCGTCTACCTGCGCGCCAGCCAGATCAACGGCTGCAGCGTCTGTGTCGACATGCACGCGCGCACGCTGCGGCAGATCGGCGAGACCGACGAGCGCCTGATCGCCGTCGGCGCATGGCGCGACGCTCCCTACTTCACCGCTGCGGAGCGCGCCGCCCTGGCCTTTGCCGAGGCCGCGACCCGCCTGGCCGACCGCTCCGATCCAGTTCCCGACGATGTCTGGATCGAGGCAGCGCAGTTCTACGACCAGAAGGCTCTCGCGGCCCTGGCCCTGAACGTCGCCGTCATCAACCTGTGGAACCGCCTCAACGTCTCCACACGGCAGATTGCAGGGCAGTGGGTGAAATCGGCAGAGGCAAAGAAATGGCAAGCGGAGCACGCCGCAGCCGCTCGCTAAACAGAACAGCCGCCGTGCTCGGTGACAGAGATCATACCGTCCTTAACCTGCCAGCCGGTTGTCGGGAAGTTCGGGCTGTGATCGCCGTGCCAGCCGTTGGAGGTCTTGCCGTCGAAGAGCAGATGCCAGCCCTGGGCCTTCTCCTGCGGGGTGAGGGTGTTGGATGCGGTCTGTGCGATGGCGGGCAGAGTGGCGGCGAGTGCAAGGGCGAGGAAGGTGGCTCGGGTGCGCATGGCTCTCTACGATACTCGGCTGAGGGCGTGGTTGGGTAGATGCGTCCCGGTGGGTGCCGTGTTCCGGATGGTCCTGAAGGGCTCAGGCTGGGGGGTGGATGCTGTCCAGCTCGGGCAGAAGGACGACGCTCTCCTGCTCGTTGGGGTCGGTGCGGGCGATGACGGCGACGACCGGTTCGGTAGTGCTGGGGTTGTAGGGAAGGTGCGGCATGTTGGCGGGGATGTAGAAGAAGTCGCCGGGCCGCACGATGGTGTGGTGCTCCAGGCGCTCGCCGTGCCACACGCCCGATTCGCCCTGGAGCGCGTAGATGGCGGTCTCGTGCGAGGCGTGCTTGTGGGCGTGGGCGCGTCCGCCGGGAGGAATGGTGACGAGCTGCATGTGGATGTGTTGCGAGCCAACGGCTTCGGCGGAGATGCCGACGGCGTACTCGAGGCCCTGTTTGCCGATGAAGGTCTTGCCGGGCTGAAGGAGGCGGCATTCGCTGGAGGTGGGGTGGGTGGCGGAGGTGGTCATTGGGGTGATCCTCGCGGTCCGGTGAGGTGATTTGGACCGTGGATATGGTAACTCTCACGAAGTAAATGAGCACGGGAGAGAGGTTAATGAGTTCGCGCTTTTGCGCGAATGTCCCACCTTAGCGACGATGAGGCTGTCGCGAAGATGGGGCACCCGGATTCGTGGCGGAGGCGGGGAGTTGCGGCTTGCCTCCTGCCACATCAGGCTATGCGGGCTGCATCATCTTCTGCAGGCGCTCTTTCATCACTTCGGGAGTGACGTCTTCGATGTGGGTGGCGATGCCCCAAAGGTGTCCGAAGGGATCCTGGATGAAGCCGGAGCGATCTCCGTAGAACTGGTCCTGGACCGGCTTGAGGAGCTTCGCACCCTCTGCGGTGGCGCGCTTGATCACTTCGTCGACATTGGGAAGATAGACGTAGAGGCTTACGGGGCTGCCTCCGACGGTGTCGGCGCTGATGTGTCCCGGGCCCATGCTGGGCGATTCGTCCGCGAGCATGATGTGCGAGTCGCCGATGGTGAGCTCGGCGTGGCCGATGGTGCCGTTGGGGCCCGGCATGCGGACGGTTTCGGTGGCTCCGAAGATCTTCTTGTAGAAATCGATGGCCTTCGCGGCGCCCCTGACGACCAGGTAAGGCGTGACGGAGTTGTAGCCCTTGGGAAGATACGAGACCTTGTCTGCCATGATGTTCCCCTCAGGAATGTGGGTTAGGAGTGGAGGTTTTACGGCGTGCACGCGGCAGTGGTTTTGATCGAGTCGTTCTTTGTGGGCCGAAAGCTATGGGGAGGGTTGGGCTGCCGGGTGCTTCGTCCGACGTGGTTGCGTACCGGGATAAGGTACTCCCTTCGGCGGAGGAAGGCGAGTGAAAGGATGTTGAAAGTCTGAGTCGTGAGGAGAGGGAAAAATGCTTCGCGCTTTCGCGCGAATGCCCACCTCGGCTTCGCGAAGACGGGGCACCCGGCAGGACCGCAATATTGATATTAATGTGAGGTCATCTCATGCGCAGACAGACTAAATGGGACGATGCCGGATTCCAGAGATCGTTCGCGCTTCGGAAGAGGAACGCAGTTGATAGGTTGCAGTATCAGGAGCAGCTCCGTGCCGAATGGGAACCAGAGAAAGGTGCGGGTTCGCGCTCTGCGCGAATGTCCCACTCCTGCGATGAGACTGCATGAATGGGGCACCCGAAGTACGGAATGAGTTTGATGTATGGGGCCACCAGCCCCCTACTTGCGTTAGTTATTCGGATCGTAAGCTTCCGCTTTGATTCCAAATGCTAATACGGGACATCCGCCTGATGCTCGGTTCTCGATCTTCGGCACGAGCTTCCCCATGTGTGTAGTTGACTTTCCATAGGAGCTTCCCTTGCCGAGTGAATTGAATATGTTTTGAAGTTCGGCTGCTCGAGTAATGATAACGCCGACACTTAGAACATTTAGCTCGAATAGAAGGCGGAATGTCGTCAGGTCGCGATCAAAGAACGGATCTTTATTATTCCATTCTGTTTCAACAGCAACACGATTTTTGAAATAGTCCACGTGATGAGTGGGAGTCAATGTTTCTTTATCGTCTGCGATGACCTTGATGTCAAAGGTGTGTTCCTTCCAGCCTCTATCGTAGAAGAATTTATCTATACCCTTGGAGATTGGAGATTTATTTTTGCCTGCGGCTACGATCTTACTTTTCGGAAGACTAAATCCTGAAAGCATCTCGATTAGATCGTCCCACTCTGATGAAAAATCTGTGTAGAGAATTGATGAGGCATGATGTCGCTCGGCAATCTCAAATTTTCGATGGATGACCTCTGGAATTAGACTTGTGCCCATTCAGTTGACTTTCGTAAATAAAGAGCTTTCAGAACGTGAGTGATTCGAATATGTGTTCCAGGTTGGGGAGTAATCTTCAGCCTGATTGCCCCACGTAATCCAATTTCTTCGCGTTCCTCTGCCGAACAACTCCAAAAATGGTCCCCAGCTACACTCTTCGATCAAGCGGTACTGTTCGTCGGGTTTGCGTGAGTGCTCACGTTTACGACTCCCCAAATAGTTAACCTGAGTTCTGCCAGGCTGTAACGTTCGAGCGTTTTTCCCTCTGATACCGAACAGCAGAATCTCGGTCACGTTGCGGAAATAGAATCCCACGCCTCGGCCGTCTGAACCGCCATCTTTACGAATCTTGTGCCAAATAATGTTCGTCTTGTACTGGAAGCCCCATGACTTCATCACTTCTAATCCTTCAGGAAGAAGCGCGTTTGGAACCCACAGATAAAGATGGCATGCAGGTGCGGCAGCATGCACAACTGGAAGTGTCTTAATCTGCTGCAGAGTCAATGTGCCGTATCGTGACAAACGGCGATGCTCTGGCGCTACTTTGCCTGTTCTGTTTTGAAACTGCCATGGAGGGTCAGCCAATATTGCGCCGAAACGGCGTCCGTTGACGAAAGTTCTCAACTCTTCCGAGGGGTCGGTAGGCTCAGGCAGTTTGTGCAGCATTGCGTAATATTAGCTGGAACTGGTGTGGATTTTCGCTCGAATTTCGCCCCGTGATCCCATTTGGGAACTAGGGATAGATCCTGTTCAGCGTCCTAGCGAACGGAATCGTCTCCCTCACGTGATCCAGCCCGCAGATCCAGGCTACGGCTCGTTCGATTCCCATGCCGAAGCCGGCGTGGGGGACGGAGCCGTACTTGCGCAGGTCGAGGTACCACTGGAAGGCGGCGAGTGGGAGGTTGTGGTCTTCGATGCGCTGCCTGAGCAGGTCGTAGCTGTCTACGCGCTGGGAGCCGCCGATGATCTCGCCGTAGCCCTCGGGGGCGAGCACGTCGACGCAGAGTGCCTTGGTGGGGTCGTGCGGGTCGGGCTGCATGTAGAAGGCCTTGATGGCCGCGGGGTAGCGGTGCACCATCACCGGTTTGTCGAACTGGCTGCTGATGTAAGTTTCGTCGGGCGAGCCGAAGTCGTCGCCGTACTTGTGCGGGTTTTCGAGTTTGCCTTCGGCGTAGGCCTTTTCGAGCATGGCGTGGGCTTCTTCGTAGCTCAATCTTGGGAAACGGTTGGCGGCAGTCTTGACCGCAGATCCTTCGACTTCGGCTGCGCCTTCGCTTAGGATGACACTTTGGTTTGTCTCCGTGGGCGTCTGTGGCGCTTCGGACGAAATACGGGGATTCTTCGCTTCGCTCAGAATGACGGATTCAGGGGCGTTGCCGGAGTGGGCGACAACGGCCTCGAGCTTCGCGACATCGCGGCCGATTACCTTCAGGTCGGCGCGGTGCTGCTCGAGCACGCGCGTGACGATGTGGGTGATGAAGGCTTCGGCCAGGTCCATCAGGCCGTCGAGCTCGAGGAAGGCGACCTCGGGTTCGATCATCCAGAACTCGGTGAGGTGGCGGCGTGTCTTTGATTTTTCGGCACGAAAGGTGGGGCCGAAGCTGTAGACCTTGCCCAGAGCAAGCGCCGTCGCCTCAATATAGAGCTGGCCGGACTGCGTCAGGTAGGCCTTGTCGTCGTCGAAGTAGTCCATCTCGAAGAGCTCGCTGGTGCCTTCGCAGGCGTTGGGCGTCAGGATGGGCGGATCCGTGCGGACGAAGCCGTGGGTGTCGAAGTACTCCGCGGCGGCGCGCATGATGGTGGCGCGGACGCGCAGGATGGCCGACTGGCGCGGCGTGCGCAGCCAGAGGTGGCGATGCTCCATGAGGAAGTCGACGCCGTGCTCCTTGAGGGTGATGGGGAAGGGATCGTCGGGGGAGACGGCGGAGAGGACGTGGATGTTCTCGACGTCGAGCTCGTACCCGGAGGGTGCGCGGGAGTCGGCGCGGACCTTGCCGGTGACCGTCAGCGACGACTCAAGCTGCAAGCCCTTGAGGGTCTCGAAGACCTGCTCCGGCACTGCGGCCCTGGGGACGATGCCCTGGATGGTTCCGGTGCCGTCGCGGAACGTCGGGAAGAGCAGCTTGCCCGAGGAGCGGATGTTGTAGAGCCATCCGCGCAGGGTGACGGTCTTGCCTTCGTGCTGGCCGATAGTGGCGATGGTGACGACGGGGGTTGCTGATGTTTCGGACATGGCTTAATGAGTTTACTCGTGGGGGATTTTGAGGCGTGGTCGAATTGGTGGCGCCTCGGACGAAATGCGGCGTTCCTCGGTTCCCCTTCGACGCGCTTCGCTTGCTCAGGGTCTCTCGGAATGACACTTCCTGAAGATTTTGCGGCAGCACTCACCGCAGATCCTTCGACTACGGCTACGCCTTTGCTCAGGATGACACTTTCGAATGAAGAGAAGATCGATCCTGCGGCTGCGCCTTCATTCGAGAGGGCACTCTCTCAGAAAGAAAGCGGAGCACGCCACTACGCTGCTCTGGCTCAGAATGACAGGTCGGCCTTTTCGCGGCATATGATGATGCTGCCGGATGGAGGTCGCTCGAGATGCGTTCATTAATCACAATAGCTTTGATGATGTTTGTGGCGGTCGGTGTTGAAGGACAGCAGCACGCGCCCCGCGATCCGATGGTGCAGGCGAATGCGACGCGCAAGCTGACGGCGCATGTGTATGCGATTGAGGACAAGGACACGACGCCGGGCGTTCCGAATATCGGGTTTGTGGTGGGGACGCGGGCTGCGCTGGTCATCGACACGGGCATGGGCGAGCGCAATGGGCGCACGGTGCTCGCCGAAGTAGAGAAGATTGCTCCGGGCAAGGCGCTGTACCTGGTAACGACGCATGTGCATCCGGAGCACGATCTGGGCGCGGGGGCGTTTCCGGGGACGACGAAGATGATTCGTTCTGAGGACCAGATCAAGGACATTGACGAGTTTGGCTACCAGCTGGCCGACGTGTTTATGAAGCGGTCGGCGGTGAACGCGGAGTTGTTGAAGGGTGCGAAGTTTCGCAAGGCTGACATTACGTTCGACAAGGAGTACACGCTGGACCTGGGTGGTGTAACGGCGCGGATTCTGGCGATGGGCCCGAACCATACGCGCGGCGATACGGCGGTGTTTGTACCGGGCGATTCCGTGCTGTTTTCGGGCGATATTGCGATGAAGGGGATGCCTTCGTTTGCGAGCCCCTACTCGACTGTATCGCACTGGCTCAAGAGTCTGGATGTACTGGATGCACTGAAGCCGAAGATCGTGGTACCGAGCCATGGACCGATCGGCGATGCGACGTATATGGCGAACTATCGTGTTTACCTGACGGCCATTCGCGACCGTGCGGCAGCGCTGAAGAAGGAAGGCAAGTCGCAGGATGAGGCGGTGAAGACGATTACGGCGGAGATGCAGGGGCGGTATCCCGATACGGGGAGGCTGGCCGGTGCGGTGCGCGCAGCCTATGCCGAAGCGAGGTAGCTGAGGCTGGCTCCCGAGCCGGTATCTCTTTTGCATCTATTTTGCGGCGAGTTGTGACCACTTCGGCTGCAGCGGATCAAACAAGAGGTATGGCGATCAACACAAGAGATCGATTGGCGCGATGCGCTCCTCTCCCGCTTCGTTTAATTGTCGGTTATGGCTTTATGGAGCATGGCCTGGCAAAGCTGACGAAAGGCCCTGACAAATTCGCGGCGATCCTTCACGCGATGCATGTTCCGGCGTTTCACTGGATGGCGTGGCTGACGATCCTGACTGAGATCTTTGGCGGAGCAGCGGTACTGCTGGGAATGTGGATCGTGGCCGCGAGTGTGCCGATAGCGATCGTTCTGCTGGTGGCCATCTTTACAGTGCACCTTCCTTATGGCTTCAGCTCCATTCATCTGATAAGTGTGACGGCAGCCGGGGCACAGTTCGGCCCTCCGGGATATGAATGCGATCTGTTGTACCTGGCATGTCTGGCGGCGCTGGTGTGTACCGGACCGGGACCATTTTCGCTGAGGGAATGGATGCGGAAGAGGCGCTCGTAGCTGGTCTCGTCGCGGACTTCGCGCCATTGCCACGGGCGGCGGGCATCGCGGCCTGTGAGTGTGTTGGCGTGATTGCTGCTGGAAGTCTCTTGTGCTCTGTCGAAGCCCGATCGTATAAGGTTACGGGGAAGAAGGAAGAGTAACGTTGAGAGCATTTCCCGCGATGATAGGGTGTCAGGAAACATCTACGAATGCCGTTTTCCTCGAAAGAAAACGGCGCGTACATTCGTAGTTCGCTCTACATCTTCGCGGGAAATGCTCTGGCCCGAGGTAAGTTTCGACGCCGGGGAGAGACAGCCTGTGATGCGCAGTTCCGAATGGATTCAGGGCGGATTCGCCGTCTTCTTTTGCCTGACAGGGTGGATGACGCAGTTCACCTCGCGCCCGCTACCATCACGCCGGCGCTGGAACATGACGGGGCTGGCCGCGTGTGCCCTAGTCGTCCTGGCGCTGACACAGCTTTGCGCGAGGGCGCTCTCACGGGACTCCTTCCTTGTACTCCTCGACTTCGTCACCATGGCGCTGTTTCTCGTGCCGTACTGGCAGACCGGACAGTTCTTCCTGGGGCCGAACAAGGAGATTCAGAGCCGCCTGTTGGAGATCGACTATTGGTTATTGCCTGATGTTGCCGGAAGGTCCGGAACAGCGCCGAACTCGATCGGTTTCCTGCTGGAGATGGCCTATCTCTCGTGCTATCCGCTGGTGCCTGTGGCTGTGCTGACGGTTTATGCCGCGGGTCTGCGGGGGAAGATCGGGGGCTTTTGGCTGGTGCTGCTGATTGCGACGTACCTCTGCTATGCCATTACGCCGCTGGTTCCGGCACTTCCTCCACGGGCTTTGGCGGAGGGCGGAACCAGTACATCGGGACAGCCGAGCGCAGGCAGAAAGGTGAATCGCTGGATACTGAGTCATGGCAGCATTCATGCCATCTCGTTTCCCAGCGCGCATGTCGCTTCGGCATTTGCGATTGCGCTGGTGCTGCTTTATTACTCTCACTGGATCGGCGCGATCTTTCTCGTGATTGCGATCCTGATCTCTCTGGGGGCGGTCATCGGGCGCTATCACTACGCGGCAGATGTGTTGGCAGGCGCACTTGTTGCTGTGATTGTCTTCGTGGCGTGTCTTCCCTGGTTGTAAGTTCCCGTTCCGTTGAACCTTTTCATGCGGCCATGCTGTTAGAGTTCTTGCTGGAGATGGCATGACACAGCAGGCAAGCCGCCGCGTTTTTCTGCGCGGAGTGATGGGCGCGATGATCGCATCGCGCGGGGTGCGGGGATGGGCAGCAACAGAGCAGGATGGCGCGGCGCTGGTGCGGCGCGTGGATCGTGCACGTACGCTGCGCCTGGCTGCGAGATCGATGCAGGTTCCTGTGGCGACGGTGACGAGCTTTCCGGCGCAGCGATCCCCTGGCGGTCCGCATGACTTCTACTCCGAGGCGGACTACTTCTGGCCGAATCCGAAGAATCCGGCGGGGCCTTATGTCGAGGTCGATGGCAAGTCGAATCCGGATAACTTTCTCGACCATCGCAAGGCAATGCTGGCGATGGCGATGGCCGTGCCCGCGCTGACGGCAGGGTGGGTGGTGACAAAGAAGAAGGCTTATGCAGATCGTGCGGTGGAGCATCTGCGTGCGTGGTTCGTTACTGCGGCGACGCGGATGACGCCCAACCTCGAATATGCGCAGGCCGTGCGGCAGGGAGTGAGTGGGCGATCCTGGGGCATCATTGACACCCTGCATCTGGCGGAGGTCGCGCGCGCGGCAAGTGTGCTGGAACAGACAAAAGCAATGACGAACGAAGACAGCGCCGGCGTGGCAGCGTGGTTTCGCGAGTATCTGGGCTGGCTGCAACACAGCAAAAAAGGTATGGCCGAGCGCGATGCCTCGAACAATCATGCAGTAGCGTGGGCCCTGCAGGCGGCTGAGTTTGCGCGGTTGGTAAACGACGAGCCTACACGCCAGGAGATACGCGAGCGCTACCAGACCGTGCTGATCGAGCAGATGAGTCGTGACGGCAGCTATCCTCGCGAGCTGAAGCGCACAAAGCCCTACGGCTACTCGATCTTCAACTTCGATGTGATGGCGGGACTGGCGTGGTCGCTGGGAGGCGAGCAGGAGATACGCTGGGCTACGACCGACGGGCGCGGAATGTGTCGCGCGGCGGAGTTTCTGTATCCCTATCTGAAGGACAAGTCGAGCTGGCCCTATGCAAAGGACGTGCAGCACTTCGATGCATGGCCGGTGCGCTCTCCCGGGTTGTTGTTTTGCGGACTGGCGTGCGGGCGGGATGAGTATCTCAAGCTGTGGGAGAGGCTCGATCCTGATCCGAAGGACGCAGAGGTAAACCGCAACTTTCCGATTCGCCAGCCACTGCTCTGGATGCTGTGAAGGATACGCACCGCTGCAATGACGGCACAGCGATGCGTATGCCCTGGATGAGCTATTTGATTCCGACGACCATGGAGTCCGGTCCGACGAGATGCTCGATATGGGCCTCACGGAAGCCGGCCTCTTTCATCCAGGCAATACAGTCGGCTCCGGTGTAGTCGAAGCCGCCTTCGGTCTCGATCAGCATATTGAGGCTCATCAGCAGACCGAAAGCGTTTTTCGAGCGGTCATCGTCGATCATGGCGTCATAGACGATCAACGAACCTCCCGGATTCAACGCATCGTAGGCCTTTCTCACGAGCATCTTCTTCTGCTCGAGGTTCCAGTCGTGAAGGATGTGCCCCATGGTGATGGCGTCGACCTGTGGCATGGTGTCGCGGAAGAAGTCTCCGGGCTGAAAGCGCAGCCTATCAGCGACTCCGTTGTGTTCGGCATACTCTTCAAAGATGGGACCGCACTCGGCAAGATCGAAACCGATGCCCTTTAGATGGGGATTGGCCAGCGCGATCTGAACGGCGAGATCGCCCTGCGCTGTTCCCAGGTCGGCGTAGGTCTTGTACTTCGACCATGGAATCTTTCGAGCGATGGCCAGATTGGCTCCATGACTGATGCCAGACATTGCGCTCAGAAAGCTGCGCAGGCGGGCCGGATCGGCGTAGAGAGCCGCGAAGGTCGCAGCCTCTCCTTCCTTGGCCTCATTCTGCTGCAGGCCGGTGCGGAGACCTTCGGTCAGGCTGCCCCAGAAGCGATACAGCCGGGCGTTCGCCATCTCGAGGATGCCGCCGATGTAGCTGGGCTTGCGGCGATCGAGGAAGAGTTCCGTCTCGGGGGTGTTGCAGTAGGTGTCGCCGGTACGGCCCAGGAAGCCGAGGGCGACCAGGGCATCGAGAAAGTCTCGCGCCGAACGCGGATGCAGGCCAAGTCTTCCGCTCAGTGCAGCGAAGTTCTCGGGGCGGTCTGCGAGTTCCGTAAAGAGTCCCATCTCGACCGCACTCAGCAGCGTCTTCGACGCCCAGAAGGCGAGACCGGTTTGCAAGATGTGATCCGGTACGGGGCCACCGTTCTGTATATCCAAACTATCCTCCATTGCGAATTGCCACGACGCACACTCTACGAAGCAGCGCTCTTCGCTTGTCTTCCCGGAAAAATGGTGCAAAGGGCCCACATCGGAAGCATCCGACGCACGTCACGCAAACTATAGAAAAGATGCAATCGACGCGATGAAGATACGATACGGCAGACTGAGATTGGGATGAGAAGAATCGGGTGAAAATTTAGTAACCAGAGCGGGAGCGTGTCATGCACCATCGGTCTAATGCCCCGCGAGCATTCGCCCCGGCTATACGGATTTTAAAGGAACCAGCCCGGGAACGAATCCCGGGCTGGCTGTTGTCTCAGGTGAAGTTAAGACTATTTCGAAGTGGGATAGCCGTGCAGCAGCGGTCCCGCGGAGTTCGAGAAGACGTAGTTCTGGCGGCGGTCTCCATCGATAGTCCAGAACATCGCACCGATCATTCCGGGATAGCCTTGGGGCTTCTGCAGTTTGTAGCGCGTGCCTGCCGGAGCCTTGCCGGTGATGATGTAGTCCATGGACTGGGTTACCTCGGTCGGCTCGACGTCACCCACAAGATAGCCCACGGCGATCTTGTCTGCCGGAAGCGGAGGGAAGAACTGATTGGGATCGCCGCCCACGTTGAAACCATGCAAAAGGAGTTCCGTCATCGCGGCGTGGTAGTCCACGTTGCCGGCCTGGTAGATCTCCCCATCGAGACCCTGCAGCGGGGGCGTGTTGTAGTCCTGCACATCGATGAAGGTGAGGATGTCGCGGATCGCGTAGGTGATCGCCAGGTACGACCCGAACTGCCCGCCGTAGCTGGGGTATCCGCCGGGAATCTGGGTTCCTTCGGGCACCAGGCTGATCATGAACTTCGGCCCGAAGTGATCGTGAAGCTGCCGCAGCGCCGTGATCAGATTGACGATGGAGGGCGTCGTTGGATGCCGGTAGTCGGTGTCACCGGGATCGATCGAGAGCGACGGGCTTTCGAAGTCGATGTCGATACCGTCGAAGCCGTACTCTTCGACGATCTTCGTGACCGATGAGACGTAGTTGGGAATGCGCGCCGGGTCTGCCAGAGTGAAGTGCTGCCCGCCTCCGCCGAGCGAGATCATGACCTTCTTGCCCTTGCTCTTGAGGTACTGAATGTCAGCCTTAAACGTTGCGGGATCCATTCCAGTCGGAGTGTGGAACTGCAGGGTTCCCTCCGGCGCGTTCTTGTCCGGCGTGGCGAAGGCCACGAGGACGTAGTCCCACTGGGGCGAGACGTCCCGCAGAGGAAATGTCCCGCTGGCTCCTGCGTAGCCGGACCAGTAGCCGATGAGTCTGTGGCCGTTGTCGGTCGCAGGCGGCTGGATCGGCGCAGCGGTCGGGTTTGCGACGGGGCCGCGCCCACGCCGCGCAGGGCAGGGCTGCGCGGCCTCAGCAAGGATCTTCGTGTCGGGGAAGCTGTAGGTCTTGCCCAGTGTCTCAGACGAGCCGGCATACCACGACATCAGGGCGACGTTCTGCACGTGATAGCTGCCGACCGTGTAGGGCTCCGACGCCGGGAAGTTGTTCTTCAGGTTGGTATCCGTCGGCTGGAGCTGGAAGTAGGTCGAAGCGATGCGGTTGCCTCCGCAGCGACCTCCGTCGCCAGGATGCATCGAATCAGGGCGCATCCAGCTGACGGCATTGCCGGGCGCCGATGCCGGGTCGAGGTGCTGCTCGTAAAGCTCATGCTGATAGAGCGGATCGAAGTGCGGATCGTTGACGAACTCCGCAAGCTGCTGCGTGAGCGGCTGTACGTCCTTGTCGGCGATCGGCACAGGAGCACGCTGCAGATAGCTGGCCAGCACAAAGGAGTTGCCGGTCGCGCGATCGACGCCATGCGTTCCCCAGGAGCAGCATACCGTGGCGTCGCCCATCGCGTAGAAGGTCGTGTTGTGCGTGACTGCGAAGACCAGCTTGCCCTCCTGCTTCGGAAGCTGTTTGAAGATCTCCTTCTGGAGGAACTCGAGATCAACTACGGCCGCCACCTCGCCTGTCGACTTGGACGTGAGGACATAGCCGTAGCCTGCAGGAATGGTCACCTTCACCGGCTTGATCTCAGGCTTGCCGAGCAGCGTGTGCCACTGCTTCGCGTTGGGAAAGGTGGAGCGCAGCATCGCATCGGCGTACTGCGTCGTCTCCGCGCCGAATTTGAAGGGTGCAAAGATGGGCGACCGCAGAAGTGCGGGCACATCTTTGGCTGCGTCCAGGGCGAAGGGCTTGCCCGCGACTTTCTTCGATTCAAACGAGAGCGTGACGGGTGCGATCACGGTCGGGATGGTGGTCGTAGCGCCCTTTGCCGGGTCTGCGCCCATCAGCGTATACGGCTTGCCGCCGGTGTTATCGACAAACGTCGGTACGGTTCCCTGCGCGCCCGCATAGCCAAACGACACCAGGCAGAATAGAAGAAGTCCCAGCGCCTTCCTTCTCATAGATTGCGTCATATGTTCTCCGGAAATGGTGAGAGCAAGCATCGTCAAACGGCTGGCACACGGCAACTGGCAATTGCCCTAGCTGGGGTATCTATGAACCCAAATCTCATCGTAGTTGTCCCAATATGCCTTCTTGTAGTCAATTCGAGTAAGTCGGTCGATAACAGTCATTCGGAAAATGGCAATCACTGCAACATCAGGAAGGTGTCATCCTGAGCGAAGCCTTCTCGCGGTCTTATCGCAAGAAGCGGGGTCGAAGGATCTGCGGTCTGCTGGCTCAGCCATCCATCCCGGACCACAGATCCTTCGACTCCGCGCTGGCGCGCTCCGCTCAGGATGACACCCCCTCCAAGAATGCGTTTGGTAGCCCACAGATCAGATCGAGCATCCGCCAAGTATGCAGTCCCTAGCCGACCGGAGCATGGCCCAGCCTGCGTGCGAACTCAAGAAACGTGAGTGCAGCGGGAGAATACCCGCTGGGATCGGCCTGCGTAAAGTCGCCCGTCCACGGATCCATCTGCTGGCGGAACTCGATGTGCCGCATGATGGCCTCGCACCACTTGCCCATCATCTCTTTGAGGGCCTCGCCTTTGCCGTAGTGCACCATCCAGCGCGGCGCTCGGAGAGCGGTCAGGGCCTGGATAGCCCCGCCCCAGCTGTTGCGGGGAATCGGTTTGACGAAGGTGGGGTCGTCCATCGCGATGGAGGTCAGAGGATACGGCGCCCAGAACGCCTTTGGATTATGGATCTGCCTGGTCCAGACGGCTTCGAAGATCGTGCGGTCGTGGACCTCTGACATCTTCAGGACATGCTCGCCCAGAACGCGGCTGATCACGTCGGACCGCACACGGACGAACTTGTTATCGGTATCCAGGTCATAGAAGGCCGCATCGTGAGGGTCGTACAGCTTTGCGAGGATGAGCAGACGCAGCTCCTCGGCCTGCGACTCCCAGCGGGAGACTTCGTCCTGCTGGCCCAGAGCTTTGGCCATTGCGGCCAGAGCTACGCGGCCTCCATAGACCGTGGCCGAAAGATCGGGGCAGAGCCGCGGCACGCCGACGCCGGTGGGGAACTTTCTCGCATCGGCATCGGGACAGCGGTTCGGAACGCCCTTCCAGCGCGGGCTGTTGTCGTGTCCCGTGTCGTACGTGCAGAAGCCCTCAACCAGACCTGTACCACGCGTGTTGCGATAACGACGCAGCCAGGCATCCCAACGGCTGCAGGCCTTGTAGGCTGTCGCCAGCAGCTCTTCGTCGTGGGTAAGCTGCGAAAGCTCCCACGCAGTGGCTGCGATAGGCACCACCATCTGGATCTGTCCGTATCCTGCTTCGGTCGTCTTGATGGAGGCAGGCAGCTGACCGTCTTCGTGCTGCAGTGCAAAGAAGGCCATGTGGTTGTTGCGAGCGACCTTCAACGGAGCCTTCGCCGGATCGTGCTCGGTAATGTACTTTGCCAGGGTTCCGTAGACCAGGCCCTCGTGCGGACCGCACTCCTGCCATATGCCGGGATAGACTGCACCCTCAAACAACACCGGCTGATCGTACCGGGGAACGTGGCGAACATTTCCCGCGAGACACGCGAGCGCGGCCTTCCAGGTCTGCCGCCAGCGAGCGTCATTTGCAGAGCTGGACGGCAGCGCGGTCTGACCAGCCCACGCAAAAGCTCCGCTCGCATGCAGTGCTGTGGCAGCCGCCGCCGACTTCAGAAGACTCCGCCTCGTTACTTTGGATTCAGCGAAAGTGCATGGTCGCATAACTTATCCATAGTACGTCTGCCGAAGAGGCGATAGACTGTCCCCGCATGTACGCTCGAAAGCCCCACGAGTTCTCTGAGCCGGAACCATCTTCTGACCTGGCGGATTCCAGCGAGCTCCATCCCGCTTCGTTTCGCCGGCGCCTGATGAGCTGGTACCGCATGCATGCGCGGGAGCTTCCCTGGCGAGGGGTGAGCGATCCCTATCGCACATGGGTCTCGGAGGTGATGCTGCAGCAGACGCGCGTCGCCGCCGTCATCGAGCATTACAACAACTTCCTTCGCCGCTTCCCCACCATTCCTGCGCTTGCGCTTGCAAAGGAGGAGGAGGTGCTGGCCGCATGGTCGGGCCTGGGCTATTACCGCCGCGCGCGCATGCTGCATAAAGCAGCCAAGTTCATCATCGAAGAGCGAGGCGGGGTTCTTCCCGGCACGGCAGCGGAGCTGCGCACGCTGCCCGGTATCGGCGAATATACCTGCGCCGCGATTGCCAGCATCGCCTTCGGCGAAAGTGTTCCCGTGCTCGATGGCAACGTCGAACGCGTACTGCTGCGTCTTCTGGGTCGGCCTGAGGAAGGAACGACTGTCAGTCGCACCTTCCTGCAGCGCCAGGCAGCCGAACTGGTTCCACGCCGTCGCATCGATAGCAAGACCAACGCCGCGGGCGACCATAACCAGGCCATGATGGAGCTTGGAGCGACGATCTGTCTGCCCAAGGCGCCGCTCTGCCTCAACTGTCCGGTCTTTTCGATGTGCAAGACACGCGGCGAGCACGTGACGCTGCTTCGCGCGACGCAGCGCAGCCGTCCCGTCGCTCACCTGCTCTCGCTTCGCAAGCGCGGAACGGTAACGCAGGTGTTGCTGGAGCGAAGACCCGAGGATGTAAGCCTGATGGCGGGCATGTATGAGCTTCCGCCGCTGCCGCTGGATGTGGTGGAAGGCCGCGAGCCCATGCTGCGCCTGCGTCACTCCATCACCAACACCAACTATTACGTGCAGATCTTCGCTCCCAGTGGTCCTAACGATCGCGCCCTGCGGCGAGCTGTCCCTGCGGCGAAGGCCGATCTCGAGTGGTTTCGCACCAGCCGCCTTCACTCACTACCGCTCACCGGGCTTGCACGAAAGGTTCTGCAGCGGTTGGATGTAATGGCGGTTCGTCCCGTGCAGCTGCCCGACTTCAGCGAAGAGAGCGCTCCTGTTACCGAAGAAAGACCGATGAAGCCGTCGCTGGTGCGGTCTAAACTGAGTTCATCGTCGCGTTCGGCAGGAGCCCGCAAGTGAAAACATTCCTCTCCCCCGCTCTCTTCATTTTTCTTTTTACCGGTGCGTCGCTGGCACAGTCCGTCCCCGCGGCGTTTAAGAAGGCGGAGGCGAGCGTCGACGCCGAAAGAATTCGGGCACACGTCAAATTTCTCTCCGATGATCTGCTGGAAGGACGCGGCCCTGGCACGCGCGGGGGTGAGATTGCCGCAGTCTACATCGCCTCGCAGTTCGAAGCCTACGGCCTGAAACCCGGCGGCGACAACGGGACCTACCTCCAGCAGGTGAACTTCGTAGGCACCAAAACCATCGCCGACAAGACGCACTTCTCGCTGGTGCCCGACAAACCGAAAGATGGCGGCATGCACATCATGCTGCACAGCTACGATCTCAAATTCGGCGATGACTACACGGTCAACAACCGCCGTCTTACGGAATCGGTCGACATCAACGCGCCCATCGTCTTTGTCGGCTACGGCGTCGTTGCTCCGGAGTTCGGCTGGGATGACTATGCGGGCGTCGACGTGAAGGGCAAGGTGGTGCTCTGCATCGTGGGCGACCCTCCCTCCGACGATCCAAAGTTCTTCGGCGGCAAGGCCCTTACCTACTATGGCCGCTGGACGTACAAGTTCGAAGAAGCTGCACGGCACGGAGCGATCGGCGCTCTGGTCATCCACCGCACCGATCTCGCGAGCTATGGCTGGGACGTGGTGAAGAACTCGAACACCAGTGAGAAGACTTACCTGCGCGACAACAAGGACCCGCAGCTTGCCGCGGCTAGCTGGATACAGCTGGAGGTTGCGCGTCGATTGTTCGATGCAAGCGGAGTCGTCCCGGTAGGATGTGCAAATTGCTCTGTGCTGACAATAGCGAAGGGATATTCGTATTCTCACGATGACAAGCCAATCAGCCTGAACGCCTGGGTAGAAAGCATTGCGCACAGTGCTGTAACCCCCGTTCTGAAAGTGGAAGATGGGGTCCCGCAAAGCGATCTGAATGAGGTCATTGCTGCCGTCAAAAAGACCGGCCATAGTGGCCCGCAGATTCTTCAGACCAGTGTCGAGAAGATGATCGAAGCCGCAGGCAGGAAAGGCTTCAAAGCGCAGGAGCTGCCGGTGCGCCTTGAGGCTCATATCGAGAGCAAGGTGCGCAGCTTCCAGTCACCCAATGTTGTTGCGATGATCCCCGGAGTTCTACCAGCCGTGCCTCGCGCTTACGGATCTCCGAGAGGTTCCGGTTTCTATAAAAAAGCTGCGGATCAGGCCGTGCTGTACACCGCACACTACGATCACCTAGGCATGGTTCCCGGCATGGCTGGCGACAACATCTACAACGGAGCGGCCGACAACGCCACCGGCTGCGGAATGCTGCTGGAGATGGCTCGTGCATGGGCGTCGTCCGGCATCAAGCCGCCGCACTCGGTCATCTTTGCCGCCGTCGCTGCGGAAGAGCAGGGGCTGCTCGGCTCTGAGTACCTTGGCCAGCATCCGCCTGTGCCGGCCGGACAGATCGCGCTCGACATCAACTACGACATGATCCTTCCCATCGGAGTGCCGCTGGAGGTCAACCTCAACGGAGAGCAGCGCACGACCTTCCACCCAATGGTCGCCGCTACGGCGAAACGCTTCAACCTGCGCATCGTCCCCGATGCCCACCCGGAGGCGGGCGGCTACTATCGCTCCGACCACTTCTCGCTCTCACGCGTGGGGATTCCGGCCTTCTCGGTCGACCAGGGAGAGCTGTTTGAAGGCCACGACGAGGCCTGGGGTGCAGCGAAGGACAAGGACTTCGTCGACCACGATTACCACAACTTCTCCGACAACTATCACCCGGACTGGGACTTCAACGGCAACGCCAAGCTGGTGCGGTTCGGCATGGAACTGGGCTGGGAGGCGATCTCAGCGCCCCGGATGATTGAGTGGCTGCCGGGGGATGAGTTCGAGACGGCGCGCAAGGCGTCGGAGAGGTAGAGAGGGGACATATCAGCTTATACCCGTGTCATTCCGAGTGAAGCGACGCAGTCGCGGAGTCGAGGAACCCCCGTATTTTGCGATGCCGTCGCACAATTGCCTCACGCGAGGCACGGGCAGTACAGGCATCGCAAAATGCGGGGGTCTCTCCACTACGGCCCTTCGGGCCTCCGGTGAGATGACACTTCATAGGTAGTGAGCCAAATGATCCCCTACCCACTTCATGGTAGCGGCCTGAACCGCGCGCGCACTTGGTAGAATCAAGGGTGATCATGTCCACTGCCACCGCGCTTTCTCCGGAGATCCTCGCCAAATACCAGGCCGTCATCGGTCTTGAGGTTCACGTCCAGCTGCTTACGAAGACCAAGGCCTTCTGCGGCTGCGTCAACCAGTACGGCGGCGAGCCGAATACGCACATCTGTCCGACGTGCCTGGGGCTGCCGGGCGCGCTTCCAGTGCTCAACCGGCAGGCGGTGGAGTATGCCGTCCTGGCGGCGAAGTCCATCAACTGCGAGATCCGCGAGACCAGCGTCTTCGCGCGCAAGAACTACTTCTATCCGGACTCGCCCAAGGGCTACCAGATCTCGCAGTTCGACAAGCCGGTGGCGGAGCACGGCTGGATCGAGATTCCAGCCTTCGATGATAGCGGCACCGCGATCACCAAGCGCATCGGCATCACGCGCCTGCACATGGAAGAGGACGCCGGCAAGAGTATCCACGACGGCTTTGCGGATTCGATCAACCGCACTTACATCGATCTGAACCGCTGCGGCACGCCGCTGGTCGAGATCGTCAGCGAGCCCGATCTGCGCACCCCCGACGAGGTCTTCGAGTACCTGACGCGGCTGAAGGAGATCCTGCTCTACACCGGCGTGAGCGACTGCAACATGGAAGAGGGCTCGCTGCGCTGCGATGCCAACGTCAGCGTGATGCTGAAGGGCGCAAAGCAGTTCGGCACCAAGGCCGAGGTCAAGAACGTCAACAGCTTCCGGTTTATTCGATCCGCGGTGCAGTATGAGATCGAGCGGCAGATCGGAGTGCTGGAAGACGGCGGCCGCGTCGTGCAGGAGTCGCGCCTGTGGAACTCGGGCGAGGGGCGCACCTACTCCATGCGCTCGAAGGAGCAGGCCCACGACTACCGCTACTTCCCGGAGCCGGACCTTCCTGCGCTGGTCGTAGGTAAAGGCTGGCAGGAAGAGATCTTCAAGATGCTTCCGGAGCTTCCGGAGACGCGGCGCGCGCGCATGATTGCGGAGTATGGCCTGAACGAGCAGGACGCCGCAACCATCACGGCGACACGCGGCTTCGCCGATCGATTTGAGGTAGCGGCGAAGAAGGCAAAATCTCCGAAGCGCGTGGCCTCCATTCTGCTTTCGGAGATTACGATGCGCCTGCGCTCCGCAGAGCTGAGCGATGAGCAGTCGCCGGTCTCGCTGGACGGCGTGGTGCTTGCCGCCGACCTGATGGAGGATGGCACGATCAGCTCCAAACAGCTGAAGCAGCTTCTGGATTCGAGCTTCAGCGAGAACAAGGACTTTCCGGAGATCTACGAACGCGACAAGCCGCAGCAGATCTCCGATGCAGGTGCGATCGAGAAGATGATCGACGAAGTCATCGCGGCCAACCCGAAGCAGGTGGAGCAGTATCGCGGAGGAAAGAAGACGGTCTCGGCCTTCTTCGTCGGTCAGGTGATGCGTCTGTCGAAGGGACAGGCAAACCCGGCGCTACTGAACGAGCTGGTCGTCAAGAAGCTGGATAGCTAACACGCTTCGACAAAGTTCAGATCCGTCATACTGAACGCAGTGAACGATGACGATTCCTTAAACCCGCGACTACATCGTGGCAAGAACCTGCTCCATGAGCGGATGCTGTCGTTTCTGCGGGTTTACGCTTCAGTTGCGGTAGTATCGTTGGCTCTGATGGGATGCAGAGGAGACGCGATCTACGTGGCGCCTGAAGGGCCGATGCCGCCGAATACGATTCTGTTATCGGCCATGATGCGCGAGCTGTCGGCGACACCGGGATTTACCGAAGTGTTGCTGGCGCAGTTGAACGGCGACAAGCAGGGCCCGGCGCTGATGTCTCCCGCGCTGATCGGCCGGCTGCGCGAACTGATTCTGGGCAAGGACTGGCACGGTCTCGACCGCTTTCCCGGCTGGACACTTCAGGGGATCAATCCTACGGTCAAGATTGCAGGACGGTACTTCGAAAAGAAGAAAGACAGCGCGAGTACGACAGAAGGAACTCAAGACGCGAATGAGGCTCCTGCACTTGAGCAGGGCCCGATCACAACCGGACGCGTGCGTCCCTTTATTGACCTGGGCGAGTTGACGCTGGAGAGAGGCGAGCAGGTTAATCTCAATCAGCCATCTTCGCTTCCGGGCTTCACGACGGACGGAATCGTCAGCAATCTGGGCGCTAGTGTGGTTCGAGGCGACGGACCCAATCCTGTGCTGGCGCCGATGCATGCAGAGAGTCAGCGCATGGCCGATGTGCTCAATCGGCTGAGCCTGAATCCGCTGAGTAGAGCGGCAAAGGTCTCGGCAAAGATCGCCGGGGAGACGGCAACTACTCCCGAGGCGCTGATCGATGCGCTCATGCGGACCGGGCATACGGTTCGCATCTACGACGCACGCTACTTCGCGAACTTCGGTCACTTCCATTTCAAAGGCCAGGAGGTGATGATGCCCTTCTGGATCGACTCGCAGATTCAGATTCCCGGGGAGAAACGGTCGCTTCTCGTTCCTGTGAGTCATGCGGAGTATGAGTGGGAGATTCGCGGGCCGAAAATTAATGCGAATGTGAGCTGGTACTTCGGCATCGACGGCAAGAGCGAGTTCCGAACGATGGATACGCTGGACCAGTCGTGGGTGCTTGGCCGTCATGCGCATACCTACACGGGTAAGGACGCTGTTGAGGTAACGCGACTGGTCGGCAGGATGGTGATTGCATTTATGCATCAGCACTTGCGTCGTCCCGATCTTCCTTTCGGCGGCTACTATCCGCTGGGCGTGTGCCAGGATGGTGTTGCAGCCATCGAAAGAAAGATGACGGGCAAAGAGACCCTGTTTCCGAATACAGCCGACATTGCGCTCTTCGACGATCCGCGCGATGCAGAGGTGAACGCGATGCTGGCGGCAGTCCCGAAAGACGTCGGTGGTGGAGCGCCTGCGCCGGAACGCATCTTCGGTTCGCTTCCGACGGATGATGTTAATGCGATCACGATACCAGGGCTTGCCGACGATCTTGCGCGCGTTAAAACTGCGTGGCAGAGCGGCTCACTCCAGCGGACTTCATCATGGCTTCATCGCATGTTTCTTCGACTTGCTGCTCTTGCAGCATCGCTATTTGTTGGTGGTGTT
Organism: Edaphobacter sp. 12200R-103; assembly: GCF_010093025.1. GTDB lineage: Bacteria > Acidobacteriota > Terriglobia > Terriglobales > Acidobacteriaceae > Edaphobacter. The sequence continues at coordinate 3,559,766 of NZ_CP048114.1, read as the reverse complement.
GCGCTGTGGCGACGACGAAAAAGAACAGACTGAGATGCTGAAAGTCGATAGCGAGATGCAACTCGCAACATGCTTCCTGCCTTCTCAAACAAATTGGGAGGATAGTTATGGCAACGAAAAAGGCAAGCAAGAAGTCTGCAAAGAAGTCCTCGAAAAAATCGAGCAGCAAGAGCACGAGCAGAAAGAGTCCCAGCAGGAAGGCAGCGAAGAAGACGACAGCCAGAAAATCGGCGAAGAGGACTTCCTCGAAGAAGACGGCAACGAAAAAGTCCACAAGGTCAACAGCACGCAAGAGTCCGGCGAAGAAGTCGAGCAAAAAGTCCAGCTCGAGGAAGTACAGTCCGTCAGCCGGTAAAGATGTCAAGCGCGAGATGCACGAGATGAAGCGCGGAAAGCTGAAGAGCGGACGAAGCGGGAAGAAGGTGACCAGCCGCAAGCAGGCGATTGCGATCGGTCTATCGGAGGCTCGCAAAAAAGGCAAGAAGGTGCCGAAGAAGAGCTAGCAGTTTGCGTTTTGTTTCATCCACTTTGCCGCATTCGCTCATCACCACGGATGGCTCTTTACGTATGGGTCATCCTGGGCGAAGGCGTAGCGGTAGTCGAAGGATCTGCGGTCTGTCATCTGATCTCAAATCCTCAACCGCAGATCCTTCGACTACGCTTCTCGCGATAAGGCCGCAAGAAGCTTCGCGCAGGATGACACTGTAAAGAGGGATGACGTCAGGGACGATCTCAAAGTGCGCGATGGCCACTTTATTCATTTGCTGCCCGGCAAGGCAGAGTGCAAGATTGATCGCCGCTTGCCCAGATTACCTCTGTGCAAACGGGTAAAGCTGCAAAGAGAATCGAAGCGCCTAAACCGAAGCTGTGGCCGGAAGGATCTCGCGGACATCCACCCAGTCCGTCGGATAGTCGCCGGTGTAGCAGGCGGTGCAGAAATCTCCGGGCTCAAGTCCATTGAGCGGCTCGCCTTTGGTACAGGAGTGCGTCAGGCCGACAAGCGAAAGGTAGGCAAGCGAGTCGGCTTCGATGAATTTGCAGATCTCCTCAATCGACTGATTCGCCGCTATCAGGTCTTTCTTGCTCGGCGTATCGACGCCATAAAAGCAGGGCGAAACCGTTGGCGGGCAGGAGATGCGCATGTGCACCTCGGTCGCGCCGGCAGCGCGCACCATGCGGACGATCTTGCGCGAGGTGGTTCCGCGGATGATGGAGTCGTCGATCAGGATGACGCGCTTGCCCTCGAGCAGCGAGCGCATCGGGTTGAGCTTCATGCGCACGCCGAAGTCGCGCACGCGCTGCTCTGGCTGAATGAAGGTGCGGCCCACGTAGTGATTGCGGATGAGGCCGAAGTTGAACGGGATTCCGGATTCAGCAGCGTAGCCCAGAGCGGCGGTCACGCCGGAGTCAGGCACGGGAACGACCAGGTCCGCGTCGACGTGCGATTCGCGCGCGAGCTGGCGACCCATCTCATCGCGGCTCTTCTGGACCCAGCGGCCGTAGATACGCGAGTCGGGGCGGGCGAAGTAGACGTGCTCGAAGATGCAGCTTGCCTGCCGGGTGTGGGTGTCGAAGAAGACGGATGTGACGCCATCCTCGGAGACCATGACCAGCTCGCCCGGTTTTACGTCGCGCTCGTACTTGGCATGCAGCAGGTCGAAGGCGCAGGTCTCCGATGCGAAGACGAAGGTGTCGGGAGCGCCATCGACGCCGGCGATCCGGCCCATCGAGAGGGGACGGAAGCCGTGCGGATCGCGCGCGGCGAAGATACGGTTCCGCGTCATCATCACGATCGAGAACGCGCCCTCAACCTGCGAGAGTGAGTCGGCGATGCAGTCGATCAGCGTGGACCGCGTAGAGTGGGCGATGAGCTGAATGATGATCTCGGAGTCGGACGTGGTCTGAAAGACGGCGCCATCGCGCTCCAGCCGCTCGCGCGAGTTGCCGAGATTTACAAGGTTGCCATTGTGCGCGATGGCAATGAGGCCCTTCGTCGATTCGACCGAGATGGGCTGCGCGTTCAGCAGCGCGGAGTCACCGGTCGTGGAGTAGCGCGTGTGACCGATGGCCATGTGGCCCGGCAGCTTCTGCAGCACATCATCGGTGAAGATCTCCGAGACCAGGCCCATGCCTTTAATGTCATTGACGTTCTGCCCATCGGCACTGGCGATGCCGGCAGACTCCTGCCCGCGATGCTGGAGAGAGTAGAGTCCCCAGTAGGTGAGGCGAGCAGCGTCATGATGGTTGTAGATCGCCATCACACCGCACTCTTCGCGCAGCTTATCGAAGTGCTCCTCCGCCTCGTGTATCTCGTTGCCCTGCACGCCTTCTACTCCTTCGCCTTCGAGCCTAGCCAGTTCGTTGTTCATGCCGTCACTAACTCTTCTGCGATCTGCGATTCCAGAGCGCTGTTCCAGGGCTCACGGAGCTCCTTGAGCGAAGCGTCGATCACCTTTTCGCCCTTCAGCTCGATCGACAGGCGAGCATCCTGGGTGGTTCTGCCAATCGTCGCCGAGATGGTGCCGTAACGCTGAAGAATTGTCTCTATCTCGGCTATGTTGTCCTCGTGGCACGTAATGACGGCGATGCTCGGCTCTTCGCTGAAGAGCGCATAGGCAGCCGGGTTCAACTCATCCCGCAACTGGACCTCGGCACCGATTCCCTTCGAGAACCCAGCCTTGGCCAGCGCGACCGCGATGCCTCCATCGGAGATGTCAGAGGCCGAGCGGATCAGCGACTTCGCCGCAAGCTCTGCCAGCGAGCGGTGCAGCTCACTTTCTTCAATCAGCTGCATCCGCGGCGGCGTTCCCCACAGCTCGCCCAGTAGAGTCCGCGCATATTCGGAGGAGCCGAAGGAGCGAACAGCTTCGGCTTCGACAGGCCCCGAGGGCGGGCTGAGCAGAACGATGAGATCGCCGGATCTCTGGAAGGCAGCGGGTACGGCCTTGGTCACATCGTCGATGAAGCCCACGATGCCGATCACGGGAGTTGGGTAGATACCGACGCCCTTCGTCTCGTTGTAGAGCGAGACGTTGCCGCCTGTGATCGGGGTTCCGAGCGCCTTGCATGCATCCGACATGCCGTCGATGGCGTTCGAGAGCTGCGCCATGATCTCCGGCTTTTCAGGGTTGCCGAAGTTCAGGCAGTTGGTCGCGGAGACGGGAGTTGCGCCGGTGCAGGCGACCTTGCGGGCGGCTTCGGCTACGGCGTGCATCGCGCCGAGTTTGGGGTCGAGATAACACCAGCGTCCGTTGCCCGCGAGTGCCATCGCGAGTCCGCGCTCGCCACGGGAAACCGCAGATCCTTCGGCTTCGCTCAGGATGACACTTTTATCGGCAGAATTGCCGCCCGTGCCCTTGATGCGCATCACTCCGGCTTCGCCGCCGGGGCCCTGGACGGTGTTGGTCTGGACCATGGAGTCGTACTGCTCGTAGACCCAGCGCTTGTCGCAGATGTTGGCGCTGGCGAGCAGCTTCTTGAGGTCGGCGGTGTAGTCGCGGGGCTTCTGCAATTCGGCGAGGACGTGTGCCGGAGGATCCTTCGGGACCGGAGGGTTCCAGGTGCCGACAGGGCGGTGGTAGACCGGCGCGTCGTCGGTCAGGAACTGGTTGGGGATATCGGCGACCACCACGCCACCCTGTGTGATGTGCATGTTCGGCTCGGCGGTGACGTGACCGACGATGGAGGCATCGAGGCCCCATTTGGAGAAGACGTCGAGAACCTCGGTGGCGCGCGCCTTGTCGGCGACCAGCAGCATGCGCTCCTGCGACTCCGACAGCATGATCTCGTAGCTGGTCATGCCGGTCTCGCGCTGCGGAACGCGGTCGAGTTCGACGGTAAGGCCGAGGCCGCCGCGTGCGCCCATCTCACAGGTCGAGCAGGTCAGCCCGGCTGCGCCCATATCCTGAATCCCGAGGACGGCACCGGTGGCCATCGCCTCAAGGCAGGCCTCAAGGAGCAGCTTCTCCATGAACGGGTCGCCCATCTGGACGTTGGGGCGCTTTTGCTCGGAGCCTTCCGTGAACTCCTCGGATGCCATCGTGGCTCCGTGGATACCGTCGCGGCCCGTCTTTGCGCCGACGTAGATGACCGGGTTCCCTACGCCGACAGCTTTTGCATAAAAAATCTCATCCTTCTTAACCAGGCCGAGCGCGAAGGCGTTGACTAGGGGATTGCCGGAGTAGCAGGGCTCGAACCGCGTTTCGCCGCCGAGGTTGGGAACACCGAAGCAGTTGCCATAGCTCGCAATGCCCTCGACGACTCCGCTGACGACCTGGTGGTTCTTGCGACGAAGAGCTTCGTCGGGCTCGCTCTCATCGAGCGGGCCGAAGCGGAGCGAATCCATGACGGCCAGCGGACGGGCGTTCATGGTGAAGATGTCGCGCAGGATGCCGCCAACTCCCGTAGCCGCACCTTGATGCGGCTCAATATAGCTGGGGTGATTGTGCGACTCAATCTTGAAGGCGCAGGCCCATCCGTCGCCCACGTCGATAATGCCGGCGTTTTCGCCGGGTCCCTGCACCACCGAGCCGGGACCGGAGGTGCGATCACCGCGAGTGGGCAGGCGCTTGAGGTGCACGCGCGAGGACTTATAGGAGCAGTGCTCCGACCACATGACCGAAAAAATACCCAGCTCTGTAAGGCTGGGGACACGGCCGAGGGCCTCTTCGATGCGCTTGTACTCGTCCGGGGTGATGCTGTGCTGCTTTAACAGCTCCGGGGAAATGGTCGCTGGGGAGGGTACCGTAGTAGGGTGTTCCGCTTGCAGATTGGCCATGGCTCGCTAGGTTAATTGTACGTGACATGACGGGGCCGCGTGGGACAGACAGAGGGCCTGCCTGCAGCAGCAATGGCAGGTCCCCTTTCAACGTCAGCGCATCGTCGAAGGATCTGTGGGTTGGAATGCTAGCCCTGCGCGAACGAACCGCAGATCCTTCGACTGCGCCTCTCGCGATAAAACCGCGAGAAGCTTCGCTCAGGATGACACCTTTGTCTGGAAGGGAAGGCCTCCTGGACGGAGCCCACACGGAACACTTCAGGACTCCGCCGAGCCTTCCTGGGACCCTCTAAACCCCTGTACTGCCGAACCCCCCAGCTCCCCGGCGGGCCTCGCCCAACTCTGTAACCTCTTCAAACTCCGCCTCGATACGCTGGACGATCCTGAGCTGGGCTATTCGGTCGCCGGCTTTTACCTCGAACGCGGTTGCCCCCAGATTGGTGACGACGATGCGGATCTCGCCCCGGTAGCCAGGGTCGATGACGCCTGCCAGCGTGGTAAGTCCTTTGAGGGCAAGGCCGGAACGGTCTTCGACCAGGGCTCCGTGGGTCGAGGGAAACTCAATGGCGATTCCGGTAGGAACGGCCACCGTCGCGCCGGGCTGGACGATGACCTGCTCGGAGGCGTAGAGATCCGCCGCCAGGTCGCCATAGTCGCCCACGTGGGCATAACGGGGCAGATTTGCCTGTTCCACCAGTTTTTTCACCTTCAGCCGTACCACCTGGGTCATTGCGCGCTTGTTCCTTTGGAATGAGGTCTTTCTGCGATGATCGCCGGGAGACGGGACGGAACGCAAACGCTGTCTCGAAGCAGCGTCGACAGCTACAATCGAAATCACGATGCTCCAACGCCTGTGGACGTGGATGAAAGCAGAAGATGCCCGCGCCGAAGGCGACCCCCGAGCACCGTGGCGTCTGTTCTGGGTCGCCTTTCTGATTCGCGTCCTGTACATGACGCTGGCCCACACCTATCACATTCGCCCGTTCGCGGACCACTTTCAGTTTGGCTGGGAGGCTGGCCGCATCGCACGCTCGCTGGCCACCGGCCACGGCTACGCCAACCCGTTTGCGCCATCGTTCCTGGGTCCGACCGGGCCGACTGCTTGGGTGCCTCCGGCGTATCCGCTGCTGATGGCAGGGGTCTTCAAAATCTTCGGCGTCTATACGAACCTGTCGGCCTGGGTCCTGCTATTCCTCAACTGCCTTCTGTCGGGGTTAACGGCGATGGGCGTCTGGGAGATCGCGTATCGCTGTTACTCCCGTGCCAACGCGGTGTGGTCGGGATGGCTGTGGGCGCTGTACCCGGCGGCGATGCAGTATGCGGTCCGCTGGCTGTGGGAGATGACCCTGACCACCTTCCTCTTCACCGTGGTGCTGGTGCTGGCGCTGCGGATGCGAGGGATTAACCGGAATGCAACTCGCTCTAAAGCGCCTCCAGGGACGAAGAGCCAGACCGGCGCCTGGCTTCTCTTCGGGCTTCTGTGGGGGATCATTGCGCTCTCCACCTCGACCCTGCTGCTGTTTCTGCCGGTCTGCGGGTTATGGATCCTGATCGGGACAGGGCATCGACCCCATGCTCTCCGCAACGCCGTGCTGGCGGCGATCGTCTTTATCGTCTGCCTGACGCCGTGGGAGATCCGCAACTACCGCGTCTTTCATGCCTTTGTACCCATCCGCGGCAACCTGGGGGTCGAGACGTATCTGGGCAACGGCCCGGGATCCCGCGGCTGGGTGATGGTCTACGACCATCCCAATATGGCGACGGACCAGTTCCAGCTCTATAAACAGATGGGCGAGCTTCGCTATGCGAAGATGCGGGGCGATCTGGCGAAGGCATACATGCGGGCGCATCCGGGCCACTTTCTGGCTAACACGCTGAAACGAATCTACTTCTTCTGGGTGGGCGTGCCCTCGGACGCTCCACCGGCGGTAGAGTTTCCCCGAATGCTGAGCTACAGCTTTATCAGCCTGGCCGGATTGCTGGGCCTGGCCCTTTCCCTCAGGAACCGCGTTCCGGCCTCCGGACTGATTGCATGGATCTTCCTGCTGCTACCCCTGCCCTATTACACGGTCTTCGTGCAGGCGCGCTTCCGGCACCCTTTTGAGCCCCTGCTCACAATCCTGGCGGTCTACCTGTTTCAGTCGGCTACCCCGAGGCATCCGCGAACCGCCGCGATATAGCGTTCAAAACTACCTGAGCCTTCCTGCCTTCGAAAGCTGTTTTTCCACAAAAGGTGGTAGAATGAATTGATCGATGAATCCGATCTGGTTCTTGCTTGTTCTGGTTATACCGCTCGCAAGCTACTCCACATTGCGTTCAGCGGTACATTTAGCATCAAAGGAACAAGGAAAATGGAACAGGGAACAGTTAAGTGGTTTAACGACGCGAAGGGCTTTGGATTTCTGAGCCGTCAGGGTGGCGAGGACGTCTTCGTTCACTATTCGGCAATTCAGACCAACGGCTTCCGTTCGCTCCAGGAAGGTCAGGCCGTTCAGTTCAACGTTGTGCGTGGCCCCAAGGGCTGGCAGGCTGAGAACGTTCAGGTTCTGTAAGCGAACTCAAGTTTGGAAAAGGGCGTGCCTTCGGCCGCCCTTTTTTCATTTGAGTGAAAACTCTTGTGTGCAACTCGGCATGACACGGATTCATGGAGGACCTTATGCCCGTAATTCCGTCAGGGAAGTATCAACTGCGATCGCTGCACGAAGAGATCGATCTGTTCGACCGCAAGCTGGCTCATCTTAAAAACCATGAGACCTTCGCCTCAGAAGACGCGCGTTCAGAATCGATCGGCAAGATGACCGCAAAGCGCAACCTGCTGGTTCGCAAGGCCCAGCAGATGATCGAGGAGGGCATCGAGTTCAAGTCCTCTGAGCTTCCCCGATCGCTTCGCCCGGAGGAGATCTCCGAGGCTCCCCAAGCTCCCGCAGCAGCGCCCGTGGAAGCGGCGGCGGCTTCGGTGCTGGAGACAGTGCCCAAGGCCATGCCTTCGCCGTACCGCGGCACGGTTCTGGATTACGCTGAGGATCTCGAGAACTACAAGAAGAACAAAAGCAAGCGCAAAACTGCATAGACCGGGGCTGGAGTATCAGGCCAGCCCGGTCGATTCGGCCTGCTCCTGCGCGTGGTAGCTGGAGCGCACCAGCGGGCCGCTCTCCACGTGCTTGAATCCCATCGCCAGCGCCTCATGCTTCAGGAAGGCGAACTCCTCCGGGGTGTAGTAGCGGGCCATCGGCAGGTGGTCGCGCGAGGGGCGCAGGTACTGCCCGATGGTGAGGATGTCGACCTTGCGGTCGGCGAGATCGCGGAAGACGGAGAGCAGTTCGTGCATCTCCTCACCCAGCCCAACGATAATGCCGGTCTTGGTGACGATCTGGTCGCCTTCGCGGTCTGAGAACATCTCCGCGGCAATCTCTTTTGCATGCTCGAGGAAGCGCAGCGAACGCTCGTAGCGGCCACCGGACTTGGCCACACGATAGAGGCGCGGCACGGTCTCGATATTGTGATTCAGGATCTCGGGGCGCACACCGACGACCATCCGGAGCGATTCTTCGTTGCCCTGAAAGTCGGGCGTCAGAATCTCGACGCGGCAGCCGGGTGCCTGGGCGCGAATCTCTTCGACGACACTGACAAATGCCTGTGCTGCGCCGATGTTGTCGTCATCGCGGTTCACGCTGGTGATGACGGCATGATTGAGGCCCAATTGCGCGACGGCGTAGGCTACGCGGCGCGGCTCGTCGAGGTCGATGGGCTCGGGCTTGCCCTTGGGCACGGCGCAGAAACCGCAGCGACGCGTGCAGAGGTTGCCGAGCATCATGAAGGTCGCGGCCTTCTGGTTCCAGCACTCGCCGATGTTGGGGCAGTGGGCGCTCTCGCAGACGGTGTGCAGGTTCAGGTCGCGCGCCATCTTCTTGAGATTGTGGAAGGTCTCGCCCATGGGAGCCTTCGCCTTCAGCCAGGCCGGCTTGGGCGCGGGCTTCCGGGGCGAAAGGTCGATCTGGACCAGCTCGGATACGGGCGTCATCTCGTTTTCTATTGTATCTGGAGGTTCCCTCCTGTTCGCCATTTCCGTCGCCGGGTCCGTAATCTGGTGTCGCGCAAAAGGGAGCACGATGGATACCGGCCGCGACGAACGACATACAAGGCGCACGCTCTACCTGCTCCTGTTTGCTGTTCCTTACTCCCTGCTGCTGGTCGCGGCCTGCGGATGGTTTCTGTATCGATTCCGCGTACTTCCCATGCCGAAGTTCGACCACACGGCGCTTCCGATCGCGCGGGTGCTGGATGGCGAGACGGTTGTCTCCATGCCGAACGGCAACCTGGTGGGGCTGGTGGGCCAATACCCTGACGAGCTGACGGCATATCTTCGCTTCCAGTATCTGGCCGGTGTTCCTGCCGTGCGAGGCGCGGAGGTCCTGATGACCTCGAAGGAGGTTGAACAGAAGCCCGTCTACAACCTGTATCTGGTGCTGCCGAACGATCTGCTGTCATCAGGAAGGCGGTTGTCGAAGCTCAGGATCGAGCGGTTTATCGACCGCTACTCGATGGATTCACCTCCGGTGTCGGAGCTGGAGAACTGGAGGAAGCAGACGGCGCTGTTCGATGCCGCGTACAAGCAGCCGGTGAAACAGAAGCTGCTGGAGCTGCCCGCAAGTCAGCTGCAATCAGCCGTGGCGACCTTCATCCTGTTCAAGAACTCCACCGACAAGCGGGCACGCGAGCAGATTGTGCCGACGGAGAAGGTTCTGTCGGAAAAAGAGTCGCTGCAGTTCGCGGCCGACATGATCGACGTGGCGAAGTTCTACGACATTCCGTTGAGCATGCTGCTGGGGATCGGCGCGATGGAGAACAACTACATGGATGTGCGCGGCGACCTGACCCACTCGGTGTGGAAGCGGCATGCCGAGCCTGGCGACATTGTGCTGAAGCGCCGCAAGGGACGTGTGCTGGTCAGCAACTATTCGCAGGGGCCGTGGCAGATCACCCGCGAGACGCTGCGGTATGCGCACAAGCTCTACCTGGAAGACAAGCGCGACTACTCGAAGCTTCCGGCGCGCCTGCGGCCGCCGCGTAAGCTGGATCTGGACAAGGTGGATTCGCACGTCCTGACAACGTATGCAGGGCTGCTGCTGCGCAATCTGCTGGACTACTTTCACGGCGACGCAGCCAAGGCAGTGGGAGCCTACAACGGCGGAAGGATCAAGCCGAACATGCAATATGCTGAAGGCGTGAACATGGTCGCCGATTACGCGCACCGCGTCCTGAGCATGGCCGCGGGAAGAAAGGGCAATGCCGTGAACGAGACCCCGCTGAAGGTAACAGAGGTTGCGCCGCCGGAACTTCCTGCCTCCTGAGCTAAGGCCCAGACGACAGCTAGGCGAGGATGCTTTCGGCCTCCGTGCGCGCCTTGCGCAGTGCAGCTTCGGGATCGGCCTGGGGGTAGAACTCCATGGCGATCATGCCCTTGTAGTTCAGCTCCTTCAGCTTGCGGTAGATGTTGGCGTAGTTCATCTCGCCGGTGCCGGGATCGCTGCGCTTGGGTACGTCGGCGATGTGCACCAGGGTGACCTGATCGAGGACCTTTTCGAGCTTTGCGATGACGTTTCCGCGGGTTCGCTGCTCGTGGTAGAAGTCGTAGAGCACCTTGAGGCGCGGGCTGCCAACGGCGCGGGTGATGGTCGCGGCCTCCTCCACGCCATCCATCCAGTAGGTGGGGTTTTCGAGGCGGTCGATGGGCTCCAGCAGAGCGTCCATGCCTTCGGATTCCAGCACCTCGGCTGCGCGTTTGAGAGTAGCGATAGAGGCGGCGCGCTGGCCCTCGTCACCTACATTAGGCAGCACCTTGCCGGACATCAGGATAAGGCGATTGCACTTCACCTGTTTGGCAGCGACGATCAGCTTCTTCAGCTCGGCGATGTAAGCGTCGCCCACGGCAGGATCGGCGAAGCCGAGCTTCATGCCGGTGGTGGCATCGATCGTGATGCCGAGCTGCGCCATCTTCGCCATGTAGCGCTCGCGGTCGGCTTCGGACCACTGCCAGAACTCGCCGATGAGCTCGATGTGCTTATAGCCCGCCTTCGCGACGGTCTCAAGGTTTTGCTCGAAGCTGGCGCGCTTGCGAAGCACCCAGATCATCACGGAGAAACGGTCGTCGAGCGATGACGATTGCCCGAGGGCGACTTTCGGAAACAGGGTGGCTGAGGCGAGAATTCCGACGAGATTCCTTCGAGTGAGCATGCGATCCACTGTAACCGAGTTGCAGGTTGGGGTGAGAGGGATGGGGTTGGGCATCCAACGGTAGCAGCTTTTGCACGACTGCCCATCCCCCGGAGGCACGGAGATGGGCGATGTCGTTTGTCGGGATTGAGTACGAACGGGGTTAGAACGACTCTCCGACCATCTCTTCGCTCTTACGCCAGAGAGCTTCGGCGCGTTCCGGATCGACCGCATAGCGGTAGACGCCGCCGGCTAACACGTTGTCTGAGGGCTCGACGATGCTGGCGACGTGACAGTCTTCGCAGTAGTGGGCGCCGACCTCATCGGCGGGGGCGACGACGGCCGCCCAGACGCTGGTGGCTGAGCCCTGCGGGATGGTCTTGAATTCGAAGTCGGGCAGACCAGCCTCGCGACGCTGGCGATTTACGTTTTCGAGGAGACCTGCGAACTGCTCTTCGGACATGTGGCGGCCGAGCTCCGTGTAGATGCCGCCGGGATGAACAGCGGTAGCTCGAACTCCCCTGCCCTTGTAACGCTTATCGAAGCCGACGGAGAAGAGGATATTGGCCGTCTTCGAGCGACCGTAGGCTTCAAATGGGTTGTACTCGGTCTTCTCAAAGTTAGGGTCGTCGAGGTTGACGTCGGAGTAGCGGTGGCCAGCCGAGGAGAGATTTACGAGGCGCCCTCCGTCTTTGAGCAGCTTGGCGATGCGGTTGACGAAGACGAAGTGACCGAGGTGGTTGGTTCCGAACTGGGTCTCGAATCCGTCCCTGGTTTTGCCGAACGGCGTCGCCATTACCCCGGCGTTGGCGATAATCACGTCGAAGGACTCGCCCTTTGCGTTCAGCTTGTCGGCAGCGGCGCGAACGCTTGCCAGATCAGCAAGGTCGAGCTCAATCAGCTGAAAGCTGCCACCGCTTGACTTCGCTGCTTTACGTACTTCTTCCGTGGCGGCCTCGCCTTTCTGCAGATCGCGGACTGCACCGACGACGTCCGCCCCGTGCGCGACGAGGGCGCGGCTGGTTTCGACGCCGAGGCCGGCAGATGCTCCGGTTACAAGGATTCGTTTTCCTTTGAGGTTGACTCCTGCAAGTACCTCATCTGTCGTGGACTTAGCGCCAAATACGTTCGTCATTTTGCTTTCCTCCTGATCCCGACTTCGTTTCGCGCCGTTGACTGGCGGGAGACGCTGGGATAAAACGGAGATTGTCTCCGCAAAACAAATAATAAACGGAGAATGTCTCCGCTTACAAGACCCATGTCCCAAGACTCTCATGAAACCCCATCGAGAAAGCCGCGCGCGGATGCGCTGCGTAACCGCGAGCGAATCCTCGACGTTGCCCGCGCAGCCTTTACAGGCTTTGGAGCAGATGTGAGTCTGGACGACATTGCGAGGCAGGCCGGAGTGGGACCGGGCACACTGTATCGTCACTTTCCGACGCGCGAGGCTCTTCTTGAGGCCGTCTACCGCACCGAGGTGGAGAAGCTGGCGGCTGCGGAGAGAGAGTTTGCAACCACAATGCCGCCCGTCGACGCTTTGCGGAAGTGGATGGGGCTCTTCGTCGACTACATGGCGACGAAGCTGATCATCGTGCCGGCGCTAAACACGATGGCTGGCAGTTCTCCTAAGGTGATGGAAAGTTCCGGAGAGTTAATCCGTGGAGCAATCAACAGGCTGGTTACGCGAGCAGTCGAGAGCGGCGATTTGCGGCCTGATCTCGACCCGCTGGACCTGTTACGTGCGCTGGCTGGGATTTCCAATGTGGCCCCTGTTGCCGACTGGCCGCAGAGTGCGAAAAAGATGGTGGACATCCTGATCCTGGGTTCACGTCCGACCCCCTGAGGCACGCATCCTGAATGCCCGCGCGTGAGCCGCACCTTAGTCGAAGATGACGGTTTTGTTCCCGTAGCGCAGGATGCGGCGGTCCAGGTGCCATGCCACGGCTCGTGAAAGCACCATGCGCTCGAGGTCGCGGCCCCGGGCGACGAGGTCTTCGACCTGGTCGCGGTGCGAGATGCGGGTAACGTCCTGTTCGATGATGGGGCCGTCGTCCAGTTCCTCGGTGACGTAGTGGCTGGTGGCGCCGATCAGCTTGACGCCGCGCTTGTGCGCCGCGTGATACGGCCGTGCCCCGATAAACGCTGGAAGGAATGAGTGATGCACGTTGATGACGGCGGAGGGATAACGACGCACAAACTCTGGCGAGAGGATCTGCATGTAGCGTGCCAGTACAACCAGCTCCACCGCGGCGTCCTGGAGCAAGGCAAACTGCTTTGCTTCCCCTTCAGCCTTGTTCGCCGTGCTGAGTGGAACATGATGGAAGGGGATGCCGTAGAAACGGGCCAGCGGCTCGCCGTTGGTATGGTTGCTGATAATCAGCGGAATCACGCAGTCGAGCTCGCCCATCTGGTGGCGGTGCAGAAGATCAGCCAAACAGTGGAGATGCTGCGAGACGAAGATGGCCACGCGCGGCTTCGATCCGCTAACGTGCAGCTGCGAGTCCATGTTGTACTGCCGGGCGATGGGCGCGAACGCATTGCGAAAGGCCTCGATATCGAAGGCAGGCTCGCCCTCTCCCCCGAGCGCCCATTCGACGCGCATAAAGAAGAGGCCAGCGTCGTGATCGCGGTGCTGGTCGGCGTGAATAATGTTTGCACCGAAGCGGTAGAGCTCACCCGAGACGGCAGCGACAAGGCCCTTCTGATCGGGGCAGGTAATCAGCAGTACAGCAGAATCTTTCATGGAAGACCGGCAGCATCTTTCTTGCAAGGGATGCCGGCAGAATGAACTCGCCGGCGCACACGGAACCATTCTAAATTCCGTGTGCGTTGGCGGCGGAGTATCGGGTTCAGCGGGTTGCGCGGGCGAGGAGATCGTCGATGGCCGCGGCGACCTCCTCGACGTGCGTCTCGAGCGCGAAGTGCCCTGTATCGAGCAGAGTAACGGTCGCGTCGGGGTTGTCCTTTTTGTAGGCCTCTGCGCCGGCAGGGATGAAGAACGAATCGTGCCTGCCCCAGATGGCTAGCGTGGGCGGCTGATATTCGCGGAAGTACTCCTGGAACGCAGGGTAGAGCTTGAGGTTGGAGGCGTAGTCAAGGAAGAGATCGAGTTGGATGTCGGCGTTGCCGGGGCGCTGCATCAGGGCGACATCAAGCGTGTAGGTTGCGGGATCGATTGCACGGTCGGCAGGGGCTCCGTGCGTGTACTGCCACTTCGTTGCGTCAGACTGCAACACTCCGCGCAGGGCGTCGCGATGCTCCTGGGTCGGCTCCTTCCAGTAGGCCTTGATGGGGTCCCATGCATCGCCAAGGCCCTCGAGGTAGGCATTGCCGTTCTGCGAGACGACGGCGGTGATGCGCTCCGGATGCTTGAGCGCGAGGCGCAGGCCGGTTGGAGCACCGTAGTCGAAGATGTAGATCGCAAAGCGGGTGAGGCCGAGGGCCTCCGTAAAGGCGCCGATCGTCGTCGCGATGGACTCGAAGGTGTAGGTGTAGTTGCGCTCCGCGGGAACGCTGGTGAATCCAAAGCCGGGAAGGTCGGGAGCGATGACACGATACCGCTGCGCAAGCCTCGGGATCAGCTCGCGGAACATCAGCGATGAAGTGGGAAAGCCGTGCAGCAAGAGAATGGCAGGTGCGGAGGGATCGCCTGCCTCGCGGAAGAAGACTTCGACACCATCGGCTTGGATGGTGCGGGTCGAGACGACGGGAAGGGAGACGGCCGATTTGGCGTTAGCGGCGGTGCTGGACATTGGAGGCTCCTTTGGGGTGGTGAGAGGGTTCTGGAAGACCGGACAGAGGCGAAGCTGTAACCAGACAATTTAGGCAATTGTGGTTACAGATGCATGCGGACTCTCGCCGGATGTAACTTTTCAAAAGTTATTTCAATGGTTACAATGCAAAGTATGGGGCAGCCGGGATCACCAGGCTGCCGCCCAGAGCCTCGGGAGGCCGAGTGTCCGTGCCGCATGTTCCTGAAAATCCGCCGATCTTTGTTGCCGACCATCCGGTGATGGACTTCCTGAACACCATCGCTGCGCCTGCGGGAACGCCGATCGACATGCTGGGAAGCGATGAAGATGTCCTCTACTGGCTGGAGAAGGCCGGGATGTCCCCTGACGCGCACCCGAAGATAGAGCGCGGTGCGCTTCTGCTCGAAGCCCGTGAGTTGCGCGAGATGCTGCGGACGCTGGTCTTGAAGCGGAAGGCAGGCAAGCGGATTGACATTGCGCCGCTGAACAATTTTCTCGCTAATGCGATCAGCTATCCACAGCTTTTAGCGGAGGGCAAAGGTTTCGCGATCGAGCGGCATCGTCCGGCGCAGACGCTGCGGCAGGTGTTATCGCCCATTGCGGAGTCGGCTGCTGACCTGCTGGCGACGGGCGACTTCGACCTGGTGCGTCCCTGCGAAGGCAAGGACTGCATCCTGTGGTTCTATGACCGCACCAAGAGCCATCGCCGCCGCTGGTGCAGCATGCAGGTGTGCGGCAATCGTCACAAGGTCGAGGCTTTCCGGGAAAGACAGCGCGCCTAGCCGATTCAGAAGAGCTATGCGGAGGAGGGCTAGTCGCGCCCGGCGATCTCGCGGCCGAAGTAGACGAGAGCGAGAACGGCGACGAAGACGGTCCAGCCGTGCATCACGATCTGCTGGGCGTAGCGGAACTGGTCGAAGCAGGCGGCCTTGCCGAAGTGGCGGAAGAGGAAGATGTCTTCGACGTAGAGCCACGCCGGCGGCACCAGGAGCCATAGCCCGAGCAGCCAGCCTTTCGCAGCGTAATGCGAAGTCACTGACAGGTTTTGACGCCTGCACTCGGCGTCTTCGCGGAGCCACTGGACTCCCTTCGCCAAGCAGATGGCCGCGGCAGCCACGCCCACGATGGTGACCAGAAGGGCTACGCCCCCGTGCGACTGGAAGGTGCCCGCCATGCAGACTTCAGGTACGCTCTGTCCCGGCATTTTGCTCACCCCTGTTGCAGCGTTTTATCGCAGACGGTCGCGCACCGATGTCCTGACCAGGTAGAGGAAGAAGACCAGGACCAGAAGGGCGCGAACGAGGAAGAAGCCCACCTTGGTCTTCTCGAAAAAATAAAAGTCTCCGGAGCTGAGAAGCAGGCAGCCCGCGGTCACAATGGCCCATCCCCATTTCTTCAGCCGCAGCAGGCCGAAGACACCGATCGCGAGCAACGTGCAAACGGCAAGCACGCTGTACTTGGCAGTGGTGGCCCCAAAGGTTCCACGCAGAGCGGCGAAGGCGTTGAGGATGGTCATGAAGATCATGAACATCGCGATGCCCGCAATGCCGGGCAACATGCCGCCGGCGCGGGCCTGCAGCCGCTGGATCTCCTGTTCTTTCTTCTCCGTATCCTGAATCTCGTCGCTCATAAGGTGTGCAGATAGGCCAGCAGGTCGTTGAGATCCTGGGTGTCAATCTCATTGCCCAGAGCCGGCATCATGTTCCTTCCGTGAAGAATGGTAGCGGAGACGCGCTCATCGGTGGCCGCCGCGCCGCTGGGCAGATACTGCTTCTTGAAGATCCCGCGCAGCGAAGGACCTGCAAGGGGGGCGTTGGTGCGGTCGTTATGGCAGACCTGGCAGTGCGCCTGAAAGACCTGGTGACCGCTCGCCTGCTGGGCGTTGAGCTGGTCGAGCGGCGTCGGTGGCGGGATCGATTTACACCCGGCCAATCCGCAGGCCAGAAGGGACAAAAGGCAGATTCGCTTCATTGAGGTTAATTCTCTCACCCTGAAGGAGGTCAGGATGCGATCTGCGGTCGGTTGGCTGGGCGAACATCCCGACCGCAGATCCTTCGACTCGCTGCGCTCGCTCAGGATGACACCTCGGAAAGTGTGGCGAAGCCAACAAGTCATATCGACCATGCAGAGCTTTATCTGGCACTCACTAGCCGCGTACCGGCTGGAAGAGCAGCAGCACGGCGATCGCCATGAGCCCCAGGTAGACGTAGCGCAGAAAGCCGTCCCCGTGCAGGCGATGATTGACGACCCTGCCGAGCCAGATCGCAGGCAGCAGCACGGGGAGACAGAGCAGGTAGTAGTGATTGACGGTGCGGGTCCAGAGGCCACCCACCCAGAACGAGGCCATGCCGACGAGGCTTGCGGGGAGGAAGTAGCCCTGGAGGGTAGCGCGAAAGTGTTGCGCCGACCAGCGGCGCATGGCTCCGTAGATGACCAGGGGAGGGCCGTTCATGCCGTATGCTCCGCCCAGAACCCCTGCGCAGAATCCGCAGACAAACAGCCAGGGCGGACTGTCGCGCTTCAGCTCCGGTGGCCTGCGACCTATAAGGGAGTAGAGAGAAAACGCGAGAATGACCACCGCAAGGACTACCCTGACCGCCCGCTGGTGCGTGCTGGTCAGCAGCAGCAGGCCGAGCGGGATTCCGAGCAGTGTCGAGGCGAACAGCCAGCCCGTGCTGCGGAAGTGGATCTTCCGCCAGTCCTGCACGACGACGACCGCCGCGATGGTGATGGAGATCAGCACGGCCAGCGGCGCCGCCACCTTGATGGGAAGATAGAGGGCCAGCAGAGGAACGGCCACGAGAGCCTCGCCGAAGCCGAAGGCCGACCGTACAAAGGTAGCGACAAAGATGACCGCGAGGATCTCAACCGTAGTTGCGCTCATCTGGCAGCCGGACGATGGAACAGCAGAGCGACCGGGAGGATTCTCTTCATCTCATGATTTTAATTCTTCTTCGTCGACGAATCCGCTTGATCCTTGGAGCTTAGGGCCGCTTTTCTTTAGGTGTCGCCATGCGATTCGAAGCCGCTATTCTGCAGCACCGATCAGCTCCACAATTCTGTCCATCGCAATGCGGTCGGCGCTGGAGCCCGGTGTGTGTGCGCTGACCATGATAGAGAAGATCACCGTCCTGCCACTGGCGCAGTCGATGTAGCCGCTCAGGGCGCGAGCCTCGCTCAGCGTGCCCGTCTTCGCGAAGACGCGATCTTTCATCGACGACCCTCCGAACCGGGCCACCAGCGAACCGTCTTCTCCGCCGATGGGAAGGGTTCGTTTCCAGTCTGCAAACCACGACTGGGTGCTGGCGAACTGCAGCAGCCGCACGGTGGCGCGAGGAGCGACCAGGTCGTGTCCGCTCAGCCCGGAGCCATCGAAGAAGACAAAGTCATCGGGATCGACGCCGGCACGCGAGGTCAGAAATGCCCGCACCACGCGTGCTCCATTGACGGTTGAGCCATCCCCGAGGACCGCCGCGCCGACGTTGTGCAGAAACATCTCCGCATGCAGGTTCTGGCTGACCTTGTTGGTGACAACCATATCTTCAATCAAAGGCTGCGAGATGTGCTGCGCCAGAACTCTTTCCGGTACGGCTCCGCAGTTGCCGGTACACGCCGAGGCTGGAGCCGCAGGTGGATATGTCCTGCTCCAGTCCATATTCGGAATCGCCTCACGCGATGCCTGCAGGAATCCCCGGTCATCGCTGGAGATGCGATGCTTCGCACGAGCAATGCCAGTGACGAGAATGCCTCGAGCTTCGAGCATCGACTTCAGTGCCGCTGCAGCGTATTCAGCAGGGTCCTGAATCGCGATCTCTTCTTCCTCCGGCGAGGAATCTACGGCGATCGAGCCGTAAACCCGTAGAACTTTTGAACCGACGGAACGTTCAATCTGTAGGTGATTGCCGCTGCGAGCCGGGCCTGTCGTCAGAGCCGACATATCCACCGTGTAGTAGGGAGCGATGGGGTCTAGCATGACCGACGCCGGTACTCCCGGCGCGCTGCCCGGAGTAATCGTCATCGTTAATTGACTGTCGTTGATGGTGAGGGCCGAGATCGGCGCTCCATAGCCCCACACCGTATCGTCGATTGCCCAGTCCTGCGGATAGGGCTCCCACGGATAGAGCGTATCGTCGCCGACGATGTCACCGTTGACAACCTTCAGGCCAGTCTTTGCGACCTGATCGGCCATCTCTTCGAGGTAGCGAAGCGCTGCCGGTCCGGGCGATGGCTCCTGTCCGGGTGCAACTTTGGGCCGCATCGCAGGAGGGACATAAGGAATGGAGCGGCCGGAGAGGTTCGCGTCCCCGGCTCCTACCAGGACGACGTCTCCTGCAAGCCTGCCCGGAGAGCTGAAGGTTCCTTTTGCAATCACCTTCGTCGTAAACGTCGTCTGCGGGCCCAGAAGAGCAAGCGCCGTCGCGGTGGTGAAGATCTTGGTGTTGCTCGCCGGCTGAAAGAGCTGACCTTCGTTCAACGAATAGATCGCCCTGCCGTCCATCGACGTCACCTTGATGCCCCAGTGCGCCCGGGCCACCGCCGGCTGGGACAGCACAGCCTCAATCTGCGCGGCGAGCTTCGACGGCTTCTCTTGGCGCCTTGCCTTCTTCGATGCCTGCTGCTTCGCGCCGGCGTGCTTCTGTGCCGTGCTTATGGAGGGATACACAAGAAAGATGGCTGCCGCGAGGGCCGCAGCACAGGTGGTCTTCATATGGGCGCAGTCTAGCATTTTCTACCGGTTTGCCCGTGCTCTTTTCCCCACGGAACAGCATCGCTCCAGAGATGCATCGCATTATTGCTTCGATCTGTTGGGCACTCTCTGCGGCGTCATCCTTATCCATTACCCAAAAGACAGTCGTTGAGCGAAGCTTTTCGCGGCCTTATCGCGAGAAGCGCAGTCGAAGGATCTGTGGTGTGGGATGGTGACTGAGGCGGTAAGACCGCAGATCCTTCGACTGCGCCCTTTGGGCTTCGCTCAGGATGACACCCTCTAAGGGACGGCAAGGGTTGCCGTGTCCGATAAAGGGCGACAAGGGTTGCCGGATCCGAATCGACCTGCATGAATGCATTTCTCATCGCCTGCCGTAATCCAATCGAACCGCAGGGATGCATTCCTGGGGACCACCATGATTTGAGACCCATGTGGATACACCCTAGAATCGCAGCATGGCCTTCGCCCCCCGTCCACGGTACGAATGGAAGCTGCGAACGCGTTCGCTTCAGCTTGGACACCGCACGCTCGTCATGGGAATCCTGAACGTGACGCCGGATTCGTTCTCCGACGGAGGCCACTTCTTTACTCCGGAGGATGCGTCCCAACGCGCGCTTGAACACGCACTCGCCATGCTGGACGAAGGAGCCGATATGATCGACGTCGGCGGGGAGTCAACGCGGCCCGGCGCCACGCCTGTCTCCGAGGGAGAAGAACAGTCGCGCGTGCTTCCTGTGCTGGATGCGATTCTTCGTGAGCGGCCTTCCGCCATCGTCTCCATCGATACCTTTCATGCCTCCACGGCGCGACTCGCCATCGAGGCAGGCGCCGAGATCGTCAACGATGTCAGCGGCCATCAGTGGGACTCCGCGATGCCCTCCACCTGTGCACGGCTCGCCTGCGGGGTGGTCCTGATGCATGCGCGCGGCAGGCCATCGGAGTGGCGCACCCTTCCTCCGCTCTCCGAAGAGGAGGTTGTTCCTCTCGTCATGACCGGACTGGAGGCGAATGTGGCCGCCGCAGAAAATGCGGGTGTCGATCGCGCACGCATCGTCATCGATCCCGGCTTCGGCTTCGGTAAGCGACTGGGAGAAAACTATCCTCTGCTGGCGAATCTCTCCGCGCTGCATCGTCTGCGTCTTCCCATTCTGGTGGGCGTGTCGCGCAAGAGCTTCCTTACGCAGGGACTTCGGCGGATTGGGGTCTCCTCAACACGTGCTGCAGACGCCACGACGACGACTGCGGCGAATGTAGCGGCCATCCTCTCAGGAGCGCACCTTCTCCGCGTCCACGATGTCCAGCCTGCCGTTGAAGCTGCCTCAGTCGCAGACAGGATTCTGCCTCGCAGTTAAGATCAAGGCCGGGAGTAGTAGCCGTGGATTGTTCTCACGGTGAGGCCGGGCCTGTCGACGTGCACTTCGACCGGATGAAATTCATCGGTCAGTTCTGTCGCAGGCCTGTCGTAGACGATCTCGTAGTACGCCGATGTATCTTCAAGCGCCCGCTTCAACAGACCGCCAAGGTCGTTTGAATTGACGACGAGACCACCGCTCTGCCGGGCGAAGACCTGCAGGGCCATGTTTCCGATCTCGGCCTCGTAGGGTTTGACGAGGGGCTTTATAAATCCCTGGTAGTACTCGCTCCGGATCAACGACTCCGCCGCGCCCCATGCATTCAGCGCATAGAGGGTGATCCGGTTCTGGCGAAGCTGTGTGGTGATCTGCACGACGCTCGCGTAGATCTGCCGCTTTTGTGTCGCGGTCAGGGAGACAGCGGGTCCGCTCAGCAGCGGCCAGCCGGGCGAGATCCAGAAGATCAGCTTGCGTCCCGGCCGCGCTCCCTCGCGTGCGGCCAGTTGCGTCAGCGCATGCAGCGACAGATTGGCGCGCTCGCTTGCGCCGTAAAACCCGGTCGAGCGCCGAAGCATCCTCAGGCTCAGCGCGTGCCGTTCCAGGGCAGAGCTGAGGGCGTTGCCGTCGGTCGAAGACGTGGGTTGCACGTAGATATTGGTATCCGTTACGACAGCAAGCGACGTCGGCACAGGCAGATGTTCTCCCTGAGCACGCAGAAAGCGGAGAATCTGGTCGCGCTCGCTCGAGACTGCGGTGAAGGGCGCATTGATCGCGTCCAACACCAGCAGCACCTCTGCGGGCGCTTCCTTGCCCAACGGAGCAAACGAAGTGATGGTTTGTGGCTTTTTGTTGTCGAGGACCTGAAGATCGCTCTGCGTCAGACCCGCTACAGGCGAGCCTGAGCCTGCGGTCACGACCACATCCAATGTGATCTGCTTCTGCTCTTTGCTATCCGTCGAAGGCTGCGGTGAAGGCAGAGTTTCCTGCGCCTGCAGGGACGGCAGAATGACGAGGAACAGTACGGCACATAGCGGATAAAGACGACGGCAGTTCACTGCAGACATATCGCTCTCCTCTTTGCCGAAGCAATCCACGAATCTTCTGCACTTCTGCAGCCCGCTTCCTTTAGATGGCGTACAGCCTTCATGGGGCTCTTATCTTTTGTGCCCCAACGGCTTACCCCAATGCAGTAAAGTGGCTGACATGCCGATCTCGCGCCGGCGCATGCTCGCCGCCTCCTCTCTTGCTGCTGCCTCTTCTCTGCTGCCCCGCAACCTGCATGCCTTCCAGACGGGCGCACCGGTCGGCGCTCCCGATGCCTACGCCACCCCGAAGCCCGATCTCACCGGACCCGTTCAACCCACGTGGGGGTCGCTGCGCGACACCTACACGGTTCCGGCATGGTTCAACCAGGCCAAGTTCGGAATCTTCATCCATTGGGGCCTCTACAGCATCCCGGCGCACGGCAACGAGTGGTATGAGCGGCACATGTACAAAGACGCCGAGGGCATTCGCTGGCATGCGGAGCACTATGGGCCACAGGACAAGTTCGGCTACAAGGACTTCATCCCGCTCTTCAAGCCGGTGAACTATCACGCCGATGAATGGATCTCTTTGTTCAAACGAGCAGGGGCGAATTATGTTGTCCCGGTCGCGGAGCACCACGACGGCTTTCCCATGTACGACTCTGCCCTGACGCCATGGTGCGCAGGCAAGATGGGTCCAAAGCGCGACCTGACCGGCGAGCTGGCCGCAGCGGCGCGCAGGCAGAACTTCATCTTCGGGCTCTCGTCGCACCGCATGGAGCACGCCTACTTTGCCTATCCGGCAAAAGGGCTGAAGACCGATCAGTTCGATCCAAAGTACGCAGGGTTCTATGGGCCGCCCATCGACCAGGAGTTCAACAGCGGCAACAACTCCAGAGCATTTCAGATGGACTGGCTCGCGCGGGTCCAGGAGCTGGTGGACAAGTTTTCTCCACAGCTTCTCTACTTCGACAACGGCGTGAATCCACGAGCCTATGACGAGGTGAAGCTTCGGGCTGCGGCGTATCTCTACAATCGGGCCCACGAACGCGGCTACCAGGCTACGCTGGCCACCAAGGACGACGCGTTCCTCTACGCCACCGTGCAGGACTTCGAAGGCACGCACCACGCACCCAAGTGGCCCTTCGCAGGCGCGTGGCAGTGCGATACGCCCATCGGAAACTCCTGGGGCTACATCGAGGGGCTGAAGGTCGCCAGCGGTATTTCGCTGATCCACCAAATGATGGCCGTGGCCAGCTGCGGAGGCAACCTGCTGCTGAACGTATCGCCCAAGGGCGACGGCTCCATCCCCGACGATCAGCAGCAATCGCTGCGCACGCTAGGCGACTGGCTGCGGGAGAACGGCGAGGCCATCTACGGTTCGCGCGCATGGATCCGTCCCGGCGAAGGTCCGGCAGTGCCGGCAGTGCCGAATGGCGACTGGAAGGGCCGCTCGACCGGCATCCTCGACTGGCCGCACGTGAAGGCAGAGGAACAGAAGCCTTACACCGAAGCAGACTTCCGATTTACGACCAAAGACGGAAAGCTCTACGCCATCGGGTATGTGGCTCCGTCGGCAGAAGGGACGATACGTTCTCTCTCCGCTTCGCACGCGAAGATGGAGCGCGTCACGCTGATCGGGAAGCAAGCGCAGCCGGTGAAGTTCCGCCAGACCGCGGACGGGCTGGTCTTCACTCTTCCAGAAGGAAAACGCGGCAGCCAGCTTCCGTACGTGCTTCGCTTTGAGGGCACGCTGCCGATTGGACTTACGCCAGCCTGAGGAAACCCGCGCCTTCAGCGGTGGTATCCTTTGGCGAAGGAAAGACGAAATGTTGACTATCCTGATCGCCCTTCAAGTCCTCACGCTCGTCGCCATCGTTGTACTGCTCACCCGCAGGCAGCAGGCTCCTGCCGTCGATCCGCGCATGGCGCAGATTCCCGATCAGTTGACGCGCATGGACGCCCGCAGCGAGGCGCTCGACCGCGGCGTGCGCGAATCGATGGCGCAGATGCGCAACGATATTGCCGCCGAGGCGCAGCGGACGCGGGAGGCCAGCGCAAAGGACTTCGGTAATCTGCGGGGCGAGGTGACGCAAAATATTGCCGAACTGAGCCGTCTGCTGCAGGAGGGGCTTTCCGGTTTCCGCTCCGATAACAAGGATTCGGACAATAAACTGCGCAGCGCCGTGCTGGAGCAAATGGATGCAATCTCGCAACGTATCGGCCGCTTTACCACCGACACAAATTCGCAGCATATCGAGCTGCGCGAGACCCTGAACAAAAAACTCAGCGACCTGATGCAGAGCAACACGGCCCTGCAGGAGCAGCTGCGAAACGCCGTCGAGAGCCGCCTGAACAAACTGAACGAGGACAACTCCAAAGAACTGGAGAAGATGCGGCAGACCGTTGATGAGAAGCTGAACGACACCCTGCAGACGCGGCTCACGGAGAGCTTTGGCCAGGTGACCGATCAGCTCAACAAGGTCCACAGCGGACTGGGGGAGATGACAAAGCTGTCGGATGGCGTCAACGACCTGAGCCGTATCTTCACCAATGTGAAGTCGCGTGGCGGATTCGCCGAAGTTCAGCTGGGTATGCTACTGGAACAGATGCTGGCGCCCAATCAGTTCATCCGCAACGCGCGCGTCAAGGAAGGCTCGCTTGAGGTGGTCGAATTTGCCGTGCGTTTTCCGGGCCACTCCGGCGAGACGCTGCTGCCGATCGACGCCAAGTTTCCCCGCGAGGACTGGGAGCGCCTGGAGGCCGCCTACGAGAGCGGGAATTCCGACCAGATCGCCGCAGCCGGAAAGGCCTTCGAGGCTGCCATCCGGACCGAGGGCGACCGCATCTGCTCCAAATACATCCATCCGCCGCGCACGACGCCCCACGCCATTATGTTTTTGCCAACCGAAGGTCTATATGCCGAGGTAATGCGTCGCGACGCCCTGCAGGCGGAGATCCAGTCGAAGTGCCACGTGACCATCGCCGGACCCAGCACCCTGTCCGCGATTCTCACGAGCTTCCAGATGGGCTTCCATATGCTCGCCATCCAGGAAAAGGGAGACGAGGTCTGGAAGGTTCTGGAAGGCGCGAAGAAGGAGTTCGGTACCTTCGAAGTCCTTATGACAAAGATGGAAGGCCAGGTCGGAACCGTGCAGAACACGATTCAGAAACTCGGAGTCCGCACCCGCGCGATTAACCGCACGCTTCGTGAGGTGGGTGAGACGGACCGGTCCCTTCCCGGCGCGCAGTTGATCGACTTCGATCAGGCTGCCGGCATCTCCACCTTTCTCGCGGCAGGCGCCGAAGAAGAGTGAAAATTCATCCCTGGACCGGCGTGTTTCCGCACCCCGGTTTGCTTTACACTCTGCTAGGCCCTCAGTATGCTTGAGATTGGCCTGCGCGGAGATTCGGCTTTCGCGAACGCACGGTTTTGACCTTTAGAGATATACAGGAGAACGACATGGCAGCAGTTGATGAAAAGGTGAAGCAGATTATTGTCGAGCAGCTTCAGGTCGATGAGGCCGAAGTGACCCCCGGCGCAAGCTTTCAGGAGGATCTTGGCGCCGACTCTCTCGACGTAGTCGAGCTCGTCATGCAGTTCGAAGAGGCCTTCGACATCCAGATTCCCGATGAGGATGCGGAGAAGATCAAGACCGTCAAAGATGCCATTGAATACATCGAGAAGAACCAGAAGGCGAAGTAACCATGCTTGAACGTCGTGTCGTTGTAACCGGCCTCGGTCTGATCTGCGGGGTGGGAAACACCGCGCCCGAAGTCTGGGACGGTCTGATGGCCGGCAAAAGCGGAATGGCCGAGATCACGGCTTTCGATCTCACAGGGCATCCCGTGCGCTTCGCGGCGGAGGTAAAGAACTTCGACGCGCTGAAGTTCGTGGATAAGAAGGAGGCCCGCAAGATGGGCCGCTTTATCCACTTTGCTCTGGCTGCGTCGGAAGAGGCGATGAAGCACTCCGGCGTCGAGGTCACGAACGAGATCGCAGACCGTGTCGGTGTCCACATCGGCTCCGGCATCGGCGGGTTCGATGTCATCGAACGGGAACACAGCGCCATGCTCGCCGGCGGGCCCCGCAAGATCTCGCCGTTCTTTATTCCCGGCTCCATCGTCAATCTCGCTGCAGGACACGTCTCCATCCGCTACAACGCCAAGGGACCCAACGAGGCCACGGCGACGGCGTGCACCACCAGCGCCCACTCCATCGGCGATGCCTACCGCATTATTCAGCGGGGCGATGCCGACGTGATGCTCGCTGGAGGCACTGAAGCGGCCATCACGCCCATGGGGGTTGGCGGATTTGCCGCGATGAAGGCTCTCTCAACCCGGAACGAGGATCCGACTCATGCCTGCCGTCCGTTCGACAAGGACCGCGACGGCTTTGTCGTCGGCGAAGGCGCCGGCATTCTCATCCTGGAAGAGCTGGAGTTCGCCAAAGCGCGTGGCGCGAAGATCCTCGCCGAGATTATCGGCTACGGTCTCTCCGCCGATGCCTTCCACATGACCGGGATGGCTCCTGAAGGCGAGGGCTGCTATCGCTCGATGCAGCACGCACTCAAGTCTGCCGGAATCTCCCCCGACCAGATCGACTACGTCAACGCTCACGCGACCTCCACGCCGCTCGGCGATGCGCTGGAGTCACAGGCCATCGAGAATGTCTTTGGCGAGCGCGCCAAGAACGGAACTCTGCTTGTCAGTTCGACGAAGTCCATGACCGGGCACCTGCTCGGCGGCGCTGGCGGCCTTGAGGCAGGCATTACCATCATGGCCATGCAGAACCAGATCGCACCTCCTACGATGAACCTCGTAGAGGCCGATCCGCAGTGCCGGCTCAACTACGTTCCCAACAAACCTCAGTCCGCAAAGATCGATTATGCTCTTTCGAACTCTTTCGGCTTTGGTGGAACCAACGGCTCGCTGGTCTTTAAACGCTGGACAGAATAGTCAGGCAACATTCTTCAGACGAAAGAGCACGGAAATCTTCCGTGCTCTTTCTCTCTTTAAATCGCGTTCGCGCGGTATAAAGGTTGGCGTCCGGAGATGTCCATGAACCTGCGCTGTCTTCTGCTCCTTTTGCTCTGCACGCTTCCTTCCGCCGCATGTGCCGAG
Source organism: Edaphobacter sp. 12200R-103 (assembly GCF_010093025.1). GTDB lineage: Bacteria > Acidobacteriota > Terriglobia > Terriglobales > Acidobacteriaceae > Edaphobacter. The sequence goes on along the minus strand of NZ_CP048114.1, from coordinate 3,532,815 downwards.
GCCTCTTTACCGAAGATCTTCTCCAGCCACATGGTCCTGCAGCGCGACATGCCCATCCACATCTGGGGCAACGCCAATCCAGGCGAGAAGGTCACCGTATCGCTCAACGGGGCCAGCGCCAGCACGACGGCCGACATCACCCGCCGATGGAGCGTCTACCTCGCGCCGCAGCCTGCCGGAGGTCCATTCACTATCCAGGTGCAGGCATCCAATGCCATACGGCTCGACGACGTACTTCTGGGCGACCTGTGGTTTGCGTCGGGCCAGTCGAATATGGAGATGCCGCTGGCCGGATTCCCGAACGCCGTTCTCAAGGACGCCGCGAAAGAGATCGCCGCGGCCGATCATCCGAAGATCCGGCTCCTGCTCGTCGCCAAAGACTCCTCTTCCTATGCTCTCGACGAACCCAAAAGCGTTACGGGCTGGTCGGTCTGCACGCCGGAGAGCGCGCGCAACTTCTCTGCCGTCGCCTACTTTTTCGCACGCGACCTGCAGCAGCATCAGGATGTTCCCATCGGGCTGATCGACTCGACATGGGGAGGCACGCCTGCCGAGGCGTGGATGAGCCTCGCGGGAATCGCCACCGACGCGTCGCTGATGCCGGTCTTTGCCTCACGCGCCTGGCACATGGATCGCGAGAGCAATGAGCGCAGGCTCGATGAGATCGACCGCGAGGCCCGGCAGGCCGGCAACACATCGCTGCCGCCGCGTCCGTGGCACCCCGATCCCGACTCCTGGCAGCCGGCAGGGCTGTTCAACGCCATGGTCGCCCCTTTCACACCGCTCCCCATCCGGGGCGTCATCTGGTATCAGGGTGAGAGCAACGCTTCCCTCGACACCGTCGACCTCTATCACCATCTGTTCTCATCTCTCATTCAGGACTGGCGGCGCGAGTGGCAGCAGGGTGACTTCCCCTTCCTCTTCGTTCAGATCTCGGCCTATGCCAGCACCCCGCAGGAGAACTGGGGTCTGCTGCGCGATGCGCAGCGGCGCACCCTCTCGCTCGTCCACACCGGCATGGCAGTCACCATCGACGCCGGGAACGAGCACAACGTGCATCCTGCCAACAAGCAGATCGTCGGTGAGCGGCTCTCCCTGCTGGCCCGCCAGATGGTCTTTGGCGAAGACCTCATCGCATCCGGACCGCTCTTCCAACTTGCCTATCCGCAGGAGGGCGCGATGCACGTGTGGTTCACCCACGCGAAGGGTTTGACCGCGAAAGGCGCCGTCGAAGGATTCGAGGTCGCAGGCGCCGACGGCAGGTTCGTCCCGGCACAGGCGCACATTGAAGGGGACCGCGTGATCGCCAGCAGCCCGTCCGTACCCGAGCCGCGGTACGTCCGCTACGCCTGGCGCAACTTCCCGCAGGCAAATCTCTACAACGGCGCCGGGCTCCCGGCCTCGACCTTCACATCGTCGCCGGTTCCGTAGATACGCAAACTATTCGTTCCGCAAGGCCTCCGCGGGATCGACCCTGCTTGCTGACCGCGCCGGAACCAAAGTCGCGGCCAGCGCCACCACCACTAATGACAGCGTAGCCAAACTATACGTCATAGGGTCGCGTGACCCCACACCAAACAGCATCGATGTAAGGATCTTCGACACGGCCAGCGCAGCCAGCAGTCCTGCAATTACTCCTGCCACAATCAACCGCAGACTTCTTCCCATGACCAGCCGTAAAATATCCCCCCGCGCTGCTCCCAGCGCCATCCGCACGCCAATCTCCTGCGTCCTCTGTGCAACCAGAAACGCAATCACCCCATAGAGTCCAATCACCGCCAAAAGCAGACCAATCGTTGCGAAGAACCCCACCAGCAGACTTTCGAACCTTGGACGGTCCGCCATTCTGTTCACTCGTTCCTGCATCGTCTGCACCTTCACCGGAACCGTCGGATCCAGTGCCGCAACCTGTTCTTCCAACCATCGCTTTACAGCATCCGGTGGCAGTGTCGTTGTTAGAATCACTGCGGAACCACGGCTCCAGTCTTCCGCATGACTGCCCAAAAGCCTGTAATACTCAGGCTCATCGCCACCCCTCAACCCCGCGTTCTTGACATCCTCCACAACCCCCACCACCGTGTATCGCGGATTATTCTCCGTTCCCCATCCTGCCAGCCGAAGCGTATGCCCTACTGCACTCTCCTTGGGAAACATCCTTTGCGCAAGCCGTCTGCTCAGCACGACAAAACCCTGCTGCGACTCGCTCTCCGAGCTGGTAAATCCTTCTCCCGCGATGATCGGAATATTCAGCGCACGAAAGTATTCCGGAGTCACCCAACGCCAAGTTACGCGTCCTCCTGTTCCGCTCGCCGGTCTCTCCCCATGGTCGATTGCGATCGACGCATAGATCTGATCGTGGTGAAAGCCACCCGGCGGCAGCGTGTCGCTGATCGCCACGGCCATGATTCCCGGCTCGTACCTCATCCTCCGTTCCAACTCGCGATAGAACGCCATCGTTTGCTGTGGCGTCATCCGCTGGCCCAACGACAGGCTTGCCGTCACCACTCTCTCCGTCTCCATCCCCAGCCGCTGGTGCTCGAGCTTCATGAAGCTGCGAAACAGCAGCCCGCCACCCACCAGCAGAACCAGGCTCGTCCCAATCTGTCCCACCACCAGCCATTGCCTTAGCCGCGCAAAAGATCGCGCTGTCCCTGCCCTTCCCGTCAATGCCTCGGAGTTCGGTTTGCGCAGTGCAGTAGCCAGTCCCGCGACAACTGCACACACTCCCGAAACCGCCAGCATCATTCCTGCGATTCGCAGGTCCACACGCGCTTTGCTCAGCATCGGAACACCCTCCGGCGCCGCCGCCACAAACACCCGCAACAGCAGCACCGCAAGCCCACACCCCAGCGCTCCACCGATCACCGCAAGCAAGAGCGATTCCGTCAGCCCCTGGCGGAGCAGCCGCATCCGGCTCGCCCCCAGCGCCGACCGCATTGCAATCTCCCGCTCTCTCGCCGCTCTCCGTGCGAGCATCAAACCTGTCACATTCGCGCAAACAATCAACAGCAGCCCTGCCACCAGCAGCACCAACACAATTGCCACCCGGCGCACATCATGCATCTGCCGGTCGCGCAGCGAACGCACGGCAAGATGCACCTCCTTGCGAAACGGCGCTGGCGCCAGCTTTAACGAATAATCGAAGACCGGCTGTAACTCCTGTTTTGCCTGTTCTACCGTGACTCCCGGCTTTAGTCGCGCGAAAGCCCACATCGGCCTTCCTGGATCGGCTCTCCGTTGCGCCGTCTCATCCAGCTGCGACGGCAGCATGACATCCATCTCCTGCAGCCGCGGCATCTCGAAATCCTTCGGCAAGACACCGATCACCCGCACCGGCGCACCATCTATCTTGATCAACCGTTCCAGCACATCCTGATCTCTTCCAAACCTGACCTGCCACAGCTTGTACGAGATCAATGCTGTCTTCGGAGCGTTCGGAAGATCCTCTTCCTTCGTAAAACTTTTTCCCAGCATCGGCGTCACGCCTAGCGTCGAAAGAAAATTTGCCTCCACGCCGGCACAGCTCAGCCGCATCGGACGCTCCTCCGTCAGATCACACGGCGAAACCCCCGTCTCCTGTGTCAGCGACGCAAACGGTCTCTGATGATCCTTCCACTCATAGTAAGAACCACCCAACATAAACTCCTGTGGCTCTACCGGCGCCACAAGTCCCACCGACACCAGCCGGTCCGCCTGCGCATAGGGCAACGGACGAAACAGAATTCTGTCCACCACACTGAACACCGCCGCCGTCGCTCCAATCCCCAGCATCATCGTCAGCACTACGGCCAGCGTGAACACAGGATTGCGCCGAAAGCCGCGCAGCGCATAGCGCACATCCTGCCCAAGCACCTCTATCCAAAATCCCGGTCTACTCTCCCTGCACTCCTGCCGGGATCGCTCCACCCCGCCGAAGGCAATCCTCGCCTGCCGGTGCGCCTCGGCGGGAGACATACCGCTGGCGATGTACTCCTCGGTCATTCGGTCCAGATGAAACGCAAGCTCCTCATCGAGATCCTGCTCTTCGCGACGCAGCACAAAGTGCCTCAGACGAAGCCACCAGCCAGCCAGTCGACTCATCGCTACGCTCCTTAGTACTGCACCTGCCCAATTTCCTCCAGGCCAGTCTCTACCACAACGCCGGACGATCTACTCGGCGCGGAGAGCGACCGCCGGATCGACATGACAGGCCACCCGTGCAGGCAGCCACGTTGCAAGAAGACCGACTGCAACCAGCAGAGCGATGGTCGTCAGATAAGTTGCCGGATCCCACGGACCGACGTGAAACAGCATGTGCGAGAGTGCACGTGAAGCCATTAGCGCAAGCACAAGCCCCACCACCAGTCCGCAGACGATCATCCGGAGACTTCTCCCCATCACCAGCCGCAGAATCTCCTGACGGCTGGCGCCCAGCGCCATGCGCACACCAATCTCCCGTTCGCGCTGCGCCACCAGGAACGCAAGCACGCCATAGAGCCCGATCACCGCCATCGCAAGTCCTGCGACAGCAAAGAAGCCGACCACCATCGACTGAAATCTCGGCTGGCCCGCCAGCTTGCTGACTCTCGTCTCCATCGTTGCAATGTCTACCGGCAGCGCGGGAGCGACTTCGGCAACCTGAGTACGAATCCACGGTGCAATCACCGCGTTGGGAGCCGAGCTTCGAACTACCAGAATTCCTGTTCGAAGCCAGAATCCGCTGGCATCCCAGCCATCGGAGTGGTTCCGCCGTAGCTTGTAATACTCAGGTTTTTCTTCACCGGCAAGACCGTCATTTTTTACGTCGGCTGCAATCCCTACTACCGTACGCCAGGGATTGTTTGGGGTAATATCATCGAGCTTTATGCGTTGTCCGAGGGCATTCCCGTTCGGAAATAAAAATGCAGCCAGCGCATGACTCAAAATCAGAGGATGGTCACTTGAAGTAACATCCTCCTCGTTAAAATCCCTTCCGCGCACGATGGGAATATTGAGTACCTCAAAGTAGCCAGGTGAGATCCAACGAGAAGTTGCGACCTTTCCGGTTCCCTTGACCATAGGGGGCCTGCCCGCGACAACAATCTCATCCATTCGGCTTCCACCACTCCCTCCCGCAGGAGGCAGGGAGTCGGTAATCGCAACTGCATTCACTCCGGGTCCAAAAGCCAATCGCGTCTTCAATCCATCGAAGAATTGAAAGCCTCTTTCTCTCGTCGGATAATCCCGCTGCCCGAGCGTGATACTTGCCGTCACCACATTTTCTGTTTGCATACCAGTCTGTTGGCTCTCGAGATTACGGAAGCTTCGCCCCAGCAAAATCGCAATCGCCAACAAGACCACGCTTGCAGCAATCTGCCCCGCAACCAGCCACTGCCGGATGAAGGCTCGCGAGACGCTCGTCTCTGTACGGCCAGCCAACAGCTCCGCATGAGGCTGTATCAACGCGGAAACCGACCCCGTCGCCACGGCACAGAGCAGGGAAACCAGAATCGTAAAGCCAATCACTCTCAGATCAAGACCGGCTTGATCCATGTAAGGGATTCCCGGAGGCGCCAGCGCAATCAGCACCCGCAACAACCCCATCGCAAACAAACATCCCGTCATGGCCCCCGCAAAAGAGAGCAGCAGGGACTCCGTCAGAGCCTGACGGAACAATCTGCCTCGGCTCGCGCCTAACGCGACCCGCACGGCAAGTTCTCGCTGACGGGTTGCACTCCGCGCCACCAGCAGACCAGCAATATTCGCGCACGCGATCATCAACACAGCGATCACAGACCAGAACAAGACCCATCCCATCAGCCGCACGTTCTGCATCTGCACGTCGCGCAGGAGACGGACACTGAGATGGATATCCTTCCGGATAGATACAGGAATCGGCTCCAGGGCACTGTGGAAGAGCGGCGCCAGTTCCGACCTGGCCCGCTCCACTGTGATTCCCGGCCTGAGCCGCGCAAAGACCCTCCTGGGAGTTCCATAGCCTCCGTTCGCCTTGTGATCTGCGACTTCATCGATCACCAGGGGACGAATAACATCGACATCCTCAAGCCGAGGCATCTCGAACTCTTTAGGAAGCACTCCAACCACGCGAACAGGATTTCCATCGACCTCGATCGTCTTGTTCAAAATCGCTGGACTCAGGTTGTATCGCGTCAACCAGAACCGATAGGAGATCAGCGCCACTTGCGGACCGCCCAGACGAGCCTCTTCCGGCAAAAAGTCTCGGCCTGCTACCGGGACCACTCCAAACGTCGAAAGAAAGTTTCCCTCGACCGCATCGCAATGCAGCTGCAACGGATTCCGTTCCGTTAGATCACACTCACGCGCTCCCGTACTGGTTGAGGTGAACGCTTCAAAAGGCTTTTGATGATCGCGCCACTCATAAAAAGCGTTGCCCATCAGAAACGCCTGCGTCTCCAGCGAATGCACCATCCCTGTCGAGACGATCCTGTCTCCATGGACATAAGGAAGAGGACGAAACAGGATCCTGTCCACCACGCTGAAGACCGCCGTCGTCGCTCCAATCCCGATCGTCAGGGTTGCAAGAATCGTCAGCGTAAATAGCGGATTGCGCCGAAAGCCGCGCAAAGCATATCGCATATCCTGAGTCAGGCGATCGATCCAGACTCCCGGCCTCGTCTCGCGGCACTGCTGCCGGGACTTCTCAATTCCACCAAAAGCAACTTTCGCCTGTCGACGCGCCTCGGCAGGAGGCATACCGCTGGCGATGTACTCTTCGGTCATCCGGTCAAGATGAAAGACAAGCTCCTCATCGAGATCCTGCTCTTCGCGGCGCAGCACAAGGTGTTTCAGACGAAGCCACCAGCCCGCGAGGCGGCTCATCCCTGCGCTCCCTTCAGCACAAGGGCGATCGCAGAGGTCAGGCGATCCCAGTTCTCCAGCTCTGTCGCTAATTGCTTACGGCCCGCCTTCGTCAGCGAGTAGAACTTCGCTCTCCGATTGTTCTCAGACTCTCCCCACTCCGCCTCGATCCAGCCCTTGTACTCCAGCCTGTGCAACGCCGGATAGAGCGACCCCTGCCCGATCTGCAGAACGTTCTGCGAGACCTGCTGAATCCTCTGGGCGATCCCCCAGCCATGCATCGGTTCAAGAGCCAGCGACTTCAGGACAAGCAGGTCGAGCGTTCCCTGCAGAAGATCGGACGATGGCGGCATGTTTCTCCCCTCGATATTCGACAAGAGAATGCGCTCTTCTCCTGTCGAATGTCAAGGGTTATTTCCCTTCTCTGAGTTTGCTATTCCACGACGATCAGGACCTGTCCTGCTTCAACCGTCGTATCGGCCGTAATGGCCACCCTGGAGATGCGGCCTGCCCGCGGAACCTTCAGCTCGTTCTGCATCTTCATGGCCTCGATGACGACCACGCCCTGCAACGCCTCAACCTCGTCACCTTCAACAACCAGGACACGTACTACCCTTCCGGGCATTGGGGCCTTGACGGCACGCGGACCCGAGCCGCCTTCACCCGCTCCACCACGCCCCCGCAGAGCACGCGGATCCTCGATCGTAAACTCGTAGCGCCGTCCTGCGATCACTACGGCATCGCCGTCCAGCGCACAGCGGTACTGCCTTCCATCCACGAGCAACGAAAGCCCCTCGCAGCCCAGGAAAGTTGCGTCCACCTCTACAGTGCGATCCGCAACGCTGCACGTCATGCGGCCAGCCTCGGCGCAATTTTCGGGAAGCTCGATTCGAAGTCTCTCGTCGCCGATACGCAGCCAGGTTGTCATCCTCGCAGCCCTTCCTCTCTTCCGGCCACCTTCCATCGGCTCAGCGTCATCGGAGGCGCGGGATTCTCACGCCGCTTCTCCGCCCTGGTCAAAATGGCAGCGGCGAGCGCGATCACCTCTTTCGGGACACTGGCTGCTTCACTCTCGTGCGGCTGTGAAAGCAGTCTCTCAAGATAGCCGGTGTCAATCGCCGCCTTGCGAAAATCGCCATCGGAGAGAATGCGACGGAACAAGCCGATATTGGCGCGGATTCCTCCGATGGTGTACTCGTCGAGCGCGCGCAGCATCCGCTTGATCACGATCTCTCGCGTCGCTCCATAGGTAATCAGCTTTGAGAGCATCGGGTCGTACTCCAGAGGTACGGTCCATCCCTCGTACACTCCACAGTCCTCGCGCACGCCGGGGCCACCTGGTTGCAGAAACCGCGTAATCTTTCCTGGCGAGGGCATAAAGTTGTTGTCCGGGTCCTCCGCGTAGATGCGGCACTCGACCGCATGTCCGCGCAGGATAATATCGTGCTGCCGCAGAGGCAGCGGTTCTCCCATAGCGATGCGAATCTGCATCTCGACCAGGTCGAGACCGGTGACCAGTTCCGTTACTGGATGCTCCACCTGTAGGCGCGTGTTCATCTCTAGAAAGTAGAAGTTGCGTTCTTCGTCGACGAGGAACTCGACCGTCCCAGCATTGACGTACCCGGCTGAGAGAGCAAGGCGTACTGCCGCCTCTCCCATCCTTCGTCGCAGGTCCTCATCCACCACCGGTGAAGGAGCTTCTTCGATCACCTTCTGGTGCCGCCTCTGGACCGAGCACTCGCGTTCACCCAGGTAGAGGCACCGGCCGTGCGCGTCCGCCATCACCTGCACTTCGATGTGGCGGGGGCGCTCGATCAACTTCTCCAGGTAGACCTCGCCGGAGCCGAAGCTGCGCTCGGCCTCACTGCTCGCAGTGGCATAGGCCGCGGGAAGCTCGGCGGCCGAAGACACCGCACGCATTCCCTTGCCACCCCCTCCGGCAGACGCCTTCAGCATGACGGGATAGCCGATCCCGGCAGCGACTCTGTGGGCTTCCTCAAGATCGACAAGGCCGGTCACGCTCCCGGGAACTCGTGGCAACCCGGCGGCATCGGCTGCCTGGCGCGCCCGCGTCTTCGATCCCAGGGCACGCATTGCACTTGCAGGCGGACCGATGAAAGTGATGCCCGCACTCTCACACGCTTCGGCAAACGAGGGATTCTCCGAAAGAAATCCATAGCCAGGGTGAATAGCGTCCGCACCGGCCCGTCTCGCGATCTCAAGGATCAGATCGCCACGGAGATAACTCTCTGTCGCCGGCCCAGGTCCCAGGCGGTAGGCCTCATCGGCGTGCGCCACATGCAGCGAGGCTCGATCGACGTCGGAGTACACCGCTACAGTTCGCAATCCCATTTCGCGGCACGTCCGCATCACGCGAACTGCGATCTCACCCCGGTTTGCAATCAGCACTTTTTTCATAAGGCAGTAAGCCGAAATTCTAAAGCTCCGCAGAGTTCCGTCAAAACCCGTCTCTGCCGGAATTCCTCTGTGGCTCACTCATGGGTAAAGAGCGCCCGCCGAGAGCAATCCCAAATGGAAGAGCCTCCCGGTGCGGGAGGCTCTTCGGTGGTGTTTGGAAGTCTGAGGAGATTGAGGCTTACTTCATCTCGATTCCGCCCTGGTTCTTCTCTTCCTTCTTCTTTTCGTTCTCCTTGCGGGCTCCCATCGCCTTCTGACTCCACTCATCGGCCTTGGCGAGGTCGTCCTTGCGAGCCGCGTCGTTGCCGCACTCCAGATCTGCCTTACGGCGATAGGCGAGATTCAGGTACTGCATGGCGTCGTCATAAGTCGGATTCAGATCGACTGCTTTCTGCAGGTACTGCAGCGACTCATCGACCAGAGCACCATTCTGCTCCTGCAGCTTCTGGCAGGCAGCCTTGCTCTTCTTGACGTTGCCGTTGCCGTCGTCGGTCAGTCCTTCAGCAGCAAGAATGGTCTGGGCGTTCTTGTAGGCTTGAATCCAGTCCACCACACCCACGGTATAGTGAGCCTCTGAATCATTGCCGTCCAGCGCAATTACCTTCCTCTGATATTCCTTGGCTTCCTCGAACTTCTTGATGTTGAAGTCGATCGAGGCAATCTGCTTGAGCGCACCCACATCGTTCGGATCTTTTTGGAGGATCTCGTTAAAGCCTTGCAGCGCTTTCTGGGCTAACGCCAGGTTTTCCGGGGTATCGAGATTGGGAACGACCTGGTAGGAATAAGAAGTCGCAAGGTAGAGTTTGGCCGTATCGTAGTTCGGATCCAGGTCAATTGCAGTCTGAAAGTGGTTGACCGCTTCTTCGTAGCGGGCATTCTTGAATGCCTGCACACCCTTGGTCAACTGGTCACGCGCCTTCAGGCGGTTGCACCCGGTTACAGAACTAAGCATCAGCGCCAGCAGAGCGGCCGTAACCGGGATCCGTGCAGTCAATTTCATGGGACGTGATATCTCCTTCAAAATGGGCGCGTATTGTCTGGGGACGGCAATGCGGCAAGAAACCTTATTTTTGCTTGCCGGTTGATTGTATGGTATGACCGCCGTCTGTGACCAGTGGCGGATAGCCTATATCCTTCGATTCTTTAAATTTTCTCGTCTACCGGCACCCGGAGGAAAGACTCAGCGATAACGCTCCAGTAAGCTCTTAGAACAGAAGACGAAAGTGATGCAAACGAATCGGGCGGCCGCTCTAAAACAGCTGGACCGCCCGATCGCCAAAACCCTGATGCGAGCCTGACTAACGCTTACTGTCCTGCTTCGACACGAGGAGTGATCAAGCCAATATTATCCACCCCGGCCTGATGACCAAAATCGATGACTTCGGCAACCTTGCTGAAGTCCAAATCCTTGTCGCCCTTCACAAACATCACCTTCTCCTGGCGGGTTGAGAAGATCTCAACCAGCTTCGGTTCGATGTCCTGCTTGTTGAAGGACGTATCGTTGATCTTGTACGACGGAGCCCCCGCGCCGTTGGATAGAACCTGCACGACGATCGTGCGATCATTCGGTTCGCTCTGCGTCTTGTTCTTCGGGGGCTGCGGCACCAGCGTGTCCAGACCCTTCGGAGTCACCGGCACGATCACCATGAAGATGATCAGGAGCACCAGCAGAACGTCGATCAGCGGCGTAACGTTGATCTCCGATACTGCTCCGCCCGAACTTCCAGCACTCATTCCCATAACAAACTCTCCTTGACACTCCCGACCGCCGCATCGGAGGCGGAACAGCGTGTCCTTACTTCGTCGTTACGTTCTCATCCGTCTCACGCTTCTCTGTCAGAAGTCCAAGCTGACTTACGCCACCGGCGCGGATACCGTCAACGGCATCCATCACCTTGCCATAATTCGCCCGGGCGTCGGCTCGCATATAGACCTCTTTATTGGTCCTGTTCTCGAGCTTCGCCGAGATCTTCGGTCCCAGATCGTCGATCGTGATCTGGTCTGCCCCAAGGAAGGTGCGGCCGTCACGGGTCACCGCCACCGTGATTGCGTCTTCCTTATTCGCGTCTTCCATCACCACTGCCGAATCGGTCTTCGCAAGATCGACGTTGACCTTGTTGTTCAACATGGGAGTGATGACCATGAAGATGATCAAAAGCACCAGCATCACGTCGACCATCGGGGTCACATTGATGTTGGAGTTGACCTTACTCCCCTCGTCCCTCTTTGCCATCGCCATATTTCTATACTCCGTCCGGATGCGCCGTGTTCAACGTTCCTGCGATTCGACCTGGAGCCTGACTCCCGTCTCGACTCCCTCCGGGACGCCACCTTTACATGGCGTCCCAGGGGAGACGAACTGTCATTCTCGCAGGATGTTCCTTGCTCCGCTTCATCGCGGAGGCGGGGCTTACCGGTGGCTCTGCTTGATGAAGTAGTCCACCAGCTCGCTGGAGCTGTTGTCCATCTCTACGTCGAAAGCTTCAACCTTGCCGGTGAAGTAGTTGAACGTCATAACGGCCGGGATGGCAACCAGAAGACCGAAAGCGGTCGTAACCAGAGCCTCAGAGATACCGCCGGCGACGGCGCCGATACCGGAAGTCTTCTGCGTAGCGATCTGTTGGAAGGCGTTCAAGATACCGACCACAGTTCCGAACAGTCCGATAAACGGCGCCGTCGAACCGATGGTGGCCAGACCGCCAAGACCGCGCTTCAGCTTGGCATGAACGATCGCTTCGGAACGCTCGAGAGCGCGCTTGGAGCTTTCGATCTGCTCATCGGTGATCGCGCCGCCGGAACCGAAGCTGCGGAACTCCTGCAGGCCGGCCGTAACAACTTCGGCCAGGTGCGACTTCTTCGAACGATCGGCAACCTTGATCGCCTCGTCCAGACGGCCGTCCTTGAGGGCTCCGGCAACCTTGGGAGCGAACTCGCGGGACTGCTTGCGGGCCGCTGAGAAGTAGAGAGCGCGGTCGATGATCACAGCCAATGACCAGATCGACATGATGAACAGAAGGATAACGACCGCACGGGCCAGATTACCCATGTTGCCCCAGAGCTGCAGGGGGCTGAATCCTACCTGCGCCTCCTGGAAAAACATTGCGAGCGAGGTGGGGACATGAGCCATGTTTGCGAGATGAGCGAGAATCACAGAATATTCCTCCTGATTGGAAACTCTAAGCTTTCGTATTTCACATCCGGAGATCTCCATAGACCGCGAGAAATCTGCCGGCGAATTTCGTTGTCGCCTCGGGACACCCCAACAGCAGGCGCCCGCCTGAAAGAGCTAGCCGCCGAAGTTGAAGTTGACCGTAATCGTTGTCTCGACTTCGGTTGGCTCCCCATTCAGAACGTAAGGCTTATACCGCCATTGCCTCACAGCATCCAGAGCTGCAGCGCGCAGCATCTCGGGACCGCTGACCACCTGCAGGTTCTGAATCGTACCTGACTTCGAGATCAGAGCGTGCAAAACAACCGCGCCAGAGACATGCGCCGCTTTGGCGATCGGAGGATAGATCGGCTTCGGCTGCGAGATCGCATTACCCTGAACTACGCCGCTCGAAACACGAACCGGGCCCTTCGGCTTCTCGACCTTGACGACCGGGGCAGGACCACTGCCAATCCCACCCATCACACCGCCAGGAACACCGGTACCGGACCCCATGCCGCTCATTCCGGCAACACCGGCCATCGTCGGCGGAGGCGCAGCCTCTTCCTTCAACATCTTGATGTCCTTGGGAATCTTGGTCGGGGCATGAAGGCCCTGATCGATCTCCGAAATCATCTTGATCGGCTTAACCACCTGTGCCGGCGGCGGAGGTGGCGGCGGCGGGGGTGGCGGGGGTGGCGCAGTCAGCATGGCCGTCATCGCCGTCTTCGGCAGAGCCTCGGGATACAGCAGCGGAATCAAGGCCAGAATCGCAATAATCGAACCATTAATAATAAAGGTGCCGATCATCCAGTACTTGGACTTGGTCTTGATCTTGCCGCCGGATTCCATCAATGCATCTTCAAACATATCCAGCCTCTCGGAGAAGAGCTATTTGTGTATAGACACCGCGCTAATTCTGTTTGTTCCCGAATTGCTGCTTAATTTCTGAATCTTTTCCCGAAGAAATATCTAGGCCTTCACGCGCTTCCCTGTGGGCAGAGTAGGCGTCTTTCCATGCTGCGTCCTCCACTGCTGATAGGCGACCAGCATCGGGGATGCCACTGCGATGGAAGAGTAGGTTCCAACCAGAATGCCCACCACCAGGGCGAACGAGAAGCCGTGCAGGACCTCGCCTCCAAACAGATACAGGCTGAGCACCGTCAGAAATGTAAGCCCTGAGGTCAGAACCGTCCGGCTCAGTGTCTGGTTGATTGCATGGTTCACCACATCGGCAAGCACTGCCTTCCGCGAACCCGTCAGGTTCTCCCGGATACGGTCAAAGACGACGATCGTGTCGTTCATGGAATAGCCGATCAGGGTGAGGATCGCCGCAATCACCGTCAGGGTAATCTCCTGATTCGTAATGCTGAACGCTCCTATCGTAATCAACGTGTCGTGGAGGACAGCGATGACAGCGGCGATGCCGTAGATCAGCTCAAACCGGAACCACAGGTAGATCAGCATGCCGAGCATCGAGTACAGCGTCGCCAGCAAAGCCTGGTTTTGCAGCTGCTTACCGGCGGTCGGTCCTACAATCTCCACCTGCTCCACCGTCGCCTTGGAGTCGTGATAATTGGTCGCAAGTGCATTTTCGACCGCCGTCCTTCCGGCATCGTGCGCCTGGTCGGTCGCAGACGAGATCGGAAGAGCAATGATGACCTTGTTGGCAGCGTGGCCGCTGGGATCGCTCACGCGCTGAATCCGCGCATCATGCACCCCGGCCTTGTTCATCGCCTCCCGGATGTGGTCCTCATTCGGCGGCGCATCGAACGCCACGCGAATCTGGGTTCCCCCGGTAAAGTCCACGCCCTTGGGAATACCGTGCCAGAAAAAAATACTGAACAGGCCGACGATGGAGAAGATCAGCGAAAATCCGAGGAAATACCACTTCTTCCCCAGCCAGTCGATGTTTATATCATGAAAGAATTCCACGCTCTTGCATCCTCGAGCGGTGACCCGGAGGCCCCGCAAATCTCATAAAAGTCAACTAGACCGAAATCGTCGCTCCACGCTCTTTGTTCTGCAGGTGCGCATCGAAGATGACGCGGGAGACGTAGACAGCGGTAAACAGGTTGGCCAGAAGACCAAACGCCAGGGTGACTGCAAATCCGCGCACCGGCCCGGTGCCGAAGAGGAACAGGATCAGCGCCGAGACGATCGTCGTAACGTGCGTATCAAGAATCGTCGTCCAGGCATGCGCAAATCCCAGCTGCACCGCCATCGGCGACGATTTGCCCGCCCGCAGCTCTTCACGGATACGCTCGAAGATCAGCACGTTCGAGTCGACGCCCATACCGATCGTCAGGATGACGCCAGCAATTCCCGGCAGAGTCAGCACCGACCCGGCAAACCCCATAAACCCGAGCAGAATCACCAGGTTGAGGATGAGTGCCAGGCAGGCGTTGATTCCGGCACCGCGATAGTAGACCAGCATGAAGGCCATCACGGCCAGCAGGCCGACCACGGCCGCAATAATTCCCTGGCGGATCGACGCCGCTCCCAGGCTCGGTCCCACCGTGCGGGTCTCAAGGAACGAGATCGTCGCCGGAAGGGCTCCGGTTCGCAGCATCAGCGAGAGATCGTTCGCCTGCTGCTTGGTGAATCCCCCTTCGATCTCGCCGCGGTCGCGGATAGCCGAGTTGATGCTGGCGACCTCTTTCACCTTGTTATCCAGCACAATGGCCATCGAACCCGGCGACGAGCTGGTCGAACTGTGTTCACTGGTGTATTTGTAGAAGCGGTTCCCGGCATCTGTCGTCAAGGTAAAGGTGATGTTCGGACGGCCGTTCTGATCGGTCGAGGGCTGCGCGTCACGGAAGTCTGTTCCCTCCACCTCGCTGACCCGCTTCAGCAGCCATACCTGGTCCGGCGACTCCGCAGTGGCCGAGCCATGCATCAGGACCGAATCGGCAGGAATAACGCCCCCGGTGGATTGCAGGGCCTCCTGCTCGGTGCCAAAAGGACCGCCCACGACAGCATGAATCTCAAGCTTTGCGGTCGACTGGATGATGTCCTCGACGCGTCCCGGATCGCTCAGGCCCGGAAGCTCGACCAGGATCTGGTTATCGCCCAGGCCGTACTTCTGGATCACCGGCTCGGTTACGCCCAGCTTGTCGACACGCTCGCGGATCGTCTCGATCGAGGTCTCGACCGTGCGATTTGCCATGTCGCGGACCGCCGCTTCCTTCATGCTCAGCGTCGCCGTCCCATCGGCTCCGGTGGAGACGTCGTAGGTGTTGTAATTGACGCCGTTGAAGATGCCGCGAGCGTCCGTCATCTTGCCGGACGGTATGCCGCTCACCACAATCGTATTTGGCTTCGCCGGATCCGTCCGGCCGGCACTCACCCCGGGCATCCCAGCGCCCTGCAGATCGGTCTGCAGCCGGGCAGCGTCGCGGTCCACCGCCGAGGCGATCGCCTCGTTCACGTGAACCTCAAGCACCAGATGGATACCGCCCTTCAGGTCAAGCCCCAGGTTGATCCGTCGCGCGATCGACGCTTTCAGGCCGCCGTGCGGGATACCCACAATGCCGTAGCAGAAGACCAAAAGCACTGCAATGATGAACGCCGTCTTACTGGCCAGATTCTTTCCCATAATCTCTCACTTCACCGCGCCCGCTGCCTTACCGGCTCTCTGGCGTCCGCGCTCTTCCTTCTCGATCTCTCGTCTGTGTATCGGCGGGCTGCTTAAGCCGCCGCTGCCTCATCGGTGGTCACCGCGGCAATCGCGCTCTTTACAAACTCCAGCTTGAGCCCGTCAGGCTGGACGCGCAGAATCACAGCGTCATCCTTCACCGTCAGCACCGTGCCGCGAATGCCGCCGTTGGTCGTCACGCGGTCGCCAGATTTGATCTGGTCCAGCATCGCCTGCCATTTTTTCTGCTTCCTCTGATTCGGAACGATCATCAGAAAGTACAGAACGACGAAGAACAGAATCGGCAGCGCCAGGCCCGACAGGCTTCCCAGCCCGCTCGACGCGCTCTGCAACCAGATTGCTAACATCCTCAAAACTCCAATCCCTTGTTAGGGAGGCACCACCGCATAAAAAGACTTCCCAGGAAGAGCGAAAAAGACGCAATCCTGCGCAGAGGCCGAAAATTGGGTGCCTAGCCCCTAAGCATCGCTGTTCGCCCGCCCCCATGTCAAGGAATTGCACAGCACCCGACAGGGGTGGCAACGCTATTTTCCGCCTTGATTCCATTCGTGCCTACCTGCTACTCCTCGTTGCTTTTGCTCAGAGGCCCCACCTTAAAGTGATCGAACGTAACCTCGAAATCCTGTTTGCCGGGAGCGGCGGCCACCATGCCAATCTTTACTGGAACATCCGGCGGAAAGTAGGCGAGCCGCAGCATCGACCAGGCAGAGTGATCGAGCGAGTAGTCGATCCTCACCGCATCCCTGCGGCGCTGCAGCCTCAGCCAGATGAACTTCGGGCTGTCCGTGCGCGGAATCACCGACCAGTCCGAGACGTCCCGGGTCACCACGGCGCTGACGTTCTGCTTCCCGTTCACAAATTCGATGCCCGTCTTGATCCAGTTCTTCTCATCCAGGCGGATCATCAGGCCAGCCTGGTGATACAGCTCCCTGTATCTGCCTGAAACCCTTACCTCTGCCTCGAAGTCGCCACTCTTCTCCTGATACCGGAAGGGTCCGTTATCTCGGATAAATCCATAGTGAGTCACGCGCCAGTAGTCTGTCCCGGCTGACACTGTCTCCGTCAGAACGCCTTCGGACTCGGACCACTTCGCCGGCTCATGTTGCCACGCCCGATTCGCGGTCTGTGCGGTCTGTGCCATGACTGGTCCCGTGAGCAACAGCACGACGCTGCCTGCAAGCCTCCGAAAAGTCATCATCACGATCGTCCTCCAGGCGCAAGTCTACGCTGGCGCTACCGTCAGCCGGCTTATATCGGTGCATCTATAATCCGCCCCATGGCCGATCTCCAACCCAGCTCTCCTGAGAGTGATCCTCGAGTCTACTTTGCCGCCGAACGCACCCTGCTCGCCTGGATCCGGACCGGGCTTGCCTTGATGGGTCTTGGGTTCGCCATCGCCCGGTTCGGGCTCTTTCTCCGCCAGGTCAATCTCACCGGTCTCGGAGCAGAGATCCACTTTCCCGGCTCAACTTTCACCGGAATCACCCTGATCGTAATCGGCGTTGCGGTCAACCTGATCGGAATGGTCGATTATGCCCATACCGTTCGAGCACTCAAAAAAGGGCAGTGGATTCCAGGCAATATCTCTCGCATGGGAGTCGCACTTGCCTCCCTCCTTGCCGTGATTGGAATCCTGATGGCCATCCGGCTCTTCCTCATTCAATAAGACGAAAACAGTCCTATATCCAAAAAAATGAGTCACTTCGGGCGCGCGGGCGTCACAATAACCGGAGGGTGTCCATGCAATTATCGTCCGCCACCCAGGAACGTTTCGCCAGCCGCCGGGCCGCCTTTCGCACGCTTCACCAATCCGGCTTTTTCGTCATTCCGAACCCATGGGACGTAGGCACGGCACGTTACCTCCGCTCGCTCGGCTTTAAGGCGCTGGCAACGACCAGCTCCGGATTCGCCTTCTCGCATGGCCTTCCCGATGCGGACTGGGCCGTACCCCGCGACAGCTCCCTTGAACACATCCGCTCCATCGCCTCCGCCGTCGATCTACCTATTAATGCCGACTTTGAATCCGGTTATGCACACTCTCCCAACGAGGTTGCGGAAAACGTGCGCCTTTGTGTCGCGACCGGGGTCGCCGGTCTTTCCATCGAGGATGCTACCGGGGATACCTCGCGACCGCTCTATGAGCTTTCGCTTGCTACGGAGCGCATCCGTGCCGCCCGTCAGGCCATCGGAAGTTCCGGCGTTCTTCTCACCGCCCGGGCTGAAGCCTTCCTGACCGGGCACCCTGAACCGCTTCGTGAGTCGCTCCGTCGCCTGGAGGCCTACGCTGTCGCCGGGGCCGACGTACTCTACGCCCCCGGAGCCCGCACCCGCCAGGAGATCGAGGCCATCGTCAAGACCGCCGGTCCGTTGCCCGTCAACGTCCTCGTCAGCTCCAGCACCCCGCTCTCGCTCCAGCAGCTCGAGGATCTCGGGGTGCGCCGGGTCAGTACCGGCTCCGCGCTGGCACGCGCCGCCTGGACTGGCTTCATCGCCGCGGCCCGCGGCATCGCCAGGGATCACACCATGGCAGGACTCGACCACATCACGCCATACGACGAGATCAACAACTTCTTCCGCAAGGACCGGGCAGAGATTGCGATCGCCGAGGCCGACCGCTAAAGGTATGTCCAAATCTGTCCGAAATCCCCTTTGTTATGGCCCGGATGTGTGATGACCGATGCACGGAATCCGGCGATTCCGGAATGCTCTTTTGCGGGCCCCGATGAAAGTGTCATCCTGAGCGAAGCTTCTCGAGGCCTCATCGTGAGAAGCGGAGTCGAAGGATGACACCTTCTGAAGTCCTGGAGAAACCGGACCGGCGAATGTGTTCCGCCCGCTGCCCTCGGTCCACCCCAAGATGGGCCAACTCACAGGCGTCTCAAATAAAGACGAGGGCCCACTTGGGGTCCTCGTCTTATTGCATACGATTGCTCAGGCAGCTATGCAGCCCGGACCGGCGACACCTGGCGGCGCTTTCCGAACAGCATCATTCCAGCCGCGCCCGCCCCCGTCAGCAGCAGCACCCACGTACCCGGTTCGGGAACCGGACTGGCCGCCGGTTGCGCGTTAATCTGGAAATCGATCTCGGCCAGCGTTTCCTGATCGGAAGGCGTAAACCCTCCCAGGATGAAGTAGGTTCCGTTGTACAGGCCGGGAGCCAGGCCCACCGGCAGGTCGACTGAGAACAGGGTTCCGAGGGCCTCATCGCCTGCTGCGATGCTGGCTGGGAAGTTCACGAGCAGCAGATCGTTCAGGCTCAGCGGGCTGTCGATCGTGAAGCTGCTTCCGTTCAGAAAGAGCGTATCTACATTTTCAATCGGGTTCTGAATATCGGCGTCAAACGAGACCGTTGAGCCAATCACGCCGTCCAGGACGACCGGATCGGCAAACGCGGGTGAATTGAATCCAAGCAGAACGGCGAATACCAGAGCACAAAGCGAAACAGACTTCTTATTGATCATTTGATTTCTCTCCAAGAAATGCCTTTACCTCTACCGAGTTCGTCACCCTTCACTGGCTTGCAGGAAGCGTTGCGCGCGAACTGCTGCCCAAACTTCCTCCGGTGCAGGTTCCTATGAATCGCATGACAGCCGTCGATACTGACATACCGGGACCATTGCTGAAGACTGATGCGATCTCCTGACAGGCCCTTCGACTATTCCCGTAAGTGTAACTTATCGAAGTATTTTTACTTGTTTAAGAATTGACGAAACCATTGGGCAGACGGTAGATGAGGCAGAATCGTGTCCCGTGTCGGCACCGCGCCTCGTCAGGAATACCTGTTACTCCGCCCGTAAGGCCACAGATGGATCGACGCTGCCTGCTCGTCCGGCAGGCAATCCACTGGCGACCAGCGCAACAATTGCCACGCCGGCAATCGCAAACAGATAGCTGGTGATGTCCAGGGGACTGACTCCATAAAGAGAACTCGAAAGTCCTTTGGAGGCGGCAATCGCCAGTGGAATCCCCGCGGCGACGCCAATCATTGTCAAGACCAGGCTTCCACGCAGCACCATCCACACAATCTGCCAGCGCTGTGCCCCCAGGGCCATCCGCACCCCAATCTCCGCGCTGCGTTTATTCACCCGGTAAGACAGCGTTCCGTAGAGCCCTGTAGCGATCAGCACCACGGCAAGCACCCCGAAACATCCCGCGAGCCGCGCAAACATGATCTGCTGCGAGATCGACTGCCGAAAGACCTCGCTCTGTGCCATCGGCTCCAGAAGCGGTGTGTCCGGATTGATCTCCTGCATGAACTTGCGCACCGTGGGAAGCATCTTCATCGGGTCGCCCTTGACCCGCATCTCCACGTCCACCTCGTTCTCCAGACGGTCCTGCGTGAAGGCTATCCAGCGCATCGGCGTCGTCGGCTCCATGATCCCCGTATATTTGTGGTCCTTCACAACCCCAATGATCAGCCGGGGATGCGTCCCATTGCTGTTCTCCATCACGTGACCGACAGCATTCACATCTCCCACATACTTCTTCGCGAAGGTCTCATTCACGATCACAACCTCTGGAGCCGAGGCCGTATCCGCATCGGAGAAGTCCCTCCCCTCCAGGATGGGCACTCCCATGGTGCGGAAGAAATCAGAACCCACCGTGTTCTGTCTGAACACAGCCTGATCGGTCTCAACGCTCATCGGCTTGTGGCCATCGATCAAGAACCCGCTATTGTTGGCCGACCATCCGGACCCAGGTCGGTTCGAAGCCTGCGAGACGGACTCCACGCCGGGCATCCCCCGCAGCCTCTGCTGCAGCATCTGGAAGAAGGCGATGCTCTCCTCCTTCGTAGTCGCATGCTGCGCTCGAACGCCGAAGACCAGAAGTCCATCCGTCTTCTGACCAAGATCAATATTCAGCAGATTTCGCAGCGTGCCCATCAGCAGCCCCGCGCCCACCAGCAAGGCCACACACATCGCGACCTGCGCCACGATGACAGCATTGCCTGCCCTTATTTTCTTTACGCTCGTCTGTGAAACAGCAGCGGAGCTTCGCAGCGCCAGATCCGGTCCCGACGACATGGCCGCACGCAACGGAGCGAGCCCGAAGATCAACGCCAGCAGAAGCAGTATGCTCAGCGTGAACCACAACACGACGGCATCCGGCTGAAGGTTCGACTCAATCTGCGCCCACGATCCCAGAGCCCGCGTCGCACCTATGGCGAAAATCCACGCCGCCGCCCCGCCGAGTGCCACCAGCAGAAAGCTCTCGGTCAGAAGCTGACGCGCAATCTCTCTGCGGCCCGCACCGATCGCCAGCCGGATACTGAACTCTCTCTGACGATTCGCGTTGCGAGCCATCAACAGCATCACGACGTTGCACATCGCGATCACCAGGACAAGCCCCACCATCGCCATCAACGTCTTCAGCGAGCGCGCAAACGAGTCGTCCTGCCCGTCGAACTGCTTCGCCGGAAAGAACGAGAGCTGCGGAATCCTCTCTCCGGCTCGCTTCTGTGCGATACCTAGATAGGCCGCCTGCTGAAAGATGCCCTGCGCCTTCGCCAGTGCCTGCGGCGCACTGACCCCGGCCGGAATTCGCGCCATCAGGCGCATGCACCAGAACCTCGGTTTCGTCAGGTACGTGTCGTTCTCCGTGGCAGTCCCCCAGGCATTGAAGTCAGGATGGCTCTGCAGCGGAATCCAGAAATCGAGCGGAAGTCTGCCCTCCGTCCCTTCAAAGCCTTTCGCCGCAACCCCCACGATCGTGAACGGGTGTGACTTAATCATCAGCGTCTTTCCGATCACATTGGGATTGCGCGCATAGTGGCTCTCCCAGAACCGGTCGCTGATCACCGTCACCGCGGCATGATCATCCTCATCCTTCTCGACGAAGCCCCGCCCCGCTTCCATGCCCACACCCAGCCCGCTGAAGTAGTTGCCGCTCACCATATCGCCAGCAGCCTCTTCCGGCAATGTGCCTGTTCGCACCGGCGCCTTTCCGCTGGTCGACATGGGGATATAGCCAACCACCTCCTGCAGCCCGCTATGTTCGCGAAGTTCACGATAGGCCGCGTAGGAGAACGAAGTCGCCATATCTCCGCTGTTGAACGCACCCGAAGGAAAATGGCTGGTGTGCACATACACCACCTTCGAGGCATCGTGCACCGGAAGCATCTTCGCCAGCACCGCATACATCACGCTGAAGACGGCCGTGTTCGCACCTACACCCAGGGCTAGCGTCAGCACACAGACGCTGGTGAAGATCGGTGTCTTCGCCAGCTGACGAACGCCATATCTGAGATCGCGCATTACATTGGAAAAGAACATCGTCGTCCTCGCTTCCTTCCTCTTCTGTGTCAGCAACGTCACATTCCCAAACTGCCGCCGGGCCATGCGCTCGGCTTCGTCTGCACGCATTCCCTGGCTCCGGTACTTCTCCGCCAGCATCGAAAGGTGCTCCTCCATCTCTTCACGAAACTCGAGATCGTCCTCTGATTGCCGGAAGAACGCAACAAGCTTCGCCATAAAGATGAACGCACGTTCGATCATGGCGATCACTCTGCCTCAAGCGCCAGCACGCGGCTGATGACTCCCGAGATGCGCTCCCAGTTCTCGGTCTCAATCGCAAGCTGTTTCAGTCCCCGCCGTGTAATGCTGTAGAACCGCGCGCGCCGGTTGTTCTCCGAGATGCCCCACTCACTCGCGATCCACTTTTTCTGCTGCAGGCGAAGCAGCGAGGTATACACCGTCCCCTCGTTCAGCGTGAGAACGTCCTCACTCAGCTGCTCGATGCGCCGCGCTATGCCAAACCCATGCAGAGGCCCCAGCGCATGCAGCGTCTTCAGGATCATCAGATCCAGCGTTCCCTGTAAAACCTCGGACTTCTCCGGCGTCATTTCCCATACTCCTATGGATATTACAAAGGAGTATCTACTTTTTCCTTTGCAGTGTCCATAGGAGAGGAATACGTTGCGATGATGGAAAGGTTCACCGTGGCTGAAAAAATCGCCCCACCCTGCTTTGAACCCCGGTTGAGATGGCACTTATTGATGGGAGTGGTTAGTAGTTTTGGATGAAACAGAAGAACCGCATAGGCACAACCCTTTGAGAGAGACTGTGCTATGCGGTTTTTTGCTTTTGCCGCTTTTTAAAGAAGCTTGACGGAGGAAACCTGCAGGGTATCGCCCTTCAAGGTTCCGTCAACATCCACCCGGAGGTGGTCCTTCTTGCTGGAAGATTTGAGCTCCTGGGTGATCTTCTTGTTTCCTGCGGCATCGAACTTCACGAAATGCTGGTCGCTGGTTACGATGCCGTAGCCGCTGGAGGCACACTTCAGGGCGCATTCGCGGGTGTGGGAATCGGGATCGGCAGCGACCTTCTTGGAACAGTTCACGTCTACGACCGGCACGTCCTTGTAGCTTTCGGCGGCAGCAAACGCCGGAGCTGCCGCAAGAGCGGCGACTGCCAGCAGTGAGGTCAATTTTTTCATAACATCCTCCATTCGGGTTTAGGTGAAAAGTCTTTACCGGGACGTGAGCATCGGCGATGGCGTCTCTGTATTCGGATGCAATCCACTTTGTTCGCGCACGGCCGAAAGCTGTGCGAGTGCAAAGGCTCCGAGAGCGATCTCGACGTCACGCATGGCGAGGTCGTAGAACATACCTGTTGTCAACAAGTTGACGGCGATGGCGAGCAGCCAGGCCATAACGATGTAGCTTCCCAGGCGCGTCCAGCGGCTGAGCACGACGATGCCCGCGAGAATCTCGACGACGCCTACGGTTCTCATGAAGACGCTTGCGCTGAGGGGCAGGATTCTGGTTGCGAGCGGACTGAGATACATGCTCCAGTCGGTGAGCTTATCGAAGTATTTGTCGATGCCGGTGATGATGGGTCCGACACCAAGCCCGATCTTCAGGGTCCACCAGGCAAGATCGAGAGGATTGCGCGGACTGCTTTTGGGTTGGGTCATTGCTTGTGCCCTCTGCACAAGAGAGCGGCGAACGCCGAATTGGATACATGGCTCGCGGGCCGTTCTGTAATGAGAGACGAATCCGAAAGGACAGATGTAACCTTTTGCCCGATCATTACTCTTTGTGGACAAGGATTATGGAGACGACGGTAAGTTTCGAAAAGGCGACTTCAGAGGGCTGGACCGACCTGCAGGTGATCGACCAGGTGAAGGCCGGCAATACAGCCCTCTATGAGATCATCATGCGCCGCTACAACCAGCGGCTTTACCGCGCGGCTCTCTCGATTCTGCGCGACCCTACAGAGGCCGAAGATGTGATTCAGGACGCGTATGTGCGGGCCTATCAACACCTGGATCAGTTTGCCGGGCGCTCGGCTTTTTCGACGTGGCTGACGCGCATCGCCATTAACGAATCCCTGCATCGGTTGAAGTTACGTCAGCGCAATCAGCAGGTCACGGAGTTCGACGCAGATGAGGAAGAATCGATGAATGTGATGGAGCCATCGCTCGACCCGGAACAGAGAGCCTCGATGCTGGAGCTTGGCCAGCTTCTGGAGGAGGCGGTACTGGAACTCCCAGGCCAGTACCGCAGTGTCATCATGCTGCGGGATATCGAGGAACTGAGCACGGCGGAGACCGCGGCTGCACTGGAGCTTACAGAAGAGAACGTCAAAATTCGCCTGCATCGCGGACACGCGATGATGCGCGACCGCCTGTATGCACGGGTGGGGTCGCAGGGGAAGGCGGCCTTTCCCTTTATGGGCTCCCGCTGCGACCAGGTAGTCCGGGGAGTCTTCATGAAACTGCACGCGATGGAACACTGAGACGGCTTCTGGCTGACGGACGGCGACGGCAAAAATTACACACGATGGGCGATGAATTGTACGACCGCCTCGTTGGTATCCTGCAAACCCACCTTTAGCTTCGCGAAGGCAGGGCACCCGTTTTGTGGCTGTGCGGGTTTGATTCGATCTAACGCGGGCGTGTAGCCTCGTCGACCATCTGCGCGAATCTGGACACGGAACAGGCGTACTCCGGGGCGGAGCCGCTGCAACCGGGGATAAAGATGGGGGCGATCGAGGGCTTCTCTGCGCCGGTGAGCGAGGTGAGGTTCCGGATCTGGTCGAGCGTCTGGGCGATGAAGAAGGCCCGGATAGTGTCGGCATTGGTATGGGTGTTGTGCACGAGCTCAAAGACAAGCGCCGAGCCCGGAGGTGTGGCGTTGATGGTCTCGTCGCTGACGATCCAGTCGATGCGGAGCAGGCCGCCCAGCCAGGTCAGATTGGCGTCGTGCGCGGAGAGATACAGCAGACTCTCTCCGCCGCCCGCGGGAGCGTCAGGTCTCCCCGTTCTGATCGGAATATTCGGGCCGGCTGCGACTGTAGACATCCATTGGCTGATCTTCTGTGCCATCGGCCCGGCGGCCTCCTGCGCGTAGTAGGGCGTGCGCAGAATAAAGTCGTGGTAACGGGTGTTCATCTCCATCAGATCATCGAGCTTTGCACGGGGGACGCGGCCCCAGCCGACCTGATTCGTCGGCAGGCCCTCGGTGTACTGGAGGAGGAAGTTTTCGGCGAAGTCGGCGCCGACGGCGACGGCGTTTTCTTTGGCGGGGTCGCGCTGAGTAACGGCGTGGCTGGAGCTGGTGGCTCCGGCCTGCATCATGCTGTTGGACTGCGTCCCTGTGGCGAGCATCATGGTGCGGAAGTCGGGGACGGATTTGCAGCCCGTGCAGGCGGTCAGCACATCGTGCATCTCGGCGAGCGGACGCGCAAAGGCATGGGTGAACCACTGGGGCTCGGCGGCCATGCGGCCGGCGATGGCGTCGGCGAGCTTGGCCTTGTCGATGTTAGGCGGATCGGCTGTGAGGTCGGGGGTGATCTGCAGGTTGCAGGAAGGCGCGATCACCGACATGACGGCGTTGGCCGAGGCGATGGTGCGGGGGACATTGGTGGATTCGACCTTGACGCTGCCGCAGCCCTGAAGCAGAGGGGCGTAGCGCTGGCGGTAGAACTCGCCCATGCGCTTGAGGGCGTCAATGCCATGGGGTGTGAGGAGGCCGGGTTCAGTCGGCCAGGCGGGCCAGGGCTGGGCGTTGAAGACGCTGGAGCGGGTCTCGCTCTCGATGGGTGTGCGGACCCCGTGGCGGGCGATGATGACTACGGCGCGAATCTGATCGTCTGGGGAAGATGACTGTTGCGCGGGGAGACGCAGTGTGGCGAGCAGAAGGAGTACGAGGAGGCTGGAGCGGAAGGGCATCGTGGAGTCCTCTGTTCGGGAGTGCGGTGTCAGTGTACGCCGCGGAAGCTGCGCAAGGATTAAAGCGGCTGCGGTAGAATTTCCGCCTCGGCCTTCCAAACGAAAAATCTGCGCTGAAAGAGGAACGACTATGTCTGAAGTTGCGGTTACGCCGGAACGAATTATGCAGTTTGCCTGGGGTTATGTGCCGACGATGGTGCTGGAGTCGGCGATCCATCATCGCGTCTTCGACGTTCTGGATGAGGGCCCGAAGACCCTGCAGGAGACGGCTGCGGCTACGGGCGCGTCGGAGCGCGGGCTGCGGGCCATTATGAATGTGCTGGTGGGACTGAAGTTTCTGGACAGGGACGGAGAACAGTACAGGCTGACTCCCGAGAGCGAGACCTTTCTGGTGAGCACGAAGCCAAGCTTTCAAGGTGGCCTGCTGAAGCATACGAGCGGGCATCTCATTCCTCGCTGGCTGAAGCTGAACGAGATCGTCGGGACGGGCAAGCCCGGCTCTGCCGTCAATCAGGAGGGTGATGGCAGTGCGTTCTTTCAGAACTTTGTAATGGACATCTTTCCAATGAGCTATCCGTCGGCGACGGTGCTGGCGAAACATCTGGAGTTGGAGAAGCGGGAGAGGCCGGTGCGGGTTCTGGACCTTGCGGCGGGGTCAGGCGTGTGGGGGATTGCACTGGCTCAGAGCGCGAAGAATGTCACGGTGACCGACGTGGACTGGGAGGGCGTGCTGCCCGCGACGCGCGGTTGCGTGAAGCGTTTCGGGCTGGCAGACCGGTTTACGTTCATCGCGGGGGATCTGAACTCGGCGGATTTCGGGAAGGGTTATGACGTCGCTACGCTGGGGCACATCCTGCACAGCGAGGGCGAGACGAAGAGCCGTGCGCTGCTGCGCAAGACCTTCGATGCGCTGGCCAGCGGAGGCGTTATTGCGATCGCAGAGTTCCTGGTGGACAAGGAGAGGACGGGACCGGTGGGCTCGCTGATGTTTGCGGCTAACATGCTGGTCAATACGGACGAGGGCGATACCTTCTCGTTTGAGGAGATCAGCGGGTGGCTGAAGGAGGCGGGGTTCGTGGAGATGCGGCTGCTGGAAGCACCAGGACCTTCTCCGCTGGTGCTGGCTACCAAACCGTAGAGGGGGTTGGTGGCGACGAAATCGGAGATCCCGTCCAGGCAGCTTAAGGCAGGCTGTTTGACTTCGTTCAGCCCAGGCGGGACGGGTCTCCGGCTGCGATGGCCGATCGAGGTGTCTCTAAAGGAAGGCATTCAGCTGGTTCGCCCCACCGATAGGGTTGACGTCACGCTTTGGCAGCCCGTCTAAACTATCGGTGGAGGCAAACTCAGGCGACCTTTCCCGTTCAGGTCGCAGGGGGAGCAGCTGGAGGATCACCCTATGCAACAGCCCCTCCCCACCGGAGTCCCCCCTCCCACGGCTCCCCGCTTCTACCTGACTGGCCGCCAACCGCTCCGGCCGGGAGCCATTCTCCTCGCCATCGTCCTCGCTGCTGCTGCAATGGCGCTTGTCCTCTATGCGCTGGAGCACACCGGCCGTATGCCTCTCACCTCCGACAGCTCTGGCCGTTCCTCCAGCGCCGCAGCAGGGGCCACCCCGGACGACGACAAGGACGACCCCAATCAGGTCGACACCATCGTTCTGGGCGATCCCGCCGATGCTCCCGTACCCGCAAAGAAGGGGGATCACGTCAGCCCCGTTCACCCCTTCGTCATCGTTCACCTTCCACGCTTTGGCGACCAGGTGGGCCTGATCCCCGACTCTCCCGCAGGCCGCCTACTCTATGCGTGGCTTGCTGCCTTCAATCAGGCAAGCTACCCCGCGCTCGCCAACATCCTTCCTAATATCGCACTTGCCTCGGCGACGGCAGCACAGATCGAGCTTCGCCGCCAGACCGGCGGCTTCAATTTGCTGTCAGCCAAAGAGGTTCAGCCCGGCGTGCTCGTCTTCCGGCTCCGTGATCAGACCCCGGAGGCCACCGAGGTTCTCGGAACCCTGCAGATGCGCCCGGACTTGAATCCTCCCGCCATCGCGAGCTTCAGCCTGCGCGCCGTACCCTCCCCACCACGTCCGAACACAACCACGTCTGCGCCGGCCTCGCAATGAAATCACCCGATTCAACTGTGCAGGTCTAAAGGTCCTGCCTGCGAACAACCAGGCTGCTCAGAAGAACCAGCGCCGCTGCTGCGGTAAGAAAACCTGCAATCGGCAGCAGAGCGTAGGAGCCACTCCAGAGCATCGTGCCGCGATCGAGATAGTGGGGAAACATGCCGCTCATAAAGTCGGCCACGTGGAGCGGCACGCGCCGCAAAAGAGGATGCCGTACCGCAGCCAGGTAAAAGATGTACGTTACGTACGCAACCGCGAGCGAGACATACTCGCTGGTAAACAGAACCGACGCCAGAAACGAGATCGCGAACGTGAAGCAGCCGCCCGCAAACCACAGCGGGATGAAGTGCACTGCGTAATCGAAGGGCAGTTGCTGACCTACAAGATGTGAAGCCGCCGGAAGAAGAACGGTTGGGATCGCCGCCAGCGCGAGCACCTGCAGCAACCCAAGCACAGCTCGCGAGGCGACAAGGCGAAAGCGGCTGACGGGGAGAGCTAACGTGAAGCCGAGAGTATTCTGCCTGCGGTCGCGCTGCAGCCCACCCAGCCCCAGCAGCAGGCAGCTCAGCTGCATCATGCCGCGTACGCCACCGCCAAAGACCGTCCAGTGGATGTACTGAACATAGTGGCGGACCCCGGGATGCTCGTGCGCTATGCCGGGATAGAACTGTTTGTGCAACAGCGCATACATCAGGCAGAGAGAGGTGATCACACCGGCACTGATCAGAAATCGCATCGAACTCTCTCGCCATGCCTTGTACAAGAGCATTGGTCGCCTCCTAGAAATCCAGCGGCTGCATACGCCGCGCCGCTGCAATAGCGAAAGCCGCACCGATCGCCAGCATGATGCCTAGTGCCATCCACGGCAACGGCCCCACCAGAAGATGGCTGCCCTCATTGAAGAATGGCATGTCTTCGCCATTCATCAGGGAAAAGAGATCTAACATTCGCAGCCGTTCGAGCCACCGCAGATTCAGCATCGCACCGTAAAGCATGAGAGATGGAATCGCAACCAACACCGAGACGTACTCGCTCTCGATACGGTGCGCCAGCAGAAACGTCAGCCCGTAAAAGACAGCTCCGCACCCTGCCCACAGAAAGAAGAAACCTGCGCTCTGCCCAACCGGATACAACTCGCCCACGTAGTGCGAGGCGAGCGGCACAACCAGCACAGGCACCGCGGCGATGGCAAGCACACCCAGGTAGCCGATCAAGGCGCGTGTCAGAACGATCCTGCCCCGGCTAACTGGAAGGCTGAGCGTAAAGCCCGACGTTCCCTGCGCCTTCTCCTGCAGCAGGCCGCCCGCCCCCAGAATGATCGCGAGGATCACGAAGAGGTCGCGGCCAATGCTGTTGTACACAGACTTCCAGATGTAGGCGACGTAGCTCAACTGCGGATCGGCATGCCAACGCATGGTCTTCTCATTCCATACGATCAGCACGCAGGCTGCAGCCATACCCGCCATCCCTACAAGCGTCACGTTGCGGATCTCACGCAGCGATTTATACCAGAGCATCTTCGCGCTCCCTGTGCCGCTGCTGGTCATCGCGGTTTCGCTCCTGCACTGTCTCGAGGAAGATTTCGCGCAAGGTCAGCGGCAGCACGCTCACCTCCACGGCGCCGCGCTCGCGCCCCATCTGCGCGATTGCCTCTGCATTGCTGCTGGCAACGATGGTGACCTGCCGGCCTTCGCAACGCATCTTCTCTACGCCAAGAAGCGGCTCGATCTGCGGGACCGCCGTCGAGAAGCCGAAGGAGATGCGACGGTAGTTCTCACGAATCTGCTCGAGCGACATGTCCAACACGACGCTTCCGCGGTCGACCATCAGAATGTCGTCCGCGATGCGTTCCACTTCCGACAACTGGTGCGAGGAGAAGAAGACGCTCGTGCCGTTCGCAGGTGCGGTCGCCAGCGTCTGCAGCAACTCTTCAATTGAAACCGGATCGAGGCCTTCAGTAGGCTCATCGAGGATGAGCAGCGCAGGCCGCCTGGCAAGCGCCAGCAGCAACGCAAGCTTCGTGCGCATTCCCTTCGACAGGGCCTTCACCTTGCGGCCAGGCGGCAGCCGATACTGCGCAAGCAGTCTGCGTTCAATGTCGGCCTGCCAGTCGCTGTAGAACGATCGGGTAAAGCGGATAAGCTCGGCGACCGTCATGTAGCCGTATAGACCCTTATCTTCGCCAACGTATGCGATGCGGCGGCGAATCTCGATGCTTTGGCGACGATCATCGATCCTGTAGCCCAGCACCGTTCCGCTGCCTGACGTCGGATGCACCATGCCCAGCAGCATCTTGATCGTAGAGCTCTTGCCCGCCCCGTTGCGTCCCAGAAAGCCCGTGATCCGTTCAGCACGAACGCTGAGGTTCAACTGGTTTACCGCACAAAAACTTCCGTACTTCTTCGTCAGCTCGCTGGTCTGAATCACACGCTCTGGAATCATGACCGCCTCGCAGTTGTTTTATGGATAAGCTGCGCCTCGAAAAGCCGCCGAATCTCTTCGGCAGCAAAGCCGTCCTCAAGCAGCTCGGCGACCACGCCGCGCACACGCTCCTGTGCCTCCAACAGCTTGATCGACCGTGCCTTCGCGCTTCGCGGAGCCGAAATGTACGCCCCGGAACCGTGACGAAGTTCCAGCAGGCCCTCATGCTGCAACTCCAGGTACGCCTTCGCCACAGTGTTGTGACTGATGACCAATTCCTCAGCAAGCGTGCGAATGCTCGGCATCACGTCGCCGTCCTGCAGCACGCCGGTTTCGACTGCGTGACGGACCTGCTCCATCAACTGCAGGTACAGAGGATGGCCGGAGGCGGGGTTCACTCGAAAGATCATGTCGTGGACTGTACCACAGTTCTGGTACAGATGGTCAATAGCAGAAAATGCGTCTCACGCCCACCATCTCTCCTCGTGACCGTCTCATCGTGGTGAGCCCTCGAGAGGGCGAACTCAGTCCACCCGGCAGATCAGGCACTTCAGATAAGCAGTCTCGGGTAGCGTCAGAATCTCCGGATGATCGAGCGCCGCGCCCCGCACCTCGAGCACCTGCACTCGGCGCCGCGCGTCGGCAGCGGCTGCCGCGATCACCACAGTGAACTCCTCCCGGCCCACGTGGTGTGAGCACGAACAGGTCACCAGCGTTCCGCCCGGACGCAGCATCTTCATGGCCCGCAGGTTCATCTCCTTGTAGCCGCGCAGTGCGCCTTCTACGGCGCGTTTGGACTTCGCAAAAGCTGGTGGGTCCAGCACGATGGTGTCGTAGTGCTGACCGGTCGCTTCGTACTCGCGCAGCAGCTCGAAGGCGTCCGCTTCAATCCAGTCCACCTCGGCCCGGAGCGAAGGATTCAGCAGAAGGTTGCGGTCTGCAACCTGAAGGGCCGCAAGGCTCACATCGACTCCCGTCACGCGCTCGCAGCTCTGCGCCAGATGCAGGGCGAAACCGCCCTGATAGGTGCAGATATCCAGAGCAACGCCTCGCGCATGTCTCGCGGCTGCCGCGTAGTTCAGGCGCTGATCCAGAAATGCCCCCGTCTTTTGCCCGGCGCTTGCGTCATAGTGGAAGCGCACACCGTTGATCGTAAAGACCGTCGTCAGCTTGGCATCAGCAGTCGACCACAGCGGAGAAGTTGCCGGGGCATCCAGCTCCTCCAGCTCGCGGATACGGGGATCGGGCCGCTCGACGATGGTTGCGATGGCGTCGCCAAGGTGCTCGCGCAGTGCTTCCGTTAGCGCCTCACGGACGTCAGGCTGTGCTGTCCCCTGCGCCAGAAGCTGCAGGATGACGAGATCGTTATATCGGTCGGCGACGATGCCCGGCAGAGCGTCCGCCTCCGCGAAAATGAGCCGGCAGGAGTCATTGTCCTTTGAGAACGGGGAAAGCTCCTCGCGCAGTGCCAGCGCGGCAGCGATGCGGCTTCGCGTCTGTTCAAGATAAGCCGGCCGGGTAAGCTTCGCCTCGGCACTCACCATGCGAACCGCAATCTGCGAGGATGTGCTGTAGAGACCTGTTCCGAGCGGAATTCCCCTGCTGTCGACCACAGTCACCAGGGCACCCGCCGCGATCTCCTCCTCGTTCTCGCGTGGAATCAACGCCTCCGCATCGGACCGATACACCCACAGATGCCCGGAACGCAGCCGGTCGGCCGCCCTGCGCGCAATCACAACTGCGGGGCCGTGAGGCTGTCCTGTCTGCAACTGCGGTGCCCGCTCTCGTCTCTCTTTCGCCATCTCTTCATGGTCGCACACCGTCGAGCCCATGCAGCGCACGCGGTTGATAGCATCGAAGCTGAGGACTCTGTGCAGAACGTGGATGTAGTGGTACTGGGAGCAGGCGCCGCCGGGCTGATGTGCGCCATCGAAGCAGGACGCCGCCGCCGCAGCGTCCTCGTCCTCGACCATGCCGAGCGTATCGGCAAAAAGATCCTTATCTCTGGCGGCGGCCGCTGCAACTTCACCAACCTCCACTGCCGCGCCGAGAGCTTCCTCTCGGGCAATCCTCACTTCGCCAAATCCGCGCTGGCCCGCTTCACCCCGAGCGACATCATCGCACTGGTCGAAAAGCACAGGATTCCGTATCACGAGAAGACGCTGGGCCAGCTCTTCTGCGACCGCTCCGCGCACGACATGGTCAACATGTTGGAGCGCGAGTGCCGCGACACGGGCGTGCGCATCATCACCAGCGTAAAGATCGAGCGCGTCCAGAGAGCGGAAGACGCCAACAACAACCACCGCTTTATCATCGAGACCTCGGTGGGCAGCTTCCACGCCGCCTCTGTGGTCGTCGCAACCGGCGGCCTTTCCATCCCGAAGATGGGAGCGACCGGATTCGGTTATCTGATTGCCGAGCAGTTCGGACTCGGCATCGTGCCCTGCCGCCCCGCGCTGGTTCCGCTGGTCCTCAATCCGCAGGACCATGAGCGCTGGTGCGACCTCTCCGGCCTCTCGACCGAGGTGGTTGCAGCGGCGAATGGCGGCAAGCGCCCAGTCTGGTTCCGCGAGAAGATGCTGATTACGCACCGCGGCCTGAGCGGCCCGGCGATCCTACAGGCATCTTCGTACTGGCAGCCGGGGCAGGCTATCGAGCTTGACCTTGCGCCCGAAGTCAACGTACTGGCACCCCTGTTTTCCAGCACATCGCGCCGCGATCGCGCGACAGCGTTAGCAGCGCTCCGCGGCATATTTCCTGCGCGGCTCGCTGAACGCTGGCTCACCGTCTTTCCTCCAGCAGGATGGTCGAACGCTGCATTGGAGAGATTCGAGCGCGACCTGCACGCATGGCGGCTGGTTCCGGCAGGCACGGAAGGCTACACCAAGGCCGAGGTCACCGCTGGCGGCGTCGACACAGCAGAGCTGGACGCGAAGACCATGGAGAGCCGCAAAGTTCCAGGGCTTTACTTCATCGGCGAGGTCGTCGACGTCACCGGCTGGCTGGGGGGATATAACTTCCAGTGGGCATGGGCCTCCGGTGCGAGCGCCGGACGTGCCGCTTAGCATCGCTCTACTGCACCACCAGCGTCAGGTCGACGCTGCGCGTCAGCCCGGCACTCGTTCCCGTCACCACGATCGTGTAGGTTCCGTTGGGAGTCACCGTGTTGGTGCTTCCGCTGCCGGAGCCTGGACCACCGGATGCGGGAATCAGCCGTCCTGCTCCGCAGCCGCCCGCAACCAGCAGAACGCACAGCAGCGCAGCAGCGGCCAGATGTCTCCGTCGCAGTCCCAGCAGTCCCACCGGAAGCGCCAGCGCAAACCACACATACTGCCTTGGCCTGTGCGATTGCACCAGGTTCGGAACTCCCGTCAGTACCGTCACTGCAACCGTCGCCGCATTTCCATCCACTGGAATTGTGGAAGGCGTGATGTTGCAGGTGGAATTGACCGGCGCTCCTGTGCAGGTCAGCGCGATCATTGCTCCGCTGACGACGGGCCCAGTCGTCAGCAGCAGCGGAAACACGGCGTTCTGTCCGCTCGAGGTAGTCACCGTTGAAGGGCCGTTGAACGCCAGCGAGAACGCCACCCCGGAACCGGTGAGCGGAAGCGTCTGCGGCGAACCTGGGGCGCTGTCGCTGATGGTCAGCGCACCCTTCCTGACGCCTCCGGCCGTCGGCCTGAAGGCGATCTGCAGGGTGCAGGCAGAGCCGATAGGAACAGTGTCGGTGCAGGCGTTGCCTCCTGGCGCAATGGCAAAATCGCCGCTGACCGCAATGGTTGAGATAGACAGCGGAGTCCCGCCATTATTCGTTAACGTAACAGTCTGCGGAACAGAGTTCAGCCCGACGCCGGTTGCCGGAAAGCTCATGCCGAATAAGGGAGACAGCGAGACGCCCGGCGGGGCGATTCCCGTCCCGCTCAGTACAACCTTCTGCGTGCGGTACTGGTCCGAGAGGGTCAGTGTTCCCGCCGCTTGCCCCAGCGCTGTCGGCTGGAAGATCACCCCGATCCTGCAGGTGGAGTGGCCCGCCAGCGAGTTCCCGCAGGAGTTGACCGCGATGAAGTCGCCGGTCGTCGCGGCTGCGATCAGGGTCAGGGCCTTGTCGCCGGTGTTCGTCAGAACGACGTTCTGGAGTGCGCTCGATGTGCCTAGCGGCTGCGCCGCAAAGGTAAGCTGCGCCGGAGCCAGGCCATCGGTCGCAGGCAGCACACCACGCCCTGTCAGCGATGCCGTAAGGTTCGACCCGTTGGCCGTCACGTTCAAACTGCCGGAACGCACCCCGGATGCTGTCGGCGTAAACACAATCCCAACCGTGCATCCGCTCGCAGGCTTCAGCAGGCCCGTACAGGTATTCGCGGAGATGCGGTAATCCCCGCTGACCGCAGGCGTTCCAAGCGCAATGTCGAAGGTTGCGGTGTTTGAGATCGTGACGTTCTGGACAGCGCTGCCGGCGTTCACATCGACCGTGCCGTAGTCCACAAACAAAGGCGTCAGCACGACTGGACTCCCCGGCGTTCCCTTGCCGGAGAGCGGAATCGTCACCTGTCCGCCCGCGATATTCGCAAAGATGGTCATCGTGGCCGAGCGATCTCCAGTAGCTGCAGGCGCGAAGCTCGCCGAGATCGTGCAGCTTTGCCCTGCCGGAAGCGGAGAATCTGTACAGGTGTTCGTCTCGAAGAACTCCGCCTGCGGTCCAAGTGCAAGCGCCGAAAGACTGATGTCGATGCGGCTGACGGTCAGGGGAGCATTGCCGCTGTTCGTGATGGTAATGCTGATGGGAGCGCTCGCCGTGCCGACCGCCTGATCGGCATAGCTTAACGCAGTGGGAGAAGGCGTGATAGCGGGCTGCGCCGGAGATGCCGCAGTGAGCAGCGGAATCTGCCATACGCCGCGTCCATAGGTCGCCACACGAAGTTCGCCGCTGCGACCGTCACCCGTGCTCATCGCCGGAGCTACATCGAGCAGCATCGCCGGGGCATTCGGCAGGCCCGATCCGTAGACGTTCCAGCAATTGGCCGTGGGGCAGGTCGTCACCTGGCTGGTCGCGTAGACCCCGCTGTCCAATGCTACATAGATCGTGTTGGCGTCGTTCGGATCGACCGCGACGCTATTGGCCGGAAGGTCCGGCAGGTTGCGCGAGATATTGGTCCAGTGCGCTCCCGCATCGGTCGAGCGATATACATGCGGCACATGGAAGCCGCGAATCGTGGCGTACACGGTCGCTCCGGTTGGATCGTGCGGATCGACCGCAATCGACGAGATGTCGTAACCGCCCGGATTGAACGCCGTCGCATTCGTGACCGGCGAACCTGTGACATCGCTCCATGCACTGACGCTGGTTCCGGTCTGCGCGGCCTGTGTCACAAACAGATGTCCCCCGGCTGATGCGCCACCGTCCGCGGCTCCGGCCATTCCAGCGTAAAGAACCTGCGAGCCGGAGCTCTGTGAGGCCGGCGCGTTGAATACAGGCCCTCCCGCTGCCAGCGACCGGATCATCGCGTTCGACAACGTGCATATCCCGCTCTGCGGACCGGCCAGCGGACGGCTGATGGCGTTGTCACCGGACCACAGCGCTCCATCCGCCGCTGGTCCGCGCCACGTCCGGCAGGTTCCGGCGATCAGATTTGAGCTCAACGCAGGATCAAGCAGCCACGGCGTCTGGGTCAGACTGGGATCGTTCGCCGTCTGTGCGGGGCCAATGGTCGGCGGCCCAATGAAGTCGCTCGTCGAGCATGTTGTGCCATGATCGCAGCGGCGAATGCTGACGCCCGCGGCAGTCGAGATATACCAGAGATCGGGGTTGGCCGCATCGATGGCGACATTTCCACCCTCGCCCGCCGCAAGCTGGTTCCACTGCGCGGTACCCGTGGACGTTGCAGCGGTTGTGGCTGCGGTCCCGTTTGCTCCCAGTCCGGCCAGCAGTATCGACGGGTCGGTCGGATGCTGCGCCAGGCCCTGCACCTGGGCCAGCGAGCCCAGCCCGCCGTTCAGGTTCTCGAAGTGCACGGCATCGTCCGGCGAACACGGCGTGGCCTGCTGGTTGACGCCATCGGCCGAGCGCCATAGTCCGCCATCGTTGCCCACATACACCATCGGCAGACCGGTCGTAGCCCGCACCGCAAGAGCATGCTGCGCCGGAGCTACGTGAGCCGAAGCGCCGCAGCCGTTGAAGACGTTCGTCGTGTTGCGCATGGAGGAGCAGGCACTCACCGCGCAGCGATAAAGATCGATCGTTCCCGCAAAGAGCAGCGTGTCACTTCCAGAGGGCACTGCCGCAAGCGAAAGATCGTAGTCACCCTGCGGAATGTCTCCACTGCTCGCCTCAAGCGAGCTGCCCGCCAATTGCTGCGCGAACGAGACCACCCCGGCACAGCCGCTGCCGGTGTTCGCGCACACATCGCGCCAGATCCCCTGGTCCTGATTCCCCGAGCCTACCGTGAGGGCGTACATATCTCCGCTCACAGGCTCAACTGCAAGCACCCCGCGAAAGACCGGGCATGCAAGGCTTCCGGTCTGGTTCGGATTCGCCGGGCACGCCGCCGTACTAAGCCCCGGCCCCGGCTGCTGCGCAAGACGCGACCACGTCACGCCATCCGCCGACTCGTAGTAGCCGTGATAACGAATCACGGCATAGAAGCGCTTCCTGATCGGATTCCAGATGACCGCAGTCGCCGCGTTGCCGCCGCTGGTGATCACCCCGGCAGCCTGCGGACGCTGCACATACTGGCCGCCATCCATCACGGTGCTCATGTGCCAGGTCTGGCCGGCATCGGTCGAGTAGTACAGCCCCATCACGCTGTCCGCCGGGCTCGGCGCTCCGGTGAGGTTTCCTTCCGCGGCCTCGGAGACTGCGGCCACCACCGTGTCGGCGCTGACTGTGCTCCATGCGAATCCTGCAAAGCTGCGCCCTGCAAACGAGTAGTTTTCGTTGGGAGAATCCTGCGAGCCGTTTATCAGCGTCCAGGTTCCACCCGCATCGGCCGACCGCAGCAACCCACCCCCGTAGAAGGAATCGGTTGCGTCGTTCGGGTCGCCGGTTCCCGCAAGCACCAGAGGACCCTTCACACTGAGCGCACCAATGCTGAGCGAAGGAACCGCCGGACTGCCCGCGTTGCCATTGAAGACAGGAAGCGTATCGGTGAGCGGCTGAAAACTCACCCCCGAAGCCGGTCCGGCAGCGTTGCTCGACTTCCAGACACCGCCGCCTGTGGTTCCTACATACATCGTGTTTCCGGTGGCGTCGGCAGGGTCGATCGCAATTGCCGTGATCCTTCCCGTCACCTTGCCATATGCCTGCGTGTTTACCTGCGCGGGCCCCAGCGGCTGCCATGCGGGTAGAGGTGAGCTCTGCGCCCACCCAGGCGTGCTGCACAGCAAAACGCACAGTATTGAGAGCCACGCAGCGGCGCCTGCAAAGCATCTTCCGCAGGGGAGCCACACCTCGAGCTGGATGAATTTCGCGCGCCACATGACTTGCTATCTGGCCGGCACAGAGGCCTGCCTTCGATGCTGCAAGCCCGGTGATCGCGAGTCAATGCAGAACGGCACATGCGAAGACAACGCGGTTTCAGAAGGGGATGAGAACGCTCTAATGATGCCGATCGATCGTGCCCGATCTGCGCTGCGGCAACGGCTGTGCGCCGCGCCGCTCAAGCATTTCCCGCGAAAGTGTAGAGCGGATCGCGAATGTTCGCGCCGTTTTCTTACAAGGAAAATGGCATTCCCAGATGTCCTGGGAAACCCCATCATCGCGGGAAATACTTTAGCAGCGCACGATCTTCGGAGAGTCGATCGACCGCGTGGCATTTCTGGAATCTACGACCAGCTTCGCCTGGCTGACAATCTCACCATAGTTGTAGAGCGAGTGGTCGGTGAGGATCAGAACGCAGTCGAACCGGTCGAGATTCTCAATCGGCGTCGAGCGCATGTGCAGATCGTAGTGACGGCCGCGCCCTACCTCCGGGAAGAAGGGATCGTTGTACTCCACCTGCGCTCCCGCCTGGCGAAGCTTCTCGATCACGATCAGCGAAGGAGACTCGCGCAGGTCGTCCACGTCGCGCTTGTAGGCAACGCCCAGCACCAGCACCTTTGCTCCCTTTATCGCAACGCCGTTGCGCTCAAGAGCGCGAGCCGCGCACTGGACAACATACGCAGGCATCGCCTCGTTGACCTCACCCGCAAGCTCGATGAACTTCGCCTGGACGCCGAACTGCTGGGCCTTCCAGTTCAGGTAGAACGGATCGACAGGGATGCAATGTCCTCCGACACCGGGGCCGGGATAGAAGGCCTGGAAGCCGAAGGGCTTGGTCGCCGCGGCCTCAATGACCTCCCAGATATCGATGCCCATCGGACCGCAGAGCTGCTTCAGCTCGTTAACCAGCGCAATGTTGACACAGCGGTAGATGTTCTCGAGCAGCTTGGTCATCTCCGCCGCCGCAGGGGAAGACATGGGAACCGTCTTGCGAAAGACGCTGCCATAAAGCGTTGAAGCAGCAGCCGTGGCGCGAGTATCCACGCCTCCAATCACCTTCGGGATCTCGCGGCGTGGCGTAATCATGTTGCCCGGATCTTCGCGCTCCGGCGAGAAGGCCACCATCACGCCATCCAGCTCATTCGAGGGCGCAGCACCATTGCGAAGAACCCGTACGCCCTTGCCCGCGCCATGACGATTGATCGTCTCGACGACGATCTCTTCGGTCGTGCCGGGGTAGGTCGTGCTCTCCAACACTACCAGCTGACCCGCGCGCAGGTGAGGAGCAATGGACTCAATCGTCGAGACCACGTAGCTCATATCCGGTGTATGGTCTTCATTCAGGGGCGTGGGCACGCAGATCAGCACGGCGTCCATGCCGGTGATCTCCGAGAAGTCCGAGGTCGCACGGAAGCCGCTGGCCTGTGCCGCCTGGATATGGTCCGTCTCAATGCGATGAATGTAGGAGTCGCCCGCATTCAGGGTCGAGACCTTCAAGGCGTCGATATCGAAGCCGGTAACGCGAAACTTCTCTTCGCTGAACAGCAGGGTCAGGGGAAGCCCCACATAGCCCAGTCCGATAATGCCCACTCGTGCGGTGCGGCGATCGATCGCCGCCAGCCATCCATCCAGCCCTGTTGTCGTTGTTGCTGCGAGATTCGTTGGTGTCACTCTATCCCATCTTTCTAAGCAACAAATTCCTCGCGATACCATGCGACGGTGCGGCGCAGACCCTCTTCAAAACCGACCTCGGGTGCATAGCCCAGGGCTTCTTTCGCTGCTGTGATATCGGCCAGCGAGTCGCGCACATCTCCTTCGCGCTCAGGACCGTATATAGGTGGATGCTTGAACCCGGTTAAGGTTGCGAGAAGCGCATACGTTTCGTTAAGTGTATGACGCTCTCCACAGGCGATATTAAACACCCGCCCGGCAACCCGATCTCGAGGAGTCTCCATCGCCAGCAGGTTCGCCTGCACCACGTTCTCGATATGCGTAAAGTCGCGACCCTGCCCGCCATCGCCAAAGATCGTCGGCGTCTCGCCCCGCATCATCATCAGGATGAATCGCGCCATCACGCCCGAGTACGGCGAGTCCGGAACCTGGCGCGCGCCGAAGATGTTGAAGTAGCGCAGGCACACCGTCTCAAGCCCGTAGACCCTCCAGTAGGCCTGCATATAAAGCTCACCGGTAAGCTTCTGTACCGCATACGGCGATAGCGGCTGAGGGGCCATCGTCTCCACCCGCGGAAAGCCCGGCTGATTTCCATACGCGGAAGAAGACGCTGCATAGACGACGCGCTTTACCCCCGCCAGGCGCGCGCCTTCGAGCACATTAAAGGTGCCGCCGATATTGATCTCGTGGCTCGGCCGCGGCTCCTTTACGCTGCGCGGAACGCTGGGCAGCGCGCCCTCGTGGAAGATGTAGTCCACGCCCTCGCACGCCTTGCGAACCGCGTCCGCATCTGCAAGGTCCACCTCATGCAGCTCGATCCTGTCGCGCACAGGCTCCAGATTCTTCCTGAGTCCCGTCTCGAAGTTGTCGAGCACCCTGACCTGGTCGCCTCGCTCAAGCAGCGCGTGAACCAGGTGCGAGCCGATAAAGCCCGCTCCGCCGGTAATAAGAAAGTGTGCCAAGACTTAAGAATATCAGCCCGCGAAATCGAACCCCTTCTGCCGCGGAAGAATCTCCATCTGCTGCATATATAGCCTGGAGTTGAACTTCCGTCCGGTCGAAGCTCCCGACATATAACGAATCTTGCCGAATACCGGCCGCTCGTTCCATGCGCGGTCGAACTTGCCCAGGATGGCCCATGCCAACCCCGCATATCCATTCGGGTCGCGGCCATCCAGAAAATACTTATCGTTCAGATGGATTGCATGGCGCATGGCGGTGCTGATATCCGGACTCCACTCCAGGATCTTCTTGGCCCAGTACATCCGCATGACGTTATGCATCCAGCCATGGTGCAGCATCTGGCTCTGCGCCGCGTTCCACAGGGGATCGTGCGTCTTCGCGCCTTCAAGCTGGCTTAGCGTGTAGGTGAATTCGCGCTCATCGCGGGCGTGCTCGGCGATGGTCTTCCGGGCCCATGGCTCGGCACACTCGTCTGCGTCATAGTGCTTCGTATAACGCACAAAGTTCACCGCCAGCTCACGCCAAACGATCAGCTCGTTGAAGAACGCATCCCTCGCCGGATGCAGCCGCGGATGCTTCTTCACCGCAGCCTCGACCGCCAGCGCGATTGTCAGCGGACCGATGTGGCCAAAGTGAAGGTACGGCGACAGGCAGGAGGTTCCATCCTGCTCGGGGCGATTGCGCGATGCCTCATAGTCCGGCAGAATCTTCTCGACAAAGTGATGCAGCCGCCTGCGCGCAGCGTGCGTTCCGCCTGTCCACGCCTTCACCGGAAGCACGCTGCGATCCAGATCCCTCCAGCCCCGCGTGATGTCCTCGTCCAGAACATCGCCGTGAAATCCCCTGGGCCTCTTCCACTCGTGTTCGGCCTTCAGGTTCTCGTATGGCTGCAGATAGTCCGGCAACAAGCGGTAGAGTCTTGGCCGCATCGTGTATGCGCCGTACTGTGCCCGCTCCATCAACTTCGAGGGCACGACGACATCAGCATCCACCGTCCAAAACGGAATGCGCAGCCGTGAAGCGAGCTCACGCCGCCAGCGTTCCGGTTCGCGCAACGGATTCTCGTCGCCAATCACCATCGCCGCCCCCACATCGGCGAACAAGTGCTCGTGCGACTCATGCGGCGACCGGCGCATCACAAATGCAATCCCGCGCTCCGCCAGGTCTTCCTCGATGTCCTTCAGGCCCTGCTGCAAAAATGCATAGTGACGAAGATTGGCGTGAGGAAAGTTGGAGATGGCCGCGAAGTACGTCACTAGCGGCAGCCCCAGCACATTCGCCGCCTTCACGGCGACATCGACGGCATGATTGTCCCTTCCGCGCTGCGCCCGTTGCATCCAGTAGACGACGCACCTGCCATTCGGATCGGGTTTACCCGGACGACGCACCGTTACACGCGTATCGTCTGTCAGCGCGTTCAGCTCGGCCGAACCGCCTTCTATCTCGCGGTCCTCCCGCGCCTCGCCTCTCGATCTTCCCATCCCGAATGCCCCTTTGCGGATCAAACTTATCTGGAGAGATGCAAAGCGGAGTGCAGGAAGATACTTCCCTGATCCCGAGTCAGACGCAGCCATCTCAGCCGGCGTCGTTCACCCGGCTCAGG
This sequence comes from Edaphobacter sp. 12200R-103, assembly GCF_010093025.1. Classification (GTDB taxonomy): domain Bacteria; phylum Acidobacteriota; class Terriglobia; order Terriglobales; family Acidobacteriaceae; genus Edaphobacter. The sequence continues at coordinate 3,490,363 of NZ_CP048114.1, read as the reverse complement.
CGGCCCTTCTGCAGATGGAACTCTTCCCCGCGCCACACCACCGTGTCACCCGCAAAGCTCCACAGCCAGAACCCGAAGGCGAGCAGGTCGCGCAGCGGCAGCAGCCAGAGATCGCGCAGCACCTGTCCGTCATGCAGCACACCCACCCCGACCGACAGCGCCACCGAGACGCGGGCCAGCAGGGCCAGGCTCAGCAGCGTGAAGCTCCACAGCGCAAAGCCGCTGGAGACACAGGCAAAGATAGCCCACGGCAGACAGAACGTTATCCCCAGCCCCACGTATCCCAGCTTGCGGGAATCGCGCGTCGAGCGCGCCCAGCGGAGCTGATGATCGGAAAAGCCCCGAAAGCTGTACGACGGAACCGAGGTCTCCACCACCTCGTCCGACAGCTCGACCCTGTATCCGGCCCTGGCAATCCGCACACCCATCTCGTAGTCGTCAGCCAGATACTCCACCAGCGACCGCAGTCCGCCCGCCTCGACCAGGGTGGTCTTCGTTGTCGCCAGCGTCGAACCCAGTCCGAACCGGATGCCGCCCTCGAGCTTTCGCGCCGTAAGCACCCCGGCAAAGAAATCCGTCGAGATCCCCAGAGCTTCCAGCCGCGACCACAGGCCCGCGCCCTTCTCCGGCGTGTGACCCACGTAAGGCGCCGTCACCAGCCCTACGGGCTTTCCGGCCGGATGCGAGCTATCCCGGAAGCAGCTCATGATCCGGCCCAGATAACGGGGCGAAACCAGTATGTCGCTATCGTTGATAACGACATACTCGTAGCGCGCCTCTTCCAGCATCTGTACCAGGTTGCTCACTTTGCCGCTGGTTCCCAGCCGCTGGGTGCACTCGATCAGGCGAATGTCGATCGCGGGAAACTCCGCCTTCAGCCGCTCGATCTCCGGAACCGCGGGATCGTCCATGCTGGAGACGCCAAACAGGATCTCGAAGCGCCCGGCGTATTGCTGCCTGCAGTGGCTCACAAAGCCGGCATACATTCTCTGGTCGATCCCCTTGACCGGCTTCAGGATGGAGACGTCAGGAGCAAACTCCTCCGCGCTGCTGCGCCTGCGGCAAGCCCGATGAAAGTCGCGCGCACTCCAAAGCACCAGCGCCATGTAGACGATCCCGGCCAGTGCCAGCAATGCAGTGAGGCCCTCGATGCAGTTTGCCAGCATCCCTCTAGTCTAACGGGTTCGCAATTCTCGACACATTAAGAGGAAGCAAGGATCAGCAGGATCTCGAACAAACACCTACGCCCTGAGCGGAGCGGATGCAGTCAGGCCTTCAAAAAGAGGTGTCGTCCTGAGCGCAGCAAAGCTTTAACAAGGTGTCCTCCTGAGCGGGGCGCAGCGCAGTCGAAGGAACCGCAGTTTGCCTGCTCAGTCGGGAATCCAAGCCCTACCCTACTCGTACCGCAGCGCCTCAATCGGGTTGAGGTTCGCTGCCTTCCACGCCGGATAGATCCCAAAGACCAGTCCGATCGCGCAGGAGCACAGAAACGCCAGCGCAACCCACAGCAGCGACACCGTCGACGAGAGGACAAAGCTCAGCCCCACGGCGATGGCGCTGCCCAGCAGGATCCCAATAATCCCGCCCAGCGCGCACAACGTCACGGCCTCAAGCGTGAACTGCGTGAGGATAATCCTCTTGTTCGCCCCAATCGCCTTCCTGACGCCGATCTCGCGCGTTCGCTCCGTCACCGAGACCAGCATGATGTTCATCACGCCCACGCCACCCACCATCAGGCCGACAGCAGAAAGCCCGAACATCAGCAGAAACAGCGAGCCTGTAATCTGCGTCCACAGCCGCGTAATGGAATCGGACCCGAAGATCGCGAAGTTGTCCGCGGCCTCGTTGCGCACCTTGCGGCGGCGGCGCAGCAGCTCCGTAATGCTGTCGATCACCGCCGCCTTATTCTTCTGGTTATCGAACTTCACGCTGATCCAGTAGTCCAGCACTTCGGGATGCAGTTTATGGAAGGTCGTGATGGGGAAGTAGGCGAAGTTATCCTGCGGATTCTTTCCTCCGCCAAAGGCCGCCTTCTGCTTCTCGAGTGTTCCCACCACGGTAAAGGTTCGGCCCTCAATCTGGACCTCCTTGCCGATCGGGCTTTCCAGGCCGAAAAGGTCCTCCGCCGTATCATGGCCCAGCACCACCACGTTGGAGGCGCGCTCCTGGTCAGTCTCGTTGAAGTAGCGCCCCTCATGGATGTCCCAGTCATAGACATCCTTCGACGAGGTGGTGTCACCCTCCAGCGAGACGCTCTCCACCTTGTGGGTACCGTACTTCGCCGTCACCGATCCGGCGTTGAACTGGAAGTTCTGATAGCGCAGCGAAGGAGATACCGCGACCACGTGCGGAAGCTGTGCCATCGCCTCCGCGTCCTCCATGGTGAGCTGCTTGCGGGTCAGCATTTCCGTCGTGGGCCGCACGCCGATCACAGGGAAGCGAAACACCCAGATGACGTTCGTCCCCATGGCCTCCACCATGCCGGAAACCCGCGAATTGAGCCCATTAATGACCGAAGAGATCGCAATCACCGTCACCACGCCGATCACGATGCCAAGGATGGTCAGGGCCGAGCGCATCTTGTTGGCGCGCAACTGGTCGAACGCCATCTTGACCGCTTCTCTCTGGTCTCCAAGATTCATCGTTTCGCCTCTCCCCGGCTTCTGCTTGTCAGTGTCCTGTGTCTGGTGCTCGCCACAAAGAAATGCGTGGCATCTAAATAAGTGTCATCCTGAGCGAGTATCTCGCAGTCTTATCGCGAGATGCGGAGTCGAAGGATCTGCGGAAGCGATGCTCCTTGACTGGAACGAATTCGGATTCGCCACACGACCTCCTGGTATCGAGCACCCTACATCTCCGACCGCAGCGCGACGATGGGGTCCAGATCCGCCGCCTTGCGTGCCGGATAGACCCCGAAAAAGATTCCTACCCCTGCCGCTACAAACAGGCCGGCAAAGATGCTCCAGATAGCAACCGTCGACGGGAATCCGAGCAGAACCGTGACGACCTGGGCCACGCCCATGCCTAAGATCACTCCGAGCGCTCCCCCTGCCATGGCCATCGTGCCCGACTCAATGAGGAACTGGATCAGGATGTCACGCCGTTTCGCTCCCAAAGCTTTGCGCACCCCGATCTCTCGCGTCCGCTCCGTCACCGAGACCAGCATGATGTTCATGATGACGATTCCGCCCACCACCAGTGAGATTCCCGCGATAGCGACCGCAACTGCCTCAAAACCCTGGCTGATGCTCTTCCACAGACCCACAAAGGTGTCGCTGGTCTCGAGGGTAAAGCTGTCTTCCATGCCCGGCCTGTCATGGCGGTCCGAGCGCATTAGCTGGCGCGCCTCGTCGGTCGCGGACTCCAGCACCTGCTCCCCGCCTCCGGCCTTCGCATAGATCGTCAGGGTCTTCGCCGTCCCGTAGGTCTTCTGGAAGGCCGACAGCGGCACCGCGACCCAGTTGTCCTGGCTCTGCCCCAGCGTCTTGCCCTGCTTTTCGCCCAGACCAATGATCGTGTAGGGTACGCCGTCCACACGAATCTCCTTGCCGATGGGATCCTCCCCCTTCAGCAGGTTCTCCTGGATATCGGACCCAATCAGGGCAACATGCGAGGCATGCTCATCATCGGTCGGCGTAAACCCGCGGCCCTGAACAATGTTCATGTTCTGCATCTCAGGCATCGCATAGGTCTGTCCGCGAATGACGGTGTCGGTCGACGACTCGGTCCCGAAGACGATCTTGCCGGTCACCGTCTGCTGGGCGCCAACCTGGGCGCAGTGCCTGCAGTTCTCAGCAATATAGAGATAATCGTCCAGCAGGATGTTCTTGCGCTTCTGGAACTGGCGGTACTGCTCGTAGCTGGTGATGATCTGGGGCTGCTTGCTGATGGTAAAGGTGTCGGCGCCGTAGCGATTGACCTTGCTGGCCACATACACGTTCGCTCCGTTGACCAGCGTCACCACCGCAATGACGCTGGCCACGCCGATGACGACCCCGAGCAGCGTCAGGATGGATCGCAATTTGTTTGCCCAAAGGGACTGCAGGGCAATTTTGACGGCTTCCTTAAATTCCATAACCCTGGTTCCGGAACGTCCAGTCTACCCGCTCCCCGATGGAATTACGCGCAAAGTGTGACGAGTGTTCCTGTGGCAGGGCTGGTTGGGGCGTTACTCGGTGGGACCGACTTGCCTGGGGCGATAGATGCGATCTTCCCCTCTTCTGTGTCATTCCGAGCGAAGTGCGAAGCACGCAGCCGAGGAACCCCCGCATTTCGGGATGCTCGATCGGGATAAATCCTCCAGCGCGAGGCGATCGATTGAACGAGCAAAATGCGGGGGTCTCTACTGCGTCCTTCGGGCCTCCGGTCGAGATGACCTTTGCCGGGGCCCTCACCCGACCGAAATCGGCAACGGATGCCGCCTCGGAGGACTGCTCCGCGCCAGGCACGCCGACAGCGCCTGTTTAGCCGCCGACAGCCGCTGCTCCGCCGCAGCCTCATCCGCCTCCGCGTCCTTGATCTGCTGGCGCAGGAACGGTTTCTGGGAAGCAGGCGCGTTCTGAAACTCCTGCTGCAGGTTCGCTACCATCTGCTTGGCCGATTGCACATCCGCCGTTGCAGTGCTCACGGCAGCGCGCTCATCCACACAGAGAACCGCGGCTATGCCTAACGTCCCCGTCACCTCGTAGGAATCCTTCGGGGTGAGAGCCTTCTCCGCCGCATAAATAATGCCGTTGTCGCCGGAGAAGAGAAACTGGAAGTCCTTCCATCCGCCCAGACCGATCACCTGCGGGGTATCGACGTCCCCCGTGCCGTTGCGAGTGTAATCGCGATAAAACAGCAGCTGCCCCTGCTGGTCCACCGCATAGATAATCCCATCTCCCCCGGAGAAGAGGAACTGGAAGCTCTGCCAGCCGCCCAGACCAATGACGCTCGGCGTGTTCACATCACCGGTGCCGTCCTGCGTTGTATCCCGGTAGAACAGCAGGCGGCCCTGCTGATCCACGGCATAGATAATGCCGTCTCCGCCCGAAAACAGAAACTTGAAGCTGTCCCAGCCTCCCTGCCCGATCACCTGCGGGGTATCTACATCCCCCGTGCCGTTGCGAGTGTAATCGCGATAGAACAGCAGCTGACCCTGCTGATTGACCGCGTAGATGATTCCGTTGCCGCCCGAGAACAGGAACTTGAAATCAGCCCAGCCGCCAAGCCCGATCACGCTGGGCGTGTTCACGTCGCCCGTCCCATCCTGGGTCGCGTCGCGGTAGAAGAGGAGCTGCCCCTCCGGGTTGACCGCGTAGATAATGCCGTCTCCTCCTGAGAACAGGAACTTGAATCCCGCCCAGCCTCCAAGCCCGATCACCTTCGGAGTATCGACATCTCCGGTGCCATTGCGGGTGTAATCGCGATAGAACAGCAGCCGGCCGCCCAGCGAGCCTCCAATCTGCAGCGAAAAACCGGTATTGACGAGATTCGAGAATGACGTCGTCGTACTGTCGATCGGGCTGTCCAGCGTCAGAATCCCCGTCGCAATCTTGATCTTGTCCGTGGTCGAAAGGCTGTTCTTGATCCCCTGGGTCACACCCGCGGTAACGGCGGTCTTGATATCGGTCTCGGCCTGCTCCACGGTTGCGGGATCGTCGGAGTTCAACTGCAGCAGATGGCTGGCAATCCCATCCCGCAGCGATGTCAGGAAGGAGCGATATCCTGCCTGCACGGCATAGCCGGGGCTCTCATTGTCCTGCCACAGCGCAACCGTGACGATGATGACGTGGTTCGACAGATCATCGTCAAAAGGCCGTAGCATTACCCCCACCTTGGAGGGAATATCGACGGTATCGCCGGGCTTCATTCCTCGCTTCAGGATCGTGTGGGAGTCACCGTCGTAGATTCCGAGGACCCCTACGCTGGCTGTGTCTTTGCTGACCCACAGCATGGCAGGCCAGAGGTAAGGCGAAGAGCCTCCCGACCCCTGCCCCTCGCGGTTGCAGTGCAATGTATTCAGAGTGATCGTAATGGTGTTTTCCATGGCGTGTCTCCTCGGGCAAAAAAAGAAGTTCCTTCTGCGGGGCCTGGAATCTGTCCTACGCCGTTCGGTCGTCTCCGGTGGCGTGATGGGGAATGGTGCCGAACATCATACGCGCACGGCATAGCCCCTGACTCCGCCATTTTCCCGTCAATAAACGCGATACACTTAAAATTGCAGGCGGCCGGATGATCGCTGCCGGGCCATGCGCAAGCGTGGTCCGGGGGAGGAAAGTCCGAACTCCGCAGGGCAGTGTGCCGGATAACGTCCGGGACGGAGGTTTCAAGACCTCTGGACGGCCAGTGCAACAGAAAACATACCGCCTCTGGCGCAAGCCAGCGGTAAGGGTGAAAAGGTGCGGTAAGAGCGCACCGCACGTCTGGTAACAGACGCGGCATGGTAAACCCCACACGGAGCAAGACCAAATAGGCAGGGATTTCGCCGCTCCTCTGCAGGCGGCGATGGCGTATCGGCCCGGTGCGCCCAGGCGCAGAGATTTCGCGAGCGAAAGCTCAAGGAAAGCCGAAACCTGCGGGTAGGTTGCTGGAGCGGCGCAGTAATGCGTCGCCTAGAGGAATGATCATCTAAAACAGAATTCGGCTTATGGGCCGTCTGCAAAAACTATGGCCCCGGCGATCGCAAAAACGATCCCGGGGCCATCACCACACCGTAATCGTCATTCTGAGCGCAGCGAAGAATCTCTGTTTCCTTTGAAGGATTCCGGAACCTGGAAAATCCATTCAGGAAAGCTTCCCCGGAAGATGTCGATCCCAGAGGCCTCATCGCCAGCTCACTGGAAAGCGATCTCTCTCAGGCGTAAAGGGGGAGAGATCCTGGTTGAGATATTGTTGAAAGATCGACTCCTCTGAGGTCTTCGTCTGCATGTTTCGTTCCCTGGCTGTGATGTGTCTTGCGTTCGCTCCGTCTCTGTTATCTGCGCAGACCCGAAAGGCGCAGGATGAGACTCTTCATCTCAACCAGATTCAGGTCGTCGGAACCCACAACAGCTACAACATGGGCTTCGCGCCCAGCGAGGGGAAGTACTTCGAGCAGCACTATCCCAAGGCATATCGCGGCGTGGAGTACCACCATCAGACGTTGACACAGCAGCTGAACGCAGGCGTGCGGCAGCTGGAGCTGGATATCGTGCAGGACCCCAAAGGCGGACGCTTTGCACATCCGAAGATCGTCGAGCTGACGAAGGAAGCGGGGCTTCCGCCAGATTCGGACTTCGATCCGAAGCACGAGTGGCTGAAGCCGGGCTTCAAGACGTTGCACCTGGGCGACCTGAACCAGAGGAGCAGCTGTGTTTTATTCACCTCGTGCCTGAAGGAGATTCGCACCTGGTCGAAGGGGCACAAAGGGCATGTGCCGATTTTTCTGCTGATCGAGGACAAGCAGGGCCGGCTGGGCCCTATGCAGGGCGCGGTGACCGCGGAGCCGTGGACCGCGGCCACGTGGGACGCGATGGATGCGGAGATCCGCTCGGTCTTCAAGGAGAACGAGATCATCACTCCCGACAAGGTGCGTGGAGGCGCGGCGACGCTGGAAGAAGCCGTACTGGCTGGCAGGTGGCCGACGCTGAAAGAGGCCCGAGGCAAGGTGGTCTTCCTGCTCTACAACCGCAGCTCGGCTCCGGCGTATCTTGAGGGCCACGCCATGATGAAGGGCCGCGTGCTCTTCGTGAACGGCCGGCCGGGAGAGCCGGAGGCTGGCTTCGTCGAGCAGGACAAGGGAACGGCGGACGAGATTGAGGCGCTCGTGAAGAAGGGTTACCTGGTGCGGACGCGGGCGGACTTCAACACCGACCAGGGCCGCACCAACGACACCACCCGCAAGGACGAGACGCTGAAGAGCGGAGCCCAGATGGTGAGCACGGACTTTCCGGTGAGCGAGCCTGCTCCATGGACCGGCTATTCCGTAGCGCTGCCGGGTGGCGTGGCGGCACGGTGCAATCCAGTGAATGCTCCGAGCGGATGCAAGGATGCGTGGGTGGAGGGCAAGGAGCGTTGACGGGTAGTTTTATTTTGAAGCGGCGAGAGAAGAGGTCTTGAAAGAGATCCTCGTCCGGCTTGATGCGGCAGGGATTCCAGAAGATTTTCTGCTGGATCGGAACAGGAGAGCACCGCAAGAACGCGTTGTTCGGTCGATGCCGAGATTGCGAGTTTTCCCCTGAGAGTTGAGGTTTTGCAGTCGAACGGCAGATCCTTCGACTTCGCTGCGCTTCGCTCAGGATGACACAGTTTGTTTCGTGTTTGAGCTTTCGCTCAGGAGGAGAGTTATTTCAGATTCGAGCTTCGCTCGAATGATTCCACATCTCAAAATCGAGATGTGGGGCACCCGGCACCCGGCACCCCAAAGAAGTGTCATCTCGACCGAAGGCCAAAGGGCCGGAGCGGAGAGACCTCCGCATTTTGCCGGTACGGGCACTCTGTCTCAAGCGAGGCAAACCATTCCAACCAGCATCCCGAAATGCGGGGGGGCCTCGACTTCGCGCTAACGCTCTCCGCTCGGAATGACACATGATCGGGAATCCGAGCGTCATCCGCATATGGCTCAACAAAAGCTGGCGTTTTGCGACAACGACGAGGACTTCTTGCGACTAAGACGAGAACTTTTTAACAGCTCAACTGTAGAAAGAAAACCGTTAGTGCGCCTCAGGCGCCTTTGGCTTACCCCAGACGCTATCCAGAAACAGATACCGTTCGCGGTGAGCGTCGGGTTTGGCAGCGCTGGTCTTGTCGAGGTGCATGACCTGCCACTCGGTAGGGCCGTAGGTGGGCCACTTGGGCAGGCCGGAGCCATTGGGATCTCCGGTGCGGGCGAAGTTGGTCCAGTAGGTCTGCATCTGCTCGGAGAGTTTGCGATCCTCGGGGCGCCACATGGCCTCGGGGCGGGAGTCGAGAGTGCCGAAGACGTACTCGATGTCGTCGGAGTGGAAGGCTCCGGCTGAGGTGGTGTGGAAGCGGTCGCCGGGGTTGCCGAGCGCGAAGTAGTAGCGATAAACGGGAGCCTTACCGGTCTTGACCTGCTCTTCGAGCCACTTCCAGGTGGAGTACGCGATGAACTTGTCGCCAGCGTAATCCGCGGCGGAGCTGAGGGCCTCGGTCTCGTTGGCGTTGGGGTAGACCTTGAGGAACTCTGCCGACTGGCCGGGGAAGTCGTGCTCGGCCTCGACGGCGAATCCGGCGGCGGAGAAGGTGTTCAGGCTGCCGGCGATTCCGCCGCGGCCCTCATCGGCGTTCCATCCGGCAAGCGTGGGGACGTGCGCCTCTTCACCGGCGGCGTAGATGGCGGCGACGGATTTGGGCAGGAACCAGCCGTCGATGTCAGGGCCGAAGCGTGGCGTGCCGTTCGGCGCGCGCAGAGGCCGCATGATGTCTTCCGTCGACAGGCGGCGCAGCTTGGCGAGGTCGCTGGTCCCGTAGAGGGTGACCGCGGCGGCGGGGTCGATCTTCTCGCGCTGCTCACGCGGAAGGTCTGCCGGGCGTGAGGAGGCGATGGCGCCCCCGCTCTCGCCAATGGCGTGCTTGATCAGGTCGCGCGACATGGGCGAGGCCATGTGGAAGTTGACCGAGAACGATCCGGCGGATTCGCCGAAGATGGTGATGTTGTCAGGGTCGCCACCGAAGGCGGAGATGTTGCGCTTGACCCACTGGATGGCGGCGTTCTGGTCCATCAGGCCGTAGTTGCCGCTGGCGTGGTGGGGAGATTCGGCGGTGAGCTCGGGGTGGACGAAGAAGCCGAAGATGCCGAGCCGGTAGTTCATCGAGACGACGACCACATTCTTATGCGCGAGGAACTGGCCGTCCTGGCGGCCCTCGGAGGTGGTCCCGCCCTGGAGTCCTCCGCCGTAGATCCAGACCATGACCGGAAGTTTGCCGGGTTGGGCGTTGGCGGGGGTCCAGACGTTAAGGGTGAGGCAGTCCTCGGAGGCGCCGGGGTCGTGGAACATCATGTCGCGGAAGATGGAGGCCTGCACGCAGTGGTAGCCGAAGTCGTGCGCCGACCGGACGCTGGTCCATGGCTCAGCGGGAGCGGGCGGAGCCCAGCGCAGCTTGCCGGTAGGCGGCGCAGCGTAGGGGATTCCTTTATAGGCCATGACCTTTCCGTCCGTGGTGGCTTCGCCCTCTACGGTTCCCTTGTCGGTCTTGACCTGAGCGGGAATGGCGGCGAAGACGGCGGTGGAGGCAAGGAGCAGGGCAGCAGCGAAGACTTCGCGACGGAGGAAAGGCATAGTTTGGTCTCGGCAGAATAGTAGTACAGATGGATGGATTAAAAGAGTGGGTGATCGATATCCAGCGTCTTTGTCTTGAGCCAACTGTTGCTTGCTCCTATTGTCGCGAATAGCTCCTTGGCTTCTTCGTAGGAGATTCCCTTAGCGAAATGGACCGGCATGATGAGGCTTCGAATCATTATGCCGATCGCTGGATACTCCTTGTCACTTCCTTTTAGATAGCCTAGCTTTTCCACTTCGGAGCACGGGAAGGTGCGAGATCTGTTTAGCCCGGCAAGAGTTCTCTTGAAGGTTATTGTGTCTTTGGCTACATGCATCTCGCTCGCTCCGAATTGGACATCGCAAACGTTGTAAACAGCGTAAGTTCCGCCCGCCGCAATCGCCCCTGCTCGTAGACCGCTGTGACGAATCAATAAGTCGGCCAATGTGGCGAATATGAGGGAACCCAAAATGCGATAGACCGTAAAGGGTTGTCGATCGCCCGAGATCCTGACGATGAACTCTTCTCCTTGCCAAAAACTCTTTATTCGCATCACGCAAATTGTACGAGCAAGGATTTAACAATCTTCCATCGATAGAGGACTTATGCCACTGCTTCGGTTGGCTTCGGCTCCATCCACAGCTTGCCTGCGGCTGCTAACAGAAGCACGACAACGGCGCAGAGAGCGAAGATCTGGCGGACGCTGATGTAGTCCGTCAGAACTCCGCTTAGGACGAAGCCGCCGATCTGGGCGGCGAAGATGATGGACATGAAGGTTGAGCCGACGCGGCCCATCAGCTCCGGCGGGGTGGCCTGCTGGAAGAGGGTCTGCGAGGGCACTATGATTCCGGCGACCGAGAAGCCGACGATCAGGTTGCCGACGATGGCCGACCAGATGTACGGAAGCAGCGTGAGGATGATGAGGCCGACGGCGATGCCGCAGAGTCCGCCGTAGACCTGCAGGGTATCCGAAAGCTTTTGCCGAAGGTGTTGAGGCCGTTGATTCCGATGAGCATGCCGAGGCCGATCATCGCGGCGACGATGCCGAAGGCGCGGGTGGAGGCGTGCAGCGAGTCGCGCACGTAGACGGCGATGAGGGGGGCGAAGCAGCCGAGGACGAATATTCCCGCTGCCATGGCGAGGATGACGAAGAGAAGGGCGGCGTGGTGCAGGATGAAGTCGATTCCCTGCTTCATGTCGCGGCCGATCCTGGCGATGGCGGAGGTGTTGGCTGAAGGATTGGAACCCACCTTAGCCCGCTTCGCGGTCGAAGATGGGGCACCCGCTTCCATGGCGGTGAGCTTTTCGGTGGCCACGAAGGTCAGTGAGGCGATTAAAGCAGCCGAGCCGAAGATTCGATATTCGACGCGGCTCTGGAGATGACTTTTCTGGGGCGGCAGGTTCTCCAGGTACTACCAACGTAAACCTTCGCAGGTGTATCTTCGTTAGCACCTATGCGTATTGAAAAATGGAAGCTGTTACCTTCATTCGCCGCCCTGACGTTTGCCGCCACCCTCTCCGCACAACAGGTGGGCGTTCCTCCTGAAAACGCCACGATGAAGCATCAGGACACGGAGGTCTACTCGCCCGTGCCTCCGGTGGTCACGCCGGGCAAGACGGATGCGGATCCGCCCTCGGATGCCGTGGTGCTGTTTGATGGCAAGGATGAGGACCAGTGGGTCTCGGCCCAGGACCATACACCGGCAAAGTGGGTTGTGCATGACGGGATCCTGACGGTCAGCAAGGAAAAGGGCGTCGGCAACATCGAGACCAAGAGGAAGTTCAAGGATTATCAGCTGCACGTCGAGTGGAGGATTCCGGCCGACATTACGGGAAGCGACCAGGCGCGCGGCAACAGCGGCGTCTTTCTGGCCTCGACCGGGCCAGGTGACGCGGGCTACGAGTTGCAGGTGCTGGACAACTACAACAATAAGACCTACACCAACGGCCAGGTGGGCAGCATCTACAAGCAGGCCATTCCGCTGGCGAACCCTGCACGCAAGCCGGGCGAGTGGCAGACGTACGATATCGTCTGGACGGCGCCGCGATTTAAGGAAGACGGCTCCGTCGAGACTCCGGCCTACGTCACGGTGTTTATGAACGGCGTTCTGGTGCAGAACCACTTCCAGCTGAAGGGTCAGACGCTTTATGTGGGCAAGCCCTACTACAAGAAGTACGACGAAGCTCCCATCAAGCTGCAGGCACACGGCGACAAGAGCGAGCCGATCAGCTTCCGCAACATCTGGGCGCGGGACATCAAGCCGTTGCAGTAGATGTGAGTCAGCGGGTGAGATTGATGAGAAGGGCACGAATTTTCGTGCCCTTCTCATTTTTTGTCCGGCAATACCTGGAATCAAAACTACTCAGCCCCAGGGATCGTAGCTGCCGACGTGCCACAGGTATCCCTCCGGGTCTCGACAGGTGAATCCCTTGCCCCCATAGGGCTTTTCTTCCAGATCGAAGACCATCTCGGCGCCTGCCGCCTTTGCCTGCGCGTAGGCCGCATCGCAATCGTCTACCACCAGGTAGACACTACGGGTCTCGCGCCCGCCGACCTCATCCGGCATGGCTGTCCATCTGGCGTAATCGTTCTGCTTCTTCTGGGCGGAACCCAGCATGATCATGCCGTTTCCAAAATTCAGCTGGGCGTGCATTACGAGGTCTTCTTCCATGTGGACGGCATGCTTCTCGAATCCCAGAGCCTTGCAGAGCCATTCGATCGCAGCCGGACAGTCGCGATAGCGCATGCCGGGGATCACTGCCGATTTCGTATTTTTGGCCAACGTCATGATGTGGATTCTCCTTTGCGGTTGCCCACCGGCCAGTTGGTTTTGCCGCCGTGGTGGAAGGCGAGGTTGCCGATGTGACCGGCGCGCGCGCAGGCAATACCAGCTTCGACAGGAGCATTTGGATCCTTGCGGCTCCCCATGCACTCGAAGAAGTTCCTCATGTGGTCGATAGTTCCGTCCTCGAAGCTCTGTTCTTTAAGGACAGGGTTGCGATCGCCCTTCAGGCCCTCGTGATAGACGCTCATACCGGAGCGGTTGATCTTGAGCGTAGCCTCGGTGCCGCGAAACTCCAGCCCACCATCGTCGATGGAGGAGGCCATCATACCCTCGTAGACGACATCGAAGCCGGGATAGCGGAAGGCCGCCTGGATGGTGTCGGGGCAGTCCCACGTCTTGTAGGTGTACTTGTCACCCAGCATGAATGCCATGGATGGCTCATCTTCCTTCATGGCCCAGTGCACGACGTCGATCCAGTGGGCAAAAAGGTCGGTCATGGCGCCTCCGCCAAAGTTCCAGAACCAGCGCCAGCGAAAGTACTTCTCCAGCGAGAAGGGCTGGTCGGGTGCGCCGCCGAGCCACTGGTGCCAGTCGAGCTGCGCCACGTCGATCGGCTTGGGCACCCAGCTGAAGCCGTAGTTCTGCCACCAGTAGGTCCGCACCTGCCTTACCTCACCCAGCGTGCCGCCCTGAATGAGATTGACGGCATTGCGAAAGTGGCTCCAGCTCCTTTGCTGCATGCCGCACTGCAGAACCTGCTTGCTGGAACGAACCGCCTTCTGCAGCGTTGCTCCTTCTTCGAGCGTGTGGGTCACCGGCTTTTCGAGATACACGTCTTTGCCCGCGCCGAGCGCGGCGGTCGCGATGCGGACGTGCCAGTGGTCGGGCGTGGCGATGAAGACGGCGTCGATGGTGTTGTTGTCGAGCACCTCGCGAAAGTCCATGTGAGTAGTCGCTGTGGTCGCATTGGCGCGGGCCTTTACCTGATCGCGTCGGGGAGCGTAAACATCGCTGACGGCAACGATCTCAAAGGGTGTGCCGCAGGCGTCGGCAGAGGCGAGCAGTTGGCCCATGCGGCCACCTGCGCCGATCACTCCGACACGAATCTTGTCATTGGCGCCCAGCGCGCGGGTTGCGCCCAGCGCGGTAAGACCGCTGGCGATCAGAAAGCTGCGACGGGATGGGGTAATAGACATGGCTCTCCTCAGATCATTTTTTGATTCGGAAGGATGGTATCAGAGGTCACATGTGGAGATTGGGACTGCAGGCAGTTCCTCAACCGGGCCTGATGTGGAACGAACTCTATTTTCCGATGCAGAAGCTCGAGAAGATCAGGTGCAGAATGTCGTCAGCAGTCGTGGCTCCGGTCAGGCGGTCGAGCGCGCCCAGCGCATCGTAGAGATCGACCAGCAGAACCTCATGCGGCAGTCCTGCACCCACGCCTTCGCCTGCACGGCCCAGCCCGGCGAGCGCATCTGTGACCGCCTGTCTCTGCCGCAGATTGGTGATCAATGCTGTCTCCTGGCTGGATGCGCCATTGGTTGCAATCTTCAGGATCGCCTTTCGCAACTCTTCGATACCCTCGCCCGTGATCGCCGAGGTTCGCACAACCGGAATGCTCTGCTGCAGTTTCAGATCAGACATTCCTCTTTCGGGGGTTTCCGGATCAGACGTGCATAGATCCAGCTTGTTGGCGGCGATCAGCACCGGTCTTCCTGTCATCGAAGCCAGCGTGCTCGCATCTTCAGGGTGCGGATGCGGGGATGCCCCGTCCAACACCATCAGAACAAGATCGGCATCGGCCATCGCCTCGCGCGACTTTGTAATCCCGATACTCTCAATCTCGTCGCTGGTCTCGCGCAGGCCAGCGGTGTCGATCAGCTCGACGGGAATGCCTTCGATCGCGACTCTCTCGGTCACCAGGTCACGCGTGGTTCCAGCCACCGGGGTGACGATAGCGCGGTCGCGCTCCACCAGCCGGTTGAAGAGCGATGACTTGCCCACGTTCGGCCTGCCGACAATCGCAAGCCTGAGGCCGTCATGCACCAGTCGCCCATATCCGAAGCTGCGTTCCAACTCACGCAGAGGAGCTGCCACGGCTTCCAGCCGCGCTGTGATCTCCTTGGCGGGCATAGTGTCGATGTCGTCTTCGGCAAAGTCCACCCCGGCTTCGAGTCCGGCGATCAGAGCAATCAGCTGGTCCTTAATAGGAGCGACCCTGCGCGAGAGCGAGCCACCCATCTGCTGCGCAGCAACGCGAGCCTGATGCAGCGTATTCGCATCGATCAGGTCACGGACAGCCTCGGCCTGGGTAAGATCCAGCCGTCCGGAGAGAAAGGCCCGCTCCGTAAACTCGCCCGGCTCGGCGAGCCGCGCTCCTGCCCCCAGTGCGCGCTCCAGCGCATAGTTCAGCAGCACGGGAGAGCCGTGCATCGCGATCTCAACGATATCTTCCGAGGTGTATGAGTGCGGCGCAGCGAAGAAGGTCACGACGACCTCATCCATGACTTCGCCGGTGGAAGGATCGACAACGTGCCCAAAGCGAGCACGGCCAGGCTCCAGCGGCTGCGCCAACCGGACCATCCTCTCCGCAATCGCCCTCGCACGACTTCCGGAGAACCGGACGATGCCAATGCCGCCGCGGCCGGGAGGCGTGGAGATGGCGGCGATGGTCTCCATCTCCAATACTTGCTGCGAAGAGAAGGAGGCATGCGGACTGGTCATACAGAGAGTATGGCAGAGCGGAAAGAGGAACTTCCTGCGTCTCAGGGGAGATGACTTTCAAAAGATAAAATATTTCACAATGGTTATAGGCAGCCGTACATCGCGCTATTTAGAATAGGCCGGACCCAAAAACCTGATGATGGAAGGACGTAAAACGCAATGTCACTGAAAGGCGTGTTTGCCGGATGTTTGCTTGTATGTTCGATGGCTGCGACCGGGGTCGCGCAGGAGAGCTACTTTACCAACTGGCCTTCGGGAACCAGTCCCCAGGAAGTAGGCAAGCACCTGGCCGATCACTTCGTCACCAGCCCGCACCAGTACACCAAGACCATCCATTACTCCGAGGTCTGCACCTGGTATGGCGCTCTGCAGTTTGCGGAGCTGACGCACGACACCGCCCTGCGCGATGCGCTGATCAAGAAGTTTGAGCCCCTGATGCCCGGTGGAGCCGAGGAGGCGCGCCGTCCCGTCCGTCACCATGTCGACGACTCCATCTTCGGTGTCGTTCCGCTGGAGATCGCACGTGAGACCAAGGATGCGAAGTTCCTCAAGGAGGGTGTGTGGTGGGCCGACCGCCAGTGGGAGAATCCGCAGCCGGATGGCCTCTCCGCTGAGACCCGCTTCTGGATCGACGACATGTACATGCTGACGATGCTGCAGCTTGAGGCCTACCGCGCGACCGGCGACAAGAAGTATCTCGACCGAGACGCCAAGGAGATGGTGGCCTATCTCGATAAGCTGCAACAGCCGAATGGCCTCTTTTATCACGCGCCCGATGTGAAGTACTTCTGGGGCCGCGGCGATGGATGGGTGGCCGCCGGCATGGCCGAGATGCTGACCGAGCTGCCGCAGAACCATCCCGACCGCGCGCGCATCATGAAGGGTTACAAACTGATGATGGCCTCGCTGCTGAAGTACCAGGGCAAGGATGGCATGTGGCGTCAGCTGATCGACAAGGACGATGCGTGGCCCGAAAGCTCCAGCTCCGCGATGTTCGCCTTCGGCATGATCACCGGCGTCAAGCATGGATGGCTGGACGCAAAGACCTACGGCCCAGCGGCCCGCAAGGCGTGGATCGCCGTCGTCGGCTACGTCGACCAGAACTACGACGTGACCCAGGTCTGTGAGGGAACAGGTAAGAAAGACTCGCTCGAGTACTACTACCAGCGCAAGCGCCGCACAGGCGACTTCCACGGACAAGCCCCGGTGTTGTGGTCTGCCGATGCCCTGCTGCGCGAGGGCGTGAAGTAGGCAGCCGGATAAGACGCCTAACAACGAAAAGGGCTCCCTTCAGGGGAGCTCTTTTTGTTGTTCTTACAATCCTTTGGGCTGCATCCACATAGAGACCTGCTTTCCACAGGTGTCATCCTGAGCGGAGCGCGCCAGCGCTGAGTCGAAGGATCTGCGGTGTGGGATGGTAGTTGAGGCCGGTAAACCGCAGATCCTTCGACTCCGCTTCCCGCGATAAGACCGCGAAGCTTCGCTCAGGATGACAGCTACCCGGAGAAAGTCAGAAGTGTGTACTCCGAATCGACTGCCATCGTGCATTTTCGGGTAACGAATTTCCGATGCATGTGGATATACCCTATCGCAGCCGGAAGTTCACCCGTACCTGCGTGACCGCCTGGACCGGAGTTCCGTTGATCGTGTAAGGCTTGTATCTCCACTTCATCACGGCCTCTTCCGCTGCAGACCGCAGATGGGGATCTCCCGAAACGGCACGGGCGTACTCAACGGCCCCTGTCCTCGAGATCACGGCCTCCACCTCGACGGTGCCTTCGATCCCCCTCGTTCTTGCATCCTCCGGATAGACCGCAACGCGCGATGAAAGCAGGTTCGCGCTCATCACGGAAGAGGACACGCGCACCGCTCCCGGTTCAATCGGCATGGCCTCAGGACGAGCGACCCTGCGATAGTTTTGTGCATCGGCGACCGCGCGCGAGCGCCTGGCATTCTGCTGTGTCCCGGCTGGGTTGTGCTGCTGTGACGGCTCGGGCAAGGCCGACTGCGGATGATCGCCTGCCTGCGAGGGCTGCAATATGGGGGCCCGCTCACCTGGTGCAGGTGCAGGCGCGGAGGACTGAGGCTCGTTGCCGTTCTGGCCACCCGGCTGGTTGCTCGCCTGCCCGGACTGACTGGCAGGCTGGGATGATGGCGATGCGACGTCATGCAGCTCTGCGCCAAACAGGCCGATCTTGTTCAGCATCGCCGCCTTCGCGCTCGCAACCTGGTCACGCCCGTAGCCCTTATGCAAAGCGAAACCCCCAACGATAAGCGCCGCCACGAGGACGATCAGCAGGATGGTTCCAACGCCGATGCGACTCGGGTTCTCCTCTGCATACTCGGCCAGCGGGACATGGATGGAGGGATCGTCGTCCGCATCGCGCGGGACGAAGCCGCGATGCGACAACGTGCTGTGCTGCGAAGGCTCGAAGACGCCGCGCTCCTCCAAGATACGCATCGGTCTCCGGGGCGAGAGAACCGGTTCTGCCGTGGGCAAGGATGCCGACGAAGACGCAGGCTCCCGCGTTTCCGCCGCATACCTCGCGGTGGCGGCCCTTTGCGCCTCTTCCGAAACCTGCTGTGCGGCAACAGACGAAGATGCATCCTGTGGAACAGGACTTGCCTGAGTCTCCTTCTCCGCAGCAGTCGCCTGCTCTCGTGCCTCGCGCCGGAGCTGATCCATCGCTGCCAGGGCTGCAAGCTGATTGCGTAACTCGCGGCTGGTCTCTTCCAGCCGTCGCAGCGCCTCTTCGACCGAATGTTTCGTCTCAGCGGCAGCTGCCACACGGGATGTCTCCGCGCTACGCTCCGCTTCAACACGGCGAGTCGCTTCTGTCAGTGGAAGATGCTCAGCAGGCGCCTCGACAGACGGCCCACCCGCTGGCGCGCTCACCTCTTCTTCCAACAATCCGGCGTCGACATCCACCCCGGCGAGCAAATTCTTTAATCCGGCGGTCACGACCTTCTCGTTCAGTGGCAGCTCAGAGATCGTCTTTCCCGACGAGCCTTCGACGATCATGGCCAGCATCTCGTCGTCGCTCAGCGTGCCGCGCTCGCGCGCACTCAGGTCGCCCACCATCGCCCAGAAGTCCATGGCGAAGTGGCGATTTTCCTTGAGCGCAGCCATAAACTGGCGCAAATCTCCCGCCTGCCCGCAGGGAACCCGGTGCATATCACACAGCGAACGAAACCGCTTCACTGCCTGATCGTGATTTTCCTTCTCTTCCAAAACGAGCGTCATCCTTCGGTCCATCACTGGCATCTATCTCCGCGGCACACTCCCCCACCCACGTTGGATGCAAATGAAGGGCCAGGATGAACTGTTTCCCCCAAGCCTCAATATCCCGCATCGTTACAGAGAGATAGAGCACGCCTCGCAATTTCGTACTCTCACCCCGCTGTGGAAATTGAGTGCACTTGTATGAAGAAATAGCCGGCCATCCGGAAGAAACCAGCCGCAGGCGAATCCGGGAGAGACGTGCTCAGAAATCCAGTCGCAGCCCGATCTGTATCTGCCGCTCCCTGGTATTATTCGCCGCTGAAGCGGTGTAGACCCCAAAGGGTCGAACATTCAATCCCTCTCGTGCGATCGTTTCGGCGTCCTGGTAGATCAGAGGAGTTACCCCGTTGGTCGCAGGCACTCCCACCAGGAAGGCACGCTGCTGAACGCCGGTGTAGCTGACGTGGTTGGCCAGGTTGAACGCCTCTACCGTAGCCCTTACTCGCACATGTTCGCCTGCACGAACCAGCCGCGCGATGCGAAGATCCACGCGGCTGGTATCGGGAAGACGAAGCGTATTTCTCCCCACCGTGGGCAGGTAGACGGCGCCGCCCGATCCGTTAATGCTCTCGCGGCCACCGGTTAGGCGTGTGCCGCCAAAGATCTCGTAGCTATAGGGCCGTCCGCTCGTCTCATAGAAGATTCCCGACAGCGTCCATCCATTCGCTATGCGCGAAAGCCACGCCTCTCGCGTTCGCAGGCGAGGCTCCCACACGGCACTCCCTACGATCTTGTGCGGAAAGTTCAGCCGCGAAAGCCCCTTGTCGTACTGCACCGTGAAGGGATCGAACTGCGAGTTGCTTTGCGGCGATGCTCCGGCGTTCTGCCCCTGGTCGATCGCCTTCGACCACGTCCAGGAGAGATGAAACTCCAGCCCGTGGCGGCCTCTGCGGCGTGCCTCCAGGGTCAGCGCGTTGTAGCTCGCGTTGATTCCGGAGTTCACCACCGTGACCGGGCCATAACGGTCGCTGATGCGTGCCGTGTAGACCGGAACGGCGAACAGCTCGCCGTCCAGAACACCGGGAACGCCTCTTCCTCCCTGCACCATGAAGGTCCTCACCTGGGCGGAGGGCGCAATGTTGCGGTCCACGGCGCCGGCAAGCTGGCGATCAAGATTGAAGAGATACGTTGCGCTGGCAACCAGCCCGTGCCCGACCTGTCGCTCTACCGCAACGCTGCCCTGTTGCACCATGGGCATGCGAAAAGTTTTGTTGAAGATGGTTGCGGATGTGGTTGACGTTATCGCCGCAGACGGCATGGACGTATAGCTGCAGACATATCCAAAACCCTGGTTCGCCACCTGCGGACATGCCGTGATGGTGTTCGGAGTGATGCTGATGTGAGTCGAAGAAACCGTCTGCGCCGTATTGACCAGCGCACTTTGCACCGTCGCTCCCGGCAGGCGTCCGTAGTAGATCCCATAACCCACACGCAGCACGCCGTTGCTTATGCCGAAGGGAGCCCACGATAGCCCCAGGCGTGGGCCGAAGTTGTTCCGGTCCTCGGGGAGGACACTGGTAGAACCCCAGGCCCCGAAGACCGAATCAAGTGCCGCATTCGGATGCTGCGGCAGAGGAAGCAGCTCGTACTCATAGCGCAATCCGGCGCGAACACTCAGCCCGGGACGCACGCGCCAGTTGTCATCGATAAACCCGGCCCACTCCTGCGTGTGAAACGAGAGCTTCTGCTCTCCGAAGCTCTGCGTATACGAACGAAAGCAGAAGTTGTGCACCGTAGCGGAGATCGAAGGGCAGCCACCATTCGGATAAGCATGTACATCGAAGGTGTAATCGGTGATCCAGTCCACCAGCCCCCCCGCATGACCGTTTGTGGTTCCGCTGTCGTAGTGGAAGGTCCCGACCGTGTTGTCCAGGGAACTCACCCTGTCTTTCAGAAGGCTGACGTCCACACCCGCTTGCACAAGGTGATGCCCAAAGGCCCAGCTGACTGTATCGACCATCTGCAGTCGGTCTTCATCGGGATACGCGCGGCGGCCCACGCCTGCGGGAGTCCCGAAGGTAAGTCCCGCAGGCCCGATAGAGATCTGCGGAACATATCCTCCCGGGCCGACAGCGGGCTCCTGCGGAAGCGGCTGCTGTGCCTGCTCGTACTGCAGGTCATGCCCGTAGGCAAAACGAATCTCATGGCTCAGATGCGAGGACAGCGTCCACGTCCAGCGTGCCGCGGCAGTATCCAACCTGACGTAGCCGCTACCCAGGCTGGCTGCGCCACGGTCGACGACAGGCGCTCCGCGCAGCCCTGCAGGCGCGGCCGAGCGCAGGCGGTTGTACTGCACGCTGATGCGGTTGCGTCTGCTCGCCTGCCAGTCCAGCTTGATGAAGTTGATGGTCTGATCGTCCCTGCGATCCACCTTGCCGGTAAGTCCGCTCAGATAGTTGAGAGCCGCATTTCCCTTCGCAGGTGTTACGCCGCGATTTGCCAGCAGCGCGCTCTGCATCGGAGTCAGGCGATAGAACTCCGGGTCGCCCGGCGCTCCAATCGCCGGAAAGCCACGTCTCTGTTGATCGAACGCGTAGAAATAAAACAGCCGTCCGCGAACCAGCGCGCCACCGACGGTTCCGCCGAACTGCTCTCGCAGGTCATGTGGCTTGACCACTTCACTGGTGATGACGCCGTCGCGATAGGCGGTCGCAATGGAAAAGGGATTCGTCGCACCCCATGTGCTCGACCGCGCCGTGTAGAAGCCCGAGCCATGCAGCTCATCCGTCCCGCTCTTTGAGATGGTCGCAATCGACCCTCCCACTCCACGGCCATACAGGGCCGAGTAGTTCTGCGTGTTGACCCGAAACTCCCGCACCGCCTCCTGCGAGAAGGTGTAGGCCGCGCCCCGCCGCCTCCACGACGCTGCTGTCCGCCGTGCGCCGCCGGATTCGACTCCGCTGACCTGCGCATCATCCTTGGCTTCGTCTACCGTGGACATGCCGCGTGGCACACTCTGAAAGCTCTGGTCGTCCGAGAGGCCGTCGATCGTCGTGCTGTTCTGCGTGACGGCGAGCCCGCGAAAGCTGAGAAGCTCTCCGATGCCATCGTCATCCTGGTTTGCCGCGGGCGTCAGCAGAGCGAAGCTCTGCCATCGCCGTCCGTTCACCGGTAGAGTCTGTAGCTCTTCCGTATCGACAACGTGCGTAACCGCCGTTCCGGCAGGACGATCGAGGCTGATGCTCTCCACTTCGTTATCGACGACCGTAACGCTGGTCTCAAGAGCCGCCAGCGTCAGGCGCAGTTGCAAAGTTGAAACTCCACCCACCTCTACCCGCACCTGGCTTACAACCAGCGTGGCAAAGCCGGGCGCACGCACCGTCACCGTATAGAATCCCGCAGGCGCCCGCGAGAAGATGAATGCGCCATGCTGGTCGCTCGTGGTGCGGAAGACAAGGCCGCGCGACCGATCTTCCAGTGACACGCTCGCGTGCACAACGGTTGACTTCGCGGGGTCGACGATTGTGCCCTGAACCACGCCTTCCACCGTCGTCTGGGCATGCATGGAAGAGATGGAGAGGATGAGGATCGTAAGGAAGATCAGGAGAGGCGTTCTGCATCGTGTCGTATCCAGATATAGCAGCCTGGATTTAAATAGTGTGCGACAAACGTGCATTCCTTCTCCAGCGGTGGTCTGTCTCTGCTTCCGCCAATGAGTTTCGGGGGAGACAACCGCAGACTAACCAAAGCACGCTGAAAGGGAAAAGTCCCTAAAGGATGTAGGAGCTGCAACGAAAAAGAGCGGCAGCCGAAGCCACCGCCGAATGAATCCCAAAAGCCGTCATTCTGAGCAACGCGAAGGATGACGAATCGGGTGATTGCACCTTAAGGTACGGTGTTAGAACATCAGCCGGATCGCCAGCTGCACCTGACGCGGGCTATAAGCAAAGTTCGAGTTGGAGTTCTGCGGCGTTCCTGCAGCAGGGTTGTACTGCAGGTTGGTGCCGGAGAAGGTGTACCCGGTGGTGTTCACCTGGGTCACGTTCTGGTGGTTCGCCAGGTTGAAGGCCTCGCCGATCAGCTCGAGGTTGTACTTTTCGGTGAGGGCGAAGTCCTTCTGGGCGCGGAGATCCACAACCATCGTGCGCGGATACTGGCGGCTGTTGCGGCCAAGTTCCGGAATGTAGGTCACGCTGGTTCCGGAGACACCCGATCCGTTAGGACGGTAGCAGCCTACGCCGTTCGAAGCGCAGTTCGCAGCCGAACCGAAGACCTGGTTCGGTGCATTGCCATTGGTATTGAGCGAGTACGGAAAGCCGGACTGCGCCTGGAAGACCGGCTTCAGCGACCAACCGTTGGTCAGGTACTTGTAGAACGTGTTGCGGCTGGTTCCCGGAACATTCACGATCGCCCACCCCACGAAGCGGTTGGGAATATTGAAGTTCGAGTTGCCGTAGTTCACGCGGGCATTCGCATACGGATCCAGCCAGCTGTTCGTCGTCGGGTTGGTCGACTGATTCTGGTTGAAGTCCAGAGCATGCGCCCAGGTGTAGTTCGCGTCGAACGTCACCCGCTTGAAGGTGCGGTTCTGAATCTCGAACGTCAGCGCGTTGTAGCTGGAGTTGATGTTGCTTACCACCTTCGTAGTCGCGCCGAAGTTCGGGTTTACCAGAACGCTCTTCGGTGAACCTGCGGGCGTGGTCTGCTGCGAGTTGGCGTAGACCTTCTCCGTAATGGGGCCGCAGTTCAGTGGACCGCAGGTGCCGTCGCTTCCTGCCACCACGTTGTAGGTCGCGGTGTAGGTTGCGTTCGGATTCAGGTTCGTGTTCAGGAAGTTCGGAAGCTGGCGGCCGAGCGTCCCCACATAACTGACCGACAGGATGTTGGCCTTGCCGAGATCCTGCTGGACCGCAAGGTCAAACTCGTGCGCCGCCGGGCTCTGGAAGTTCTTGTCGAAGTACTGGATATTCGGCGCCGAGCTGGCTCCCGTCGTAGGAGGCGCAGTCAGCACATTGGTGATCGCCGGGCCGGTCGTGTTGTTCAGCGAGTACTGCACCTGGCTCGCCTTCGATCCCGTGTTGTAGTACACGTTCAGCAGAATCGAGTTGGGGATGCGGCCGAAGAAGATGCCGTATCCGCCGCGCACAACGGTCGTGCCGTGGCCAAACGGATCCCAGGCAAAGCCCAGTCGCGGAGCAATATTGTTCTTGTCGCTGAATTTGTTGCCCACCTCGGGGAAGAGCGGGTTGGCCAACGCAGCATACGGCGACGGAATCATCTCGTAGTCATAGCGCACGCCGAGGTTCAGGGTAAGGTTCGGCGTCACCTTCCAGTCGTCCTGCACGAAGAAGGCAAGGTCCGTCGTCGCCAGGTCGAAGGTCGTCGGCCCGAAGCCCTGGTTGTAGGAGTCGTAGCAGGGAAGATTGCCCGCGCCCGTGCGCGCCGTGTCGCAGGTTCCGTTCGAGCCTGCAGGACGCAGAATGTCCGACAGGTAGTTCAGATAGCTCGAATAGCTGATCTGCGCGTTGCCATGGTACAGGTTGTTCTGCAGATCGTAGTTGTGCAGGATATCCGTACCGAAACGGATGGAGTGCTTGCCCGCGATGTAGCTTGCTGTATCGCCGATCTGCCACTTGCGCTCGTCGGGATATGCGAAGCGATAGCCATAGTAGGGCGAGCCCAGCGTGAAGCCATTGCTGCCGCCCAGCGAGACCTCAACCGGAGTACCGCTGCTCGGCGTAAGGTGCCGCTGGGTGTACTGCGTGGGGTTCTGCGCCGTCTCGTAATCCAGCTCGCGGCCATAGCCGAAGCGGATCTGGTTGGACAGACGCGATGTAAACAGGCTGTCCAGTTTGGCCATGCCGTAGTCCAGCTTCACAAAGTCGTTGCCGAAGGCGTCGACCGCGTAGGTGTTGGTCGCCTGCGTCTGCACGCCCGCGGGCGAATCCCAGCGCAGCCGGTGATACAGGAAGCTGACATGATGCTTCTGGTTGATCTGCCAGTCGATCTTGGGCGTGTTGATGACCTGGTTGCCGGTACGTGCCACCGGACCGAGATCGCCCAGCAGGTCCTGCAGGCCTGCGTTATAAGCTGCTGCAGCGGCTGTCGGAGTGGCGAAGCCAAGACGGTTCTGCAGCGTGGCCAGCTGCGACGAGGTGGGAGCCGCGAAGAACAGGTTCGGATTGCCCGCCTTGCCCGTACCGGGGAAGTTTCTCTTGTACTGGTCATAGGCATAAAACCAGAAGAGCTTGTCCTTGACCAGAGGTCCGCCTACGCCGAAGCCCCAGTTCTTGCGCCAGTCCTTCGGCTTGTAGGACTGCGTATAGAAGCTGTTGCTGGTCGCATCGTAGTACGTGTTCGTGGTGTACGGGTTGTAGGCGCCCCAGCTGTTGTCGCGGTCGTAGAAGTAGACCTCGCCATGCAGGTTGTTGGTTCCGCTCTTGGTGACGGTGTTGACCACGCCGCCGACAGCGCGGCCCAGGTCAGCAGCGTAGACGCCGGTGTTTACCTGGAACTCGGCCACGGCAACCTGCGAGGTGGAGTAACCCACGCGCGTGCGGCCACGCTCTTCCGCGTAGAAGCCCTGGTTATCGTCGATGCCGTCGATCTGCACGTTGTTCATCAGCGGGCTCATGGCGCGGAAGCTGATGAGGCCGAATCCGTTGGGCGAGTCCGCCGTGACGCCCGGAGTCAGCAGCGTCAGTGTGCTCCAGCGGCGTCCGTTGATCGGAAGGTTCTCAATCTCCTTGGTGTCCAGATGTCCGCCATACACCGGCGAATCGAAGTTGAGGACGGGAGCGTCGGCCGAAATCTCAACCGTCTGCGCGGTGGAGCCGATCGCCAGGTGC
This sequence comes from Edaphobacter sp. 12200R-103, assembly GCF_010093025.1. Lineage (GTDB taxonomy): Bacteria > Acidobacteriota > Terriglobia > Terriglobales > Acidobacteriaceae > Edaphobacter. The sequence goes on along the minus strand of NZ_CP048114.1, from coordinate 3,464,540 downwards.
GGGCTGACCGTGGTCACCTGGTTCAGCTGCACCACGATGCCATCCGTCTTCGAGACATTGAAGCCATCGGCCGTGATGGTCACCGCGTAGGTGCCGGGCTGCAGCAGCGCAGCCTTGTAAAAGCCGCTCGCATCCGTAACCAGCGAAATATCCTTGCCGGTGCCGTTGTTGTGCACCTGGACCTGCGCGCCCGAAATGGCGGCGTCCGTCGCATCGGTGACGGTTCCAGAGATGGCGCCGTCGGTCGCCGACTGGGCATGACCCGCCAGCGAGGCTGCGCCCAGCAGCGCTACGACACATGCAAGCCGTTTGAAAGATATATTGATCATGGAAAAAGGTCTCCTGAAAGCTGACCACGCGCGCACCCCCGAAAACAGGTGCGGGATGATAGTGGCCAAAGGGTTTTTGTCGTCGTCGAGAAACAGACCTAGCCCATCGCTCTGCGATGAGGGCCCTTTATCGGAAGGGTACGGCCGGACCATCCATAAAAACGGGCCCGGATCATAATGGCGGGATAACATCCCTGTGCTTCTCTATATTCTGCGTATCTCTATAGAGGTCGGGACTTACCCGGTGCAACCGAACAGTCTGCGTATGGTCCTAGCTTAACCACTCCCTGTAAACTGGATGTGAAAATGTTTATCGACGAGGCAAAAATCCACGTAAAGGCCGGCGACGGCGGAAATGGCTGCATGGCCTTCCGGCGCGAAAAGTTCGTTCCCCGTGGCGGGCCGTCCGGTGGCGACGGCGGCCACGGCGGCGACATCCTGATGACTTCGTCGCTCAGTCACAACACGCTCGTCCACTTTCGCTTCAATCCGGAGCACAAATCCGAACGCGGCGAGCACGGCATGGGCTCCAACATGTCAGGACACTCCGGCGAGCCTCTTCTGCTTCAGGTGCCCGTAGGTACGCTGGTCTACGACGAAGATACCGGCGAGCTGATGCACGACTTCACCCGGACCAACGAGACCATTGTGATCGCTCGCGGCGGTCGCGGCGGTCGCGGCAATCAGCATTTCGCCACCAGCACCCATCAGGCCCCGCGCGAACACGAACTCGGCCGCCCCGGCGAAGAGCGCCATCTCCGGCTGGAGCTTCGTCTCCTTGCCGACGCCGGCCTGGTCGGCTATCCCAACGTCGGCAAATCGACCCTGATCTCGCGGCTCTCCGCGGCCCGGCCCAAGATCGCCAACTACGCCTTTACCACCCTCCAACCCAACCTCGGCGTCGTCAAGGTAGGCGACTGGCCGCATGAGCAGTCCTTCACCATCGCCGATCTTCCCGGCCTGATCGAAGGTGCGCACGAGGGGTCAGGCCTCGGCATTCAGTTCCTCAAGCACATCGAACGCACCAGCGTTATCGTTCACCTCGTCGATATCTCCGACGCCAGCGGGCGCCCCGACCCCGTAGAAGACTTCAAGATCATTACCGCCGAGCTCGAAAGCTTCGACCCCGAACTCCCTAAGCGCCCTACTATCATCGTTGCGTCCAAGGCCGATGTCGCCAATCCCGACAAACTCAAGAAGCTCACCACCTATGCGAAGCGCCGCAAGATGCCCCTCTACCCCATCTCCGGAGTTACCGGTGAAGGACTCGACGCGCTGAAGTACGCCATCGCTGCTGCCGTCCAACAGCATCGTCCCGTAGTGATGGAAGAGGTTCGCGAGGAGTTGCCGGAAAAGATCAAACGCGCCTATCCTCCACCTGCGGCATCTGCGCGGCGCAGTCGGCGGTAGTTGTTTCAGGCAAAGGTCCCCTCCAGGTACTTTTTTCATTGTGGGATAAGAAATACATATTGCATAACTCGCAACATTGCGATAACGTTCTTCGCGTGACCAAAAATATTTTTCAAATCCTTACGGATCTTTAAGGCAATTGTCATAAGACGTGTTTTGGGTTCCGGTCTTTAATCTGGTCACTAGAACGTAAACCGTTTTCCCCATCAGAGCACCTACAACTCAGCGCACGATCAACGGATACACCAGCGTGTATCCCAAGGGACGTTGCTACCGTTTTTCTTCGGAGGCTTTATGCGAAAGTTGCACGGCTGTCTGTTTCTTTTCGTTGTCTCTTTCTTCGGCTCAACCCTGTTCGGTCAAACAGTCGACACCTCCATCCTCGGGTCGGTCACCGACCCTCAGGGCTCGGTGATTCCCGATGCCACGGTCGTCGTTCACGCCGAGGCGACCGGTCAGGAGAAGACCGTTAAAACCACCGGCGACGGGCAGTACCGGGTGCAGTATCTTGTTCCCGGTCTTTACACCGTCACCGTCAACGCGGCCGGCTTTGCGCCTGCCACGCGAAGCGGCATCCAGTTGGCGCTCTCACAACAGATTCACCTCGATGTCGCCATGTCGGTCAGCGGAACCCAGCAGACGGTCGAGGTCAACGCCGCCGTGCCTCTTCTGCAGAGCGAGAACGCCTCGCTGGGTGCGACCGTCGATACCAATCGCACCGTCAATCTCCCGCTGAACGGACGCAAGTTCAACGATCTTGCGGTGCTTACCCCCGGCGTTCGCATCTCCAACCCGGACAACCACTCTTCCTCCACGGCCGGATCAACCATCGCCTCTAACAGCGGACGCGGCGACTGGGGAGCCGTGCAGGTCGACGGTGTCGTCATGACCAACACGCGATCGGCCTACGTCAACAACTATCCTTCCGTCGACGCCATTGAAGAGTTCCGCGTGCAGACCGGCAACTTCTCTGCCGAGTATGGCTTCTCCGCCGGTACCAACATCAACGTGCAGTTGAAGAGCGGAACCAACTCGTTTCACGGCAGCGCCTTTGAATTCATTCGCAACGACGCCGTCGACGCTCGCAACTACTACCGGAAGGCTCCGCTCAAAAAGAACGCCCTCAAGCAGAACCAGTTTGGAGCCACGCTGGGTGGTCCCATCTTCCGCAACAAGACCTTCTTCTTTGCCAGCTACGAAGGCCTTCGCTCCATCGCGGAGATCCCCGCACTCAGCAAGGTGCTTACGCCTGCCGAGCGAAATGGAGACTTCTCGGCCTTCGCTGGCCAGTTGAGAAACCCATATACCGGCGGCACCTACGCAAACAATCAGATCCCGGTGAACCCGGTATCGAAGAACATCATCGACACCTACATGCCGCTGCCGAATGGAAGCTTCGCCGGCGGACAGAACTACTCCGGGGTCAGCATCGGCAATCAGTCCAACAATCAGTACATCGGTCGCGTCGATCACCGGTTCAATGACCACAACTCCATCTTCATCCACTACATCTACAGCCACCGCGACTTCCCGGATACGGACCTGAATCCCAACTTCCGCTATACCGGCACCTACCCCATGCACAACGCGGCGCTGCAATACATCCACGTCTTCTCACCATCGCTGGTGAACGAGGTGCGCGCCGGCGTCAACCTGGAGCACGTCAAGCAGCTCAGCGTGCGCACCGGTACGGACTTTACGATTGAGTCGCTGGGAATCAACGGCTTCCTCGTCGGCGGACCGAATGGAAGGCCTCTAACCCGGAACGAAGAGGGCTTCCCCCTGCTGAGCATCTCGAACTACCTCGGCATGGGCGACTCGCGGGCTGCCTCCAACCTGGACTACAGCCGCACCTTCATGGTGGCTGACAACATCACGTACACGAAGGGCAAGCACACGCTGCTCTTCGGAGCCGACATCCGTAAAGTGGCGGGCAATGCCACCACAAACAATACGCCCTTCGGACAGCAGAGCTTCACCGGAGACCTAACGAACTACGCTCCCGCGGACTTCATGTTGGGCGTACCGCGCACCTCGGTTACGCCCGAAGGCGTGCCCATCACTGCAGCCCGCCAGTGGAGGACCGCCGAGTACTTCCAGGACAACTACCGCGTCAACGACAAGCTGACCCTCAATCTCGGGATCCGCTATGAGATCTACGCTCCTCCGGTCGATCTCAACAACGTCTCGCGCACATTAGACTTCGGTCAGAATCCACCGGTGCTGACGCCTGCGCCCGGACAGCGCCTGAACGATGTCTGGTCCATCACCTACAAGGACATCGCTCCGCGCCTCGGCTTTGCCTACAGCGCGACGCCAACGACGGTGATCCGCGGCGGATACGGCATCACGTACTATGGCGGACAGTTCGACAACATCAACATCATGCAGTTGAACCCGCCGACGGCAGGAAGCCTGACCATCACCAACCCAACCCTGAATCCGGTCGCCACGATCGAGACTCCGGTACCGGCAGCCCTCTATCCCAATCCACCCTTCTTCAACGTAGTGACGATGCCTGCCGATCGGCGCCGCCCCGATGTGATGATCCAGACCTGGAACGCCACCGTCGAACAGCAGTTCGGCAAGGCAGTGCTGACCACGTCCTACGTTGGAACCAAGGGGAGCGATCTGGATACCAGCATTCAATACTTCAACTCGCCGCTGCCCGGTCCGGGAGCCATCCAGGCGCGGCGTCCTTACAACACCTTCGCCCGTATCCGCGCGCTCGACTTCACTGGCGCCTCCAATTACAACGCCCTGCAGGAGCACTTCGAGTGGAGGGTCAACACCCGATCGAACATCACCGTCTCCTATGTCTGGTCGCACATGTTCGACAACCAGGGCAACTCCACCAACACCGGCGGCTGCACCTGCCAGGACGTGCGGAATCCGCATGAGTGGGCCTCGGGAACCGCCGACCAGCGGCATAACCTCGTAGTCGCCTACGTCTATCGCCTGCCCGACTTCGCCAAAAGCAAGCTGGCAGGCCTGGGCGCCAACGGCTGGACCCTCAACGGCCTGATCACCCTCGCCAGCGGAAGCCCCGTCAACGTGACCCAGAGCACCGACTCGCAGAACGTGGACAATCCCTGGCAGCGTCCCACTCTCACGGGCGTCAATCCTTACATCACCAACAAGTCCGCCACCAATGGCTGGTACACCAGAAACGCCTTCGCTCTGAGCGGATTCGCCTTTGGAAACACGCCGCGCAACTACCTCGTTGGGCCGGGAACCAAGACGGTGAACGTCTCGGTCATGAAGAACTTCGCCATGCCGTATGCGGACTCGCACAACCTGCAGGTGCGCTTCGAGGCCTTCAACGCGCTCAACACTCCGCAGTTCTCCAACCCCAACTCCTCCTACTCGCCGACGAACTCCTCCTTCGGACAGATCTCGTCGACGAAGATCAACAACCGCGAGCTGCAGCTTGCCGTGAAGTATCTCTTCTAGGTCGCTGAGAACTCATCACTATGAAAACAAACCGGGGATCCTTGCTCTCCGGCAGCCATCGGGAGGATGGAGCGGAAAGATCCGCTTCATCCTCCCCCTCATTTCCTCTTATCCCGCACCAATCCAAAGTCGTGTCATCCTGAGCGAAGCATGTCGCGGTTTTATCGCGAGATGCAGGGTCGAAGGATCTGCGGTTTGCTCGCTGAGGCAAAGATTATCCACACACCCGGCAACTCTGGCAGAATTCTGTCGGCTGGCCTCTTCTGCGCGGCACTCTTTCAAGGCTTCCCCCACACCTCGACATCTTCCCGCCAACCTGCATCCAAACCATGAGCACGCAAATCCTCGACGGAGAGAACCCGATGAGCGAAACAAAAAAATGCGCCCAGCCAGCCTGTAGCTGTACCGTGCCCAAGGGTGAGGACTACTGCAGCACCTACTGCGAGAGCACAAAGGGAACAACCGAGATCATGTGCAAATGCGGCCATCCCGGCTGCAAGGGCGATGTTGTCTGAGTATGAATGATCGTGCCGGCGCGGACAGCAGGACGGCCGCGCCGGCATCTACTCTGCTCGCAGAACCTCCGATGGATCGACCGAGGCAGCTTTGCGTGCAGGCAGGAGCGCCGCACCCAAAGCCACCGCAGCCACAATGCCCACCGCAAGGGCCAGCACAAAAGGATCGGCAGGCGTCACTCCAAATAACTGGCTTCGCAACAGCCGCGCCAGCGCAATCGCCATCGGAATCCCAACCAGCACACCCACGCCGGCCAGCCTGAGCACATCCCCAAAGACAAGCCTCGAGATGGACCAGCGCGAAGACCCCAGCGCGATGCGAATCCCTATCTCCCGTGTCCTCTGGCCTGTCGTGTAAGCGACCACCCCGTAGACCCCGATGCCTGCAAGCAACGTCGCCAGGGCCCCAAAGGTCAGCGCCAACAGCTCGATCATGCTCTCGTTCCTCATGTCGCGATCGATCTGCATCTCCATCGTCTGCAGATTGTCGATCGCCAGCAGCGGATCGATGCTTCCAATGGATCGCCGCACCGAATCAAACATGGCCGTCGGCGCAACGTGCGTGCGGATGTAGAAGTAGATCGCCCTGCTGGCATCGGCGTCGGAGGCCTGCTCCAGCGGCATGAAGAGAGCGGGCGTGACCGCATCGCGCAGGCCCTCGTGATGAAAGTCGCGCACGACGCCGATGATCTCCGTATCCATCGGTCTGGATGGCCCGCCATCGGCCGCTCTCTGCCCAACAGCCTTGGCGGCGGAGCCGAAGTATCTCTTCGCCAGGGACTCGTTCACGATAGCGACCCGCGGGTGTTCGTTGTTGTCCTGCAGGGTGAAACCTCTTCCGGCAATCAGCGGCACTCCCAGCGCATCGAAGAAGCCGGGACTCACGCCGGTCTTGTCGATGATGATGTCTTCATCCGGCGCAGCCTTGTAAGCAGCGAAGGCCATATTGCCGGTGTGCATCTGGCCGCTCAGCTGCGGACTGTTGGCAGCGCCCACGCCCTCTACCCCGGGCGCTGCTTCCAGGCTGTTCAGAATCTGAAGCCGCAGCTGCGGTATTCTCTCGGGCGTATACCCGGCCAGCCGCGGCGCCAGGCCGAAGCCAACAAGATGGTCCGTCCTGTAACCCACGTCTGCCATGCGAAGCTGATGCAGCGTCTTCACAAACAATCCTGCCGCTACCAGCAGCAACAGGCTCAGGCCAATCTGCGTTCCCACAACGATGCGTCGAAATCCGAGCATCCCTCCGGTCCCCGTGGAAGCCTGGGTCCGCAGCATCTGCGAAAGCTGCGGGCGCAGAAGCTGGATCGCAGGAGCCAGGCTGAACAGAAGACTCACAACGATGGCCGTTGCAAAGTTGAAGACAAGAAGCCGCTGATCGATCGTAGCCGTAAACGCGCTTCCCATCCTTGCTGCAAGCGTGCGAATCGCAGGCGGAGCAAGAAGTATCCCCATCAGCCCGCCACCCGCGCCGATCAGGAGGCCTTCCAGCAGAAGCTGCTGCACGATGCGGCCTGCGCGTGCTCCAAGAGCATAGCGCAGCGAAAACTCCCTCAGCCGAGCGGACGAGCGCACCAGCAACAGGCTCGCCACATTGGTCGCTGCAATCAGCAGCACCAGCAGCGCCATTCCCATCACCACCATCAACGGCGTCTCAAAGCTCTCGCGGTTGTAGGAAAAGCCCCTCTCCCCGGGCTGGACCAGCAGACGGCTGTTCGTCAGGTACTCATCGGTGAATCGCTTCGACGTGGACCCCAGGGTCTTCAACTCATCCGCCCGCAGCGCATGCCATAGAGGAGCACTGATGACCTGCGCCTGCGCAATGCTGACTCCGTCTTTCAGGCGTCCAACGATATTCAACCAGCGGTCCGTGTGATCGCCCAGTCGTTTCCCCTGTCCCGGAATTACCTGGTCGAGCATCGCCATAGGAACAAACAGTGCCGGATTCTCTCCCCACACGGCACTGTGAAATCCGGCCCCGGTTACGCCGATCACCCTGAACGGCTGTCCGTTGAGCGAGATCGTCTGGTTGATCGCAGAAGGATCGGCGTTCATCCGCCTGCGCCAGTAGTCAAAGCTCAACACAACCACTGGCGCCGCGCCTGCGGTTACATCGTCGGACTGGTTGAACACTCTGCCGAGCGCAGGCTGCACTCCAAGCACATCGAAGTAGTTGCCGCTCACAATCTCCGCCTCGGCAAACGCAGAGGTGTTGTTGCGAGTGAGATCGACCATCTGTTTGGTGGTCGCAATCAAGCCATCGAAGGCTGCGTCCTTGTCCCTGAGATCGCGATACATGGGATACGAGAAGTAAGAGGCTACTCCGCCGCCGTGACTGCTGGTATGCCCGCGCCAGGCGTCGCCCGTCCCCTGCAGATACACCAGCCTCTCCGGCTGCCGCACCGGAAGCGCCCGCAGCAGCGCCTGGTCCAGCAATGAGAAGACCGCAGTATTAGCTCCAACCCCCAGAGCCAGCGTCAGCATCGCGGTCAGGGCAAAGACAGGAGAGCGGCGCAGCTGCCGCAGCGCATACCGCAAGTCGCTTAGAATGTTCTGCATCGGAACCCACCTCGCAGACAGAAAAGTGTTTGCCGTTCCGATACAGCACGTAGACGTCCACCCGCTGCCGCATATTTTTCAGCGACTTGGCCGCTCCCGCACGCCGCCGCTCTGTTCATTTCTGTACTCCGTCGTCCGGAAATGAACAGCCCGCAGCGCTACTCCGTCCGCAGCGCCTCCATCGGGTCCACCCGCGATGCTCTTCGTGACGGAATCCAGCAGGCAAGCAGCGAGATCGCTGCCAGCAGCAGCGGAACCACGGTAAACGTCGTCGTATCCCAGGGAGCAATTCCATACAGCAGGCTTCGTGTGAGTTTCGCCGCCGCCAGCGCCAGCGGAACCCCCAGCACCATCGCGATGACGACCAGCCGCAGCCCGCCCCGAACCACCATCGCCTGCACCTGCGAGGCCCTCGCGCCCAATGCCATGCGCACGCCGATCTCTTTCGTCCGCTGGCTCACCGCGTAGCTCATCACTCCATACAGGCCAATGGAGGCCAGCAGAACTCCCGCGATTCCGAAGACCGCAAACAGGCTTCCCACCAGCCGCGGGAGGAACAGCGCATCGTTCATGTGCTCCTCCATGGTCTGCACGTTGAAGACGGCAAGCGATCGATCCGCGGCATGAATCGCCCCCTCCATGCTCTTCGTCAGTGCGGCGGGGTCGCCTTCATATCGCGCAATCACCGTATATCCATCCTGTGACGGATCGCTCGCGATGTTCTGATAGATGGAGCGGTACAGCACTGGCCGCTGCTGCTCTCCAAGCGTGCGCGACTTCGTGTCTCCCACCACACCGACAATCTGGTAAGGCACACCCGCACCGTTTACCGTGTGGCCAACGGGATTCTCTCCCTGAAAGAACCTGCGCACGAACTCCTGGTTCACGACGCCGACCTTCATCGCAGCGGCATTCTCGTTCGCAAGATCACGCCCCGCGATGCGCGGGATCCCCATCGTCTCAAAGTATTCAGGGCCAGCCATGTACAACTCGACGACGTTTTGGCCCTGCGGCTTGGGCCTGCCCGGCACCTCAAACCCATCGCTGCGATGTCCCATCGAAAGCGGAACGCCATCGGTCAGCGTCGCGGAACGAATGCCCGGCAGAGCAGCGATTCGCTCCAACACATCTTTCAACAGCACGATAGAGCGATCTGCCGTGTAGCGATGCAGCTGCGGATCGATCGACATCATGACCAGCCCACGCGACCGAAATCCCACGTCGATCTTCGATGCCTTCTCCAGACTCCGCAGAAACAGCCCGGCGCCACACAGCAGCACCAGCGACAACGTGATCTGCGTGGCCACCAGCACCTCTCGCAGGCTCCACCGGCGGCCAGGCCGCGCCAGGGCATCTTCTCCCTTCAGTGCATTCGGCATCGCAGGACGTGACGCCGCCCACGACGGCACAAACCCGCACAGCACCCCCGCGACGATACTCAGGAGCAGGGAATACAGCAGCACCCGCCAGTCCACGTGCACACTCAGATCCATCGCGACAGGGACCGGCAACCGGAACGACGAGAGCGCATACGTAGCCCACAATGAGAGCAGCACTCCCGCTGTTCCTCCAGCCAGTGCAATCAGCGTGCTTTCCATCAGGATCTGCCGCATCAACCGGCCACGCGTCGAGCCCAGCGCCAGACGAACCGCCATCTCGCGCTGACGCTGCGCCCCCTGCGCAAGCAGCAGATTCGCAACATTCGCGCAGGCAATACAAAGCACCAGGAACGCGATCGCCGACAGTGCCATAAGAAAGAACTGCATGGAGCGCTTATCCCGCGCGGGCAGGTCGCCGACGGACTCCAGCACAAGTCCATTGCCTTTATCCGTCGCCGGATACATCTGCGCCAGCCTACCGGCAATCACGTCCATCTCATGCGCAGCCTGTTCCCGCGTAACGCCGGGCTTCAGCCGCCCCACCGCGCGCAGCCACTGGGTCGTTCGCGAATCTTCCTTGGGAGAGTTCGCTGTCAGCTCGCCGAGATCGCCCAGCGGCACCCAGAACTGCGGATCGAGAATCTGGTCCAGCCCGCGAAATCCCCTCGGCGCCACCCCCACAACCGTATAGACATGCCCTGAAACCTGAATCTGTCTGCCCGCAATCTCCGGATCGCCCCGGAACATCTGCTGCCACAGCCTATAGCCGATCACGATCACCGGCGCCTTCTCTTCCCCTGCGGCGAAGCCGCGCCCGGCGGCCATGCTTACCTGGGCGACGTCGAAGTAGTTTGCGCTCGTCGCCTGTCCCCAGATGCGCTGCGGCTCGGCCCCTCCTCCCATCGAAGCAGGCAGCAGCTCGTCGTAAGCCGCCACATCCGAGAAGGTCTGGCTCATGCTTCGGACGTCACGAATCACCGGCGCAGGAAGATTGTTGCAGCACTGCCCATGATCGAACGTCCGCATGATCGAGAGCAGCGTGCCCGGATCGCCGACCGGGAGCGGCTGGAGAATGAACTTGCTGACAATCGCAAAGACCGTAGCGTTCGCCGCAATGCCAATCCCGATCGAGAGCACCAGCACAAAGAGCAGCCCCGGCATGCGCGATAGACGTCGGAACGTGTACCGCACGTCACTCCACAAACGATCTAGCCACGCCTCCCACCCGGCGTTCCACACCTGCTGCCTTACCGCGATCGCACTTCCCGCCTCCCGCCGCACGGCCCTTGCGGCATCTTCCGGACTCATCCCCCGCCGCACCTTCTCCTCCGTCCATTCGCGGACGTAGGACGCAAGCTCTTCTTCGATCTCCACGTTGCGCGCCCTCTTATCGCGAAGCGCCCTGACGCCCGCCTGCAGACTCCGTATCCATCCCATGGCTATGCCTCCAGGATCTTGTGAATCGCCGCTATCTGCCTGCCCCAGGTCGCCGTCTCCGCCTTGAAGGCCTTGCGCCCCTTTTCGGTAATCGAGTAGTACCGCGCCCGTCGGTTGTTCTCCGTCGCCTTCCACTCGCCCTTCACCCGGCCAGCACGCTCCATGCGGCTCAACGCAGGCAGCAGCGATCCCGGGTTGACCCGGAACGCACCGTCGCTGATCTGCTCAATCCGCATCGCGATCCCGTAGCCGTGCATCGGCATCAGGGTCAGCGTCTTCAGGATCAGCATGTCCAGTGTCCCCTGTACCAGTTCCGTAGATTCCTCGTCCATACACCCGTGCTCCTCTTGATCATCTAGAGGTACAGTAAACTCCTCTAGACAATCAAGGGGAATGTGACGGAATGCCGTTTTTTGAAGGTGTCATCCCGACCGGAGCGTCCATATCTGTCTTTTTTGAAAACGTCATCCGACCGGAAACGCATCAATCCCCTTTTTTGAAGGTGTCATCCCGACCGGAGCGCGCAGCGCGGAGTGGAGGGATCCGCGGTCCCACCCGGAGATGCCATGACTGTTCAATAGAGACGCAGATCTCTCACCGCACCTCGCACAGCCAACAAGGAGAACCTTCCGTCGAACAAACGGCTCCCTCGAATCGGCCTCCATGCAGAGAATGAATCGATGACACCGTCCAGACAACCTATGCAGCCTCCAATGCAGCAAACGAGGTAATAGATCGGGTTACAGCCATGCCACTGCACCGGGATTCCACCGCGCGGCACGTTACCCTGACAGGGAGGCCCTCCCATGATTCGTTTTCGTCTTTTTCTGTTTGCATTGCTTTGCCTTTTTCTGGCACCGTCCCCCGCCCACTCGCAGATCGCCGTCTATGCCGGATACAGCGCCGCCTCCATCAACAACGGTGGAACCGACTGGGCTTATGGCCCGCTCTTTGGCGCGTATAAGCAGACCGGCTACGCTGCCAACATCGTCAGCATCGGGGGCGACCTTCGCGCCTCGTTTCTCTCGCACAATAATTTTCACTACTACACCGGGGCAGCCGGCCCGCGTATTGCCTTCAAGGCCCCCATCCTCCCCTTCCGTCCTTATGTCGAAGGGCTGGTCGGCGTCGGCAACGTGCAAACCGATGGTCACAATTCCAGCAACCACTTCAACTACCAGGTGCTCGGCGGCCTCGACACCACCCTGCTGCCGCGCCTGGACTGGCGTGTGGTCGAGTTCAGCTACAACGCCGTCCCCAGCCAGTCCGTCAACGCAAAGACCCTTACCACCGGCCTGGTCCTCAGGATCTGGTAAGCAATCGCCACGACTGTGATAGCGTTTCCGGCATGCGGATAGCTCTCTTTGGCGGCACCTTCGATCCGCCTCACCGCGGACATCTGGGCGCCGCCATTCTCGCCGCGCAGGCCTTCCATCTCGACAAGGTGCTGTTCGCTCCCGTCGGCGTCCAGCCCCTTAAAGAGGGGCGTTCCACCACGCCCTTCGCACATCGGCTCGCGATGGTGCGGCTCACCTGCGCCGTCGATACGCGCTTTGAGCCCTCCATGATCGACAGCCCCCGCCCCGGCGGAGCCCCCAACTATACTGTCGATACCCTGGCCGCTCTGCGCCAGCAGTTTCCCTCGGCCACGCTCTTCTGCCTGGTCGGCGCCGACAGTTTTCTCTCTCTGCCGCATTGGAAGGAGCCGCACCGTCTGCTCGCTCTGGCCGAATGGATCGTCATCAGTCGCCCTGGCTCGCCCCTCAACGACCTCACCACGCTCAAACTGACCCCGGAAGAACTCCGTCGCGTCCACTGCATCGAGACCATGCAGGACGATGTCTCCGCCACCGGGCTCCGTCGCCGGCTCGCCGCCGGGGAAGACACCTCCGGGCTGCTTCCACCCGCCGTGGCCACCTACATCCGGCGGCACGGACTTTACCGCGCCGCCTCCGGAAGCATCACAGAGTACCCCGCCGAAGCTGCCGGAGAGCGCTGAAGATGCCTGGAGGCTGGCATCCGCGCAGACGACTCGATACCATGGTGTTCAAGGAGCCGCATGCCCTCAATCGAAAGCAATCAGTTACTGTTGGCCGCCGCAGCCGCTGCCGAAGATAAAAAAGCCGAAGACATCCGCATCCTCGCGCTCGACCCTGCCGAGAGCGGGCTTGCCGACTACTTCCTGATCTGCAACGGCACCAACGACCGCCAGAACGTCGCCATCTCCGACGAGATCGAGCTCCGCCTCAAACGCGAATTCGGGACCTACCCCAACTCCGTCGAAGGACGCCGCCAGGCCGAGTGGATCCTGATGGACTACGTCGACTTTATCGTCCACATCTTCTCGCCCGAAAAGCGCGCCTTCTACGGCCTTGAGCGCCTGCGCAAATCCGCCACGACGCTCTCCGTCGAGGAGCTCAACACAGAGATCAAGGCGCAGATCGCCGCCACCCGCAAATCCACCGGAGCAAAGGCTGCGAAAAAAGCGGCCGCAAAGAAGGCAGCGAAGAAGACACCGGCAAAAGCCCCGGCAAAGAAGAGCGCCACCAAAGCCGCTGCAAAGAAGGCCGTTAAAAAAGCGGCAAAGAAGACACCGGCCAAAGCCAAAAAGACCACGCCCTCTCGCTCCAGCCGTTCACGATGAACATCTATCTCGGCGCAATCACGGCCCGCGGCGGACGCTCCAAAGCCTCCGCTGCGGCAACCCTCATCGCCGAATACGTCGACCGCGCCGCCCGCTACGCCCCCGTCGAATCCATCCACTTTCCCGATGAAGACTCCATGTTCGGCTGGCTCGAAAGAGGCAAGGGAAGAACCGACTGCTTCCTCGTCCTGCTGGACTCCTCCGGCCGCGAGTTAACGTCGGAAGAGATTGCCTCCTTCCTGGCCAGGCAGCGTGATACCGGCCAGCAGCGCATTCTGTTGGCGATCGGCCCCGCAAGCGGATGGTCCGAGGCCTCCCGTAAACGAGCCAGCCTCATGCTCTCCTTCGGACGCATCACCCTCCCTCACGAGCTGGCCGCCGTCGTCCTGGCCGAACAAATCTACCGCGCTCTCACCATCACCGCCGGCCACCCGTACCACTGCGACCATTAGCGGGAATTTGTTCCGGGAGAGTGGTATTTCGACCCGGAGACTCAAATGCCCACAGAAAATTAGTGATCCTACTGAAGAAGAAGTGCCATTTCCACCGATTTCTATGCACCTTCGCGTGCGCTGGCATCATCTTCTTTGCAGCACTGAAATGACAGACAAGCTGAATCTCATCCCCATCGGCTATGTGCGTTCCATCCTCAAGGATCGCTCCACCGCTCCCAGGCAGGCGCAGGAGCAGGCGCCTTCAGCCCGGCTGGAGATTCTTGCTGAATTTGCGCAGGCGGCTGAAGCGATCCGGACAGGCGACGATCTCTGGCTTTTCACCTGGCTGCACCAATCCCGACGCTCTACTCTTCAAGTTCATCCGCGATCGGACCTGGGCAATCCACTCACCGGCGTCTTCTCCACGCGCTCGCCGGATCGGCCCAATCCCATCGGGCTGCATCGCGTTCTTGTCACTGCGGTGGGTGCAGGGTGGATTGACGTGAACAATCTTGAGGCTATCGATGGCACCCCGATCCTCGACATCAAGCCAGTTCTTGCCGCCGAACGGTAAGGACTGCTTCTCGGCCGGTTGCCACCCAGGCCACACAAGTGCATCGAAGTGAGCTAAATCACCAGCCCGGCTCGTTCGGCGTGAGCGGCGATCGCCCGGTTGATCTCAAGAGCCAGCTCCAAGGCCACACGACCGTCCTCTCCGCTCACGACCGGGCGGGTACGGTTGCGCACAGCGTCGAGGAAGGAGACGATCTCCAGCCGCAGCGGCTCGCCGGGTTCGATGGGTACCTTGCTGAGCGAAAGCCCCGCGGAAGGATGTCCGCCCGGTTGCGCCAGTAGCTCCGCCATGGCCGCCAGGCGGTGCGGGTCCATTGCGGCAGCAGCGGTCACGTCGATCATCAGCAGGTCCTGCCGCGCGAAGTCGAGCGAGAGGTACTGGTGCGGCTGGAAGAAGCGGAGCTTGCGGACGCGCTCGGTCGAGACGCGGCTGGCCGTGAAGTTGGCCACGCAGCCGGAGTCGAACTCCACCCGGACGTTGGCGATATCGACCTTGGGCGAGAGCACCGGCAGACCGACGGCACGCACCTCGCGCACGGGCGAGCCGACGAGGCTGAGGACGATGTCCAGGTCATGGATCATCAGGTCGAGCACCACGTCCACGTCGAGCGAGCGCGGCGTGAAGACGCTCAGCCGGTGCGACTCGAAGAACATTGGCTTGTTCAAGTGCTTGCGCGCTGCAGTCACCGCTGGATTGAAGCGCTCAAGGTGGCCGACCTGCACAACGCGTTGCCGCTGCACAGCCAGACGGAGAATGCGGTCTGCCTCTTCAAGTGTCGATGCCAGCGGCTTTTCAATCAGGACATCGACGCCAGAGGCTAGCAGCTCTTCGGCGACGACGCGATGATGCACCGTGGGAACGCAGACGGAGGCTGCGTCGATGGAGCCAACGGCGGAAAGGCACTCCGCAATGGAGCGGAACGCGGGCACGCCGGCCTTCGCGGAGGACTCGGAGGCAGCGGCGGCATTGGAATCGACGACCGCGACCAGCTGGACGGGCTCACCGGCCTGCTCCAGCTCTTTGTAGACGCGAAGATGATTGCGGCCGAAGATTCCGGTTCCGACGACCGCGACTCGCAGTGGACGGGAAGCAGCCACTTACTTGATGGGAGCTTCCACCGCTTTGCGGCAGCGAGTGTACAGATCCAGCAGCTGTGCTACCTGATCCTCGGGCTTGGTCGCAGGCGATGCAGCGAAACCGGTCGAGCCGCCGGGCTTACTGGCGAGATTCGCATGCGCGGCGACAAACTTCAGCAGGTCCAGGGCGATGTCTTCGGTGCGGCGCGCGGCGTTTGATGTGGCTTCCATGAAGTGCGATTCCTCTCGTTTCTCTCACCCCGATCTTAATGTCCGGGCAGCCTGTGCGCAAATGTGAGCGTCCTCTGATCAGCCTTCTTCTGTCGCAGCGACGGACTGCCTGCACGTCATCGCGACCAGCAGGGTTCCCAGCGCGGCCGCGCAGACCGAGGCCAGAAGAACAGCGAGCCGCGCCATCGTGTACTGCTCGCCGGTGGGAAAGGCGAGCCCGGCGATGAAGATGGAGATGGTAAACCCGATGCCTCCCAGCCAC
The DNA here is from genome assembly GCF_010093025.1 of Edaphobacter sp. 12200R-103. Classification (GTDB taxonomy): domain Bacteria; phylum Acidobacteriota; class Terriglobia; order Terriglobales; family Acidobacteriaceae; genus Edaphobacter. The sequence goes on along the minus strand of NZ_CP048114.1, from coordinate 3,448,240 downwards.
GATACGGCATGCAGTTGCTTCCAGCCGATTCCGTGGGGAAGATCTGCCAGGCGCAGCCGCACCGCCAGCCACGAGAACAGCGTGATGCCAACAGGTTTGCCCAGCACAAGGCCAAGCACGATGCCGTAGAAGATGGGATCGCGAAAGAAGCCCGTCTCGTGAGCTTCCCCAAACGGGATGCCGGCGTTGGTAAAGGCAAACAGCGGCATGATCACGAAGCTGACCCAGGGATGCAGGATGCCCTGCAGGCGGTCCAGGGGAGACTCGGAGAGATCAAGGCCGAAGCGGATCATGTGCAGATGGTGACGCGCATCGCGGCTCAAGGGGCCTTCCTGCTCGACCGATCGCTCAAACTCGTCAAAGCGGTTTCTGCCTCGCGTCAGCAGAGCGTCTGGAGGAATAAAGATGCGCACGGGAATCGCCATAGCAAGCAGGACACCTGCAAGCGTGGCGTGGACTCCGGATTGATACATCGCCCACCACATCGCGATGCCCGCCAGCAGGTAGGCCGTGAGCTGGGTTACGCCCAATCGGTTCATTACCAGGCAGAGGAAAAACACCAGCACAGCAAGCGCCAGGTAGCTGGGGTGGAGCTTGTGGGTGTAGACGGTCGCGATGACGATGACGCCGCCGATGTCGTCGACGATGGCCAGGGTAACCAGAAAGATCTTGAGGCCAACGGGAATCCTGCTGCCGAAGGCGGCGAGCACGGCGAGCGAAAATGCGATGTCGGTAGCGATGGGGACTCCCCAGCCGCTGGCGCCTGCGCCGCCATGGTTGAGCACGAGGTAGAGCGTGGCAGGCATGGCGACGCCGCCGAGCGCAGCCAGCACGGGCAGCATAGCGCGACGCACGGAGGTCAGTTCCCCCACGCGCAGCTCGCGCTTGACCTCAAGCCCGACGCTCAGGAAGAAGACAGCCATCAGTGCATCGTTGACCCAAAGATGAACGGGCCACTGGAAGAGCGAGGCTCCGGCGCTGAACCCGACAGGATATTCCAGCCAGGCGAAGTACTTCGGTGCAAAGGAGGAGTTCGCCATCACCACAGCAGCGATGGTGGCCAGCAGCAGAACAATACTGCCCGCCGACTCAAGCCGTACAAACCGAAGAAGCGGCTCCACCAACTTGCGGACGGGTCTCTGGTCAATCTGCGGGAGCGGACTTGCCATGCAACGATGCTACCGGGATCGTGAGCAGCTTGCAGAACTTAGCTACAAAAGCGGCGAGCAGACTTGATACCGCACAGAATCTCATATGGAATTGTGCCCGCAATGCATGCGTGGTCGTCAGCGGTAAAGCCTTGGCCAAGCACGACGGCCTCGTCTCCCACCGTGACACCAGGCAGAGCGGTGACATCGACCATGGTCAGGTTCATCGAGACGCGGCCGACGATCGCTGCAGCCTGCGATCCGAAGAGAACGCGGCCGCCAGACCTTATATCCGTTCCTGAAAGCTCGCGCCGCAGACCGTCGGCATAGCCGAGGGGGAGCAGAGCCAGACGCATGCGCTCGGAAGCCGTGAAGGTTCCGTTGTAACCGAGGCGCGTGCCTGCCTCCACCTCGCGAATATGCGTCACGCAGGCCTTCCACGTCATCACCAGCTGCAGACGGGAACGAACAAGGGGGTCTGCAGGGCCGGTGTAGTCTCGCTCGCGCTCGAGCGGAAGACTATAGCCATAGAGGCTCAGTCCCGTCCGCACCATGGGTCGCGCAGAGGCCGCGCGCGCAACCCTGCGGAGCCAGCACAAAGGACACTCGTGGCTGCCTGATTCGTCATGCTGGTTATCGACCGTGGACGAGTTTCCGGCATGAATCCAGGACGGACGCAAACCGGCAGATGCGACCTGCTGAATCGCCTGTTCGAAGGTCTGTCGTTGTGCAGACGTCTGGTGTGAGCCTGTAACCTCTGCCGAAGCAAAGTGCGTCATCACGCCGTCGACGCGAACTTCGTTGTGCTGGCGAAGCTGCTCGAGTACAGCGTCAAGTTCGCGTCCCGGTGCTGCTCCCTGGCGCGCCATGCCGGTGTCGATCTCAAGGTGGACGTCGACAGAATGGATGCCGTGTCGCTTCGCCGCGTGCGCCAGCGCCTCGATCTGTACGGCGTTTCCGACGACCGGGGTGAGCCGATGCTCGAGTACGGCTGCGGCATCTTCCTCGAGTCCTTCGCTCATTACCAGCACGCGAGGTTGCCGTCCAGCGGGAATTCCCGCAGATGCAAGCGCCGAGCGGACCGAGGCGCCTTCAGCAGGATCGGTAACGCCAAGCCATGCTGCTCCGGCGCGGGTCAGCACCGGGGCACAGAGCTGCGCGCCGTGACCGTAGGCGTCCGCCTTGATGACAGCCAGCACGGCTGCGTCTGCTCCTGCTGCATCGGCAAGGACGCGATAGTTTTCAGCCAGCCGCTGCGCCGAGATCTCAATCCAGCTCTTCACATCTCTATCCTACGGGTTCGAGCGCCCTTCGGTGACCTCGGGGCCAAGAGCAGATCTGGACGTATCGGCACAGTCTGCCTTTCGGTTTGGCCGGTCCTAAAGATGTTGCCATTCCGACCGCAGAGAAGCGGAGTGGAGGAATCCGCTTCTCTACCGAATGCTGTACCGGCATGGGCAGAGAAGCAGATTTCTCCACCTCGCCTCTCGCGATAAGACTGCGAGAGGTTTCGGTCGAAATGACACTTCCTCCTCCGATCGAAGACGACTACCTTGATATAGCCTAGAAGCCCGCAGAGGGCGCCAGAAGCTCACGGCGTTCCGCTCCGGAGGGGACAACTTTTCTCAGGTGGTCTTCCAGCCGCTGGCCCTTCCTTGGCGTAAAGGTGCGTTCGAGGATGGCGACCTCGTCCATGCGATCCAGGCGAAAGTCGCGGAAGTCGTTGCGCAGCTCGCACCACGAGGTCAGGGTCCAGACGCCGCTCCAGAAGACGAGCGCAAGCGGCCAGACGCAGCGCTGGCTCTGTTCGCCGTCTTCGCGGACGTAGCGGAAGCTGGCTACGTTGCGCGACTTGCACGCGCCGTGCAGCATGTCGACGCGCAGCCTCAGGTGTGGAAGCATCTTGTAGCCAGGGGCGTAGAGCAGGATGGAGTCGAACTCGTTGCGCAGGTCGGCCGGTAGAACGGCCTCGATGCGCTGCAGGGCCTGATCGGCGCCGAGCACGTTCTCCGCCCCTCCCCAGGCACGTACCAGACGCGCGCCCAGCACGAGCGCGGTCAGCTCGCCGCGCGTAAACATCAGCGGCGGAAGATCCATATCGCGGCGAAGCGTGTAGCCGACGCCGGCTTCGCCCTCGATGGGAGTTCCGGCAAGCTGCAGGTCCTGGATGTCACGGTAGATAGTGCGCTGCGAGACCTGCAGCTTGTCCGCAAGGGTCTGCGCCGTCTGCAGGCGGCCCTGGCGGAGAAACTGCACGATTCGAAAGAGGCGGTCTGCACGTCGCATGGGTGAGCTGTCGGTGGTCCGTTGTCTTTCTCAGTTACTGCGTCTCAGATTCTACCTACTGACAACGGAGAACTGAGAACGGACGACTCAATGGGAGTGCAAGCCGATGTGATTGCCTTCGCTGTCGCGCAGGCAGGCGAAGTGGCCGTAGCCGCCGGGTACGGGAGTCTTGGGCATCAGGACCAGCCCTCCGGCGACGCGAACACGCGAGAGCACGGCGTCAAGCTCGCCATCGCAGTTGAGGTAGACCATCGTGCCTCCGCGGCCAGGCTTCTGAAAAGGTCGCTTGACCAGCGTCCCGCCGGTCCCGCTGCGTTCTGCGGAGAAGAAGGCCATCGGCGTCCCGGACGGATCGCGCTGCATGCGTTCGCCCAGAATGGTCTCGTAAAAGTGAGTGGCGCGGTCGAGGTCGTCGCACGGTATCTCGAACCAGTTAATCGCATGTTGCCGCAGCTTTTGTTCGTTCATGTCGGTGCTCCTCGGAAGAGTCTTTCAAGCGATTCCATGACGAAGCATACGGGAGGCATCCTGACAGCATCATGTCAGCAGGTTCGTCAGGGTAAAAACTAACGGATCGATGGGTGGTCCCACCACTCTTGTCGTTCAGCAAAAAGGTTCTGGGGTTTTTGTCCTGTTTCCCCTCTTTGTTTGCCTTTTAGACCTTCGTTTGTTTGTCTGTTTTGTTAAGGGCACGGCTTTAGCCGTGCCGAAAAGATGTCGAGTTACCAGGAGACGGGCTTTAGCCCCTGCGGTACGCCTTGTGTATGGGCCGGCACGTCCTCAGCGGCTGAAGCCGCATTTCAGGCTGTTGCGGCACGGCTAAAGCCGTGCCCTTAACAAAACCAGGCTTTTTTCATTCGGAGTAGAACTCTAAGGGAGATAGCAGCTCCTATGGGCTACAAAATCGCATCCGAAGGCAGGTCATGGATTCGGATCACGCCTTGCAGACGCGAATAGGCATCTCTCTCAGGCTTCATAAAAAGCCTCTTCAGCAAGTCTCTACAGAATGAGAGGAGCACTTTGTTGCCGGGTCGCGCTAAAGTATTCCGCAAACAAAAGATATTGCGGAGGCACATTGAAACGACGAGATGTGATTCGAAGGACACTTCTGGGCGCGGCCATTTCGGGGCTGGACCTTGCAGCTCATGGACAAGCCGCGAACAAGGACACAACAATTGACCCTGCTGTAAACGGCAAAGAAGCAAAGTGGACCTGCAAGGGTGAGATGGTTGTGGAGGGTCAGCAACCGGGCAAGCCACATGCCGGTAAGGTATTGGCTGCGATTCAGCCGCATGCAGATGATGTTCCGCTGTTCGCGGGCGGGCTGGTGGGCAAGCTGATCCGCGAGGGATACACCGGCTACCTGATTCGTGTGACCAACGACGAAATGACTGGCAGCGGCACGCGCGGCGAGGGTGTGCTGCACAACGAGCAGGATAACGATGCCGTAGCAAAGGCTCTCGGGTTGAAAAAGAGCTACAGTCTGGCGTATCGCAACCATCGTATGGACGAGATGTCACCGCAGGATCTTCGCGGCAACCTGATCCTGCTGTTCCGCCTGCTGAAGGTAGACACCGTCGTCTCCTATGACCACTGGGGACTGTACGAGGAGAACCCCGATCACTATGTGACCGCAGCTGCAGTGGAGTCGGCCGCGTGGATGGCGGGGATGGCGAAAGACTACCCCGAACAATTGGAAACTGGGCTGAAGCCGCACAGCGTGATGGAGAAGTACTACTACGCGCGCGGACCGCAGATCGCCAATCGCGTGGTGGACATCAGCGCTGATGTCGACGTGAAGGTCGCGTCGATTCAGGCAATTGGAACGCAGGGGCCGGGCGGCAACAACGGTGCGCGTCTGCGCCAGCGGCTGGCAGAGAAGAAGCTGCGGCTGCCGATCCTGGGTGACGATGACGAGACCGCAAACAGCAGGTACATCGAGCACTTTGTGCTCGACCAGGACTCGATGCACACGCGGGGGGTGATGTCGGATCGCGAACTGGGAGCAGCCTATGGTTTCGCCTGGGCGGAGCGCTTCCGCTATATCGGGCCGAACCGCTCAAGGCTGGATGAGTACATCGCGAAGAACGCGGTGAAGGTTTGAATTCATACCCGCGATTCATCGGCATTCTTTAAGGCATCAAATGATGCTATATCCCATGCATTCATGCGAACCCTGGCGCTCGGCTCTTTCAAGCCACGAGTTCTAATATCCGCCGCCCTCGTAGCCGCCAGTGGAGAGGTTTTCAAAGCGGGTGTAGTCGGCCAGGTACGCGAGGTGGACAGAACCGGTGGGACCGTTACGCTGTTTGGCGATGATGATCTCGGCCTTGCCCTTGGACTCGGGATCCTCGTCGCCGTTCTCGTCCTTGTTGTAGTAGCTGTCGCGGTGGATGAAGCAGACAAGATCGGCGTCCTGCTCGATGGAGCCGGATTCGCGCAGGTCGGAGAGCATGGGCTTCTTGTCGCCGCCGCGCTGCTCGCTGGCGCGCGAGAGTTGCGAAAGCGCAATGACGGGAACCTTCATCTCCTTGGCCAGCGCCTTCAGGCCGCGAGAGATGGCAGCGACCTCCTGGTTTCGGTTCTCCGGACCTTTCTTTCCAGGCCCGGCCGCGACCGTCATCAGCTGCAGGTAGTCGATCATGATCAGGTCGAGACGGCCCTCCTGCTGCTTCAGGCGGCGCACCTTGGCACGCATCTCGGCAAGAGTAATGCCGGGCGTGTCGTCGATAAACATCTTCGACTCGATCAGTCGCTCCAGGCCGGAGATTAGCTTGCCCTTGTCTTCCTTGCCTAAGAAGCCCGTCTGGATCTTGCGCGAGTTGACCATGGCCTCCGAGGCGAGCATACGTCGCAGCAGGCTCTCCTTCGACATTTCGAGCGAAAAGACGGCAACTACCTTGCCGTCACGCACAGCGGAGTTCTGCGCAATGTTGATGGCCCAGGCGGTCTTTCCCATCGAGGGACGCGCCGCGATGATGATGAGTTCGGAGTCCTGCAGGCCGCTGGTCATGCGGTCGAAATCGATGTAGTGGGTGGCCAGGCCCGTGACCTCGCGGCCCTGCTCGTAGAGCTTGTCGATGGTGCCAAAGGACGATTTGACGATCTCGCCGATGTCAGAGAAGCCACGCTGGATGGCGCTGTCGGCGACATCGGCCAATTGCGCTTCCACATCGCCCAGCACGTTGATCGCGTCTTCCGACTGGTCCGAGGCACGGGTCGCGCCGTCGCTGAAGATCGCCATCAGGCGCCGCAGCAGGCTCTTGTCCTTGATGATGCGGACGTAGCTCTCGATGTTCAGATTACGCGGAATACCCTCGGTCAGGTACGCGAGATAGGCCGGACCGCCGATGGAATCGAGCTCGCGCTTGCGCTCCAGCTCAGCGCGGACCGTCGTAATGTCGACGCCGTGGCCGACGCCCATCAGGTCGACGATGGACTGATAGATGCGGCGGTGCGAGTCGAGCGAAAAGTCGTCGGCCGTCAGCCTGGCGGTGGCATCGATGATGGCCATTCCATCCAGGAGCATGGCCCCCAGGATGGTGACCTCAGTGTGGACGGACGAGGGAAGCCCGTCAGTGATGCCAATCTGCGCAAACGATGCCATATCCTTCATTTTCCGACGAGGAGATGCAGCGGGCAATACAGGTATCTGCAGTGATTCTGGTGCAACTTTGGGTTTCCCACAGCTAATGCGCAGTTACCCACAGGCGGAGCGTCAATCCGGATCGATATCTCGTGAGGACGACGATGAAGATGCATGATGGTCAATTGATTCAGATAGGCATTCCTTTACGAAGTGTCATCCCGAGTGAAGCTTCTCGCGGCTTTAACGCGAGAAGCGGAGTCGCAGGATGACACCTTCGGATCGCTCTACTTGTGCTTGTAGTCCTGAAAAAGATCCGGAAACTGCTGCTTGAGCGCGGCGATCTTGGGCACGTCGCAAACCTGGATGTAGGGATTGTCAGGATTCTTTTCGGCGTAGTCCTGGTGATAGTCTTCCGCGTTGTAGAAGGCTTTCAGCGGCACGACGTGGGTCACGATCTTCTTCGGAAAGGCGTGTGCAGCATCGAGCTGGGCGATGTAGGCGTTAGCGATCTTCTGCTGCTCCGGCGTGGCGTAGAAGATGACGGAACGGTACGAGGTACCGACATCCGGACCCTGCCGATTGAGCTCCGTAGGATCGTGCACCGCCGAAAAGAAGATGCGCAGCAGCGTGCCGTAGCTGACCTTTGAGGGATCGAAGACGATCTTGACCGACTCAGCGTGGCCGGTGGTCTCGGACGAGACGGCGCCATAGTTCGCCGTCTCTTTCGTGCCTCCGGAGTACCCTGCGGTGGTTGCAGTAACGCCTTTGACGCGCTGAAAGACGCTCTGAACTCCCCAGAAGCAACCGCCGCCGAGGACCGCGGTCTCGCTCTGGGAGGAGGGGATGTGCTCATCGACGGTGGGGGCGGGAAGGGGCTGTTTGCGAGTATTTGCGAGGGTGGCGGTCATGTGTGCTCTTCCCATCCAGATCGCAGCAGCCAGGATGGTGAGGACTACGAGACTCAGACCGGTCCAGAAATCCGCTTTTCTCATGGGATGGATGTCTCCTGCTGATCTGTTAGATGATAGCGAGGCGAAGAGGTCACAACAGGGCCGGAGGCTCCGGTTTATCTGTGATCTTTGGAGGGAGCCGGGGGGTGTGGCGGTTCCAGGCATCGCGAAATGCGGGGGTTCCTCGACTTTGCGGCTGCGCCGCTTCGCTCGGAATGACACTCGATAGAAGCTGGGCCATATCAACAGCCGGGCGATCCAACAACTGAGGCGATTCCAACCAGAAGTGTCATTTCGACCGGAGCAGGACAGTTTTATCGTCCTGCGGAGTGGAGAAACCCCCGCATTTTTGCGATGCTCGAAGCGGTTCCGATGCGGATGTATCTATGAGAGTGGTTTTGGGGAAATCACTTCGTCGGGGCGATCGATCGGCTTTCCCCACTCCTCGCTCAGATCGCGCCATGTTGGGTTGTGTGCGACGATGAGCTGAATCTTCTTGATGCGAGACCAGCGTTTCAACCGTTTCTCGCGTGCGATCGCGTCGTCGATCATGGCGAAGCGCTCCAGATGGACGAGCCGGTCGATGCGGTATCGCGCAGTAAAGCTGTCCGGATGGGTCTTATCTTTGTGCTGGCGGATACGGCTTTCGATCTCGCTGGTAACGCCTACGTACAGGTGCTTGTAAGTGCTTGCCAGGATATAGACATACCCCTGATCGACCATGCAAGGAAGTATCGCACGGGGGAGTAGTGACGGTTCCGGCATCGCGAAATGCGGGGGTTCCTCGACTGCGTGCTTCGCACTTCGCTCGGAATGACACTCCATGGAGGCAGGGCGCCATGTCAATAACCGGGCAATCCAAACAACAAGGCGATCTCAACGACTGAGCGGCTTATCCAGAGGTGTCATTTCGACCGGAGCAGGACAGTTTTATCGTCCTGCGTAGCGGAGAAACCCCCGCATTTTGCGATGTTCGAACCGATGCTGATGCGGTGCGCAGTTACACGCTAAGCCACAGTCTGCTGCCGCCCCTGAATCTCAATGAAGACATGAATCAGGCTGACCGCCGCCGGCGTAACCCCCGCGATGCGGCTGGCCTGACCCAGTGTCTGCGGGCGGACGCGGCCCAGCTTCTCCTTCATCTCGCGTGAGAGGCCGGAGACGGCGCTGTAGTCGAACCACTCGGGAATGGCCTTTTGCTCGGACTGCCTGAGCTTCTCCATCGACTTGCGCTGCTGGTTGAGATAGCCCTCGTACTTGATCTCGGTCTCGACGGTCTTAATCTCGTTGCGCACCCAGACGTGCAGCCTGCCGTCTTCAGCCAGCGAGGTAGTCCATGCAGCAAGCTCTGGCTTGTCCGCGATCAGCGGAACCAGCGTGGGCCAGATTGCCTCAATTGTGATCGCCGGGCGTTTCAACAGCTGTGCGAAGGTGATGCCCTCGACGCTGGGGCCGGTAAGGTCTGCCTGCAACTCGGAAGGCAGCGCTTTGATGTCGACCTTTGTGAAGCGCAGCATCTGCGAGAGCGTCTGTGCGCGGGTCTGCTTAGCCTCGTAATCGGCCCATGCGTCGTCGCTGATCAAACCGAGGCGGCGGCCATGCGGCGTCAGGCGCTTGTCGGCGTTGTCGATGCGCAGGTGCAGCCGAAACTCCGCACGCGAGGTAAACATGCGATAGGGCTCGTTGGTCCCCTTCGAGATAAGATCATCGATCAGGATGCCGGTGTAGGCCTCGGTGCGGTCGAGCGTAAAGGTCGGCGGACCCACCTTAGTCGTATCTTCGCCTGCGGAAAGCTGAGCCGAAGATGGGGCACTCGGATCCTTCAGATATCGGGCATACAGCGCGGCGTTGATGCCGGCCATCAGGCCCTGGCACGCCGCTTCTTCATACCCACTCGTCCCGTTAATCTGTCCCGCGAGATAGAGGCCCTGGTAGCTCTTCACCTTCAGCGTGCGATCAAGCTCCGTCGGGTCGATGGCGTCGTACTCGATGGCGTAGCCGGGGCGCAGCATCTCGGCGTTCTCAAGGCCCTGAATGGAGCGCACCATCTCGGCCTGTACGTCCATGGGCAGCGAGGTGCTCATGCCGTTGATGTAGACCTCGTGCGTGTTCAGACCTTCGGGCTCCAGGAAGAACTGGTGCTGGGTCTTGTCCGGGAAGCGCACGATCTTGTCTTCGATGGACGGGCAGTAACGCGGGCCAATGCCCTCGATCTGTCCGGAGAACATGGGCGAGCGGTGCACATTGTCGCGGATGAGCTGCAGGGTCTCAGGCGTGGTGTACGCAATATGACAGCTGATCTGCCGCAGCGGCGGCTGGCCCGACCGCGTAAACGGCGAGCGGAAGCTGAAGGGCGTCGGCTCAACGTCGCCAGGCTGCTCCTCAAAGCGTGACCAGTCGATGGTTCGTCCATCCAGCCGCGGCGGAGTTCCGGTCTTGAGACGACACTCGCGCAGGCCCAGCTTCTTGAGGTTCTCGCCCAGCAGTACGCTGGCGGGCTCGCCGGAACGCCCTGCAGTGTACTGCTGCTCGCCGCAGTGGATCAGCCCATTGAGAAACGTCCCCGTGGTCACGACCGTCGCGCCTGCACGAACCTCGCGCCCGTCACGCAGCTTTACGCCGGCAATACGAAGTATTCGCGACGCTCTCTTCCGGTCGCTCGATGTCAAAGCAGCCACAGATCCGGGTGCCCCATCTTCGCGCGGCTTCATCGCGCTAAGGTGGGCATCGCGCGTAGCGCGACCGCTCTCTCCGGCTTCGTCCTCCTCAACGATCAGGTCAACCACCTCGGCCTGCTTGATAAAAAGGTTCTTCTGCGCCTCCAGCACCTCGCGCATCTTCACGCGATAGAGAGCCTTGTCACACTGCGCTCGCGGCGACCACACGGCAGGCCCGCGTGAGGTATTGAGCAGGCGGAACTGGATCCCGCAGGCATCGGCGACCTCACCCATCACTCCGCCTAGTGCATCGACCTCGCGCACCAGGTGACCCTTGGCGATTCCACCAATGGCGGGATTGCAGCTCATCTGTGCGATCAGGTCGAGGTTCAGGGTAAAGATGGCGGTGCGCAATCCCATGCGCGCCGCGGCGACGGCGGCTTCGCATCCGGCGTGTCCCGCGCCGACGACGACCACGTCGTACTGTTCCGTAAAGCTCACACAACTATTTTACGTGGGTAATATGCCAGGATGTGTCATCAAACGGCTTTAGCATCCTGCGTAGCGGGAAGGTCTTATCCTGAGCGTAGCTTCTCGCAGCCTTATCGCGAGAAGCGCAGTCGAAGGATCTGCGGTTTTCCGCCCGGCAACCATCCCGAACCGCAGATCCCTCCCACTCCGCGCTGCGCACTCCGGTCGGGATGACACTACCTCTCTGTTCCAAAAGGGAATCGTCGATAACCCCCTAGCTGCACTCCCACAGCATCGCCGAGTAACCCGGCACCATCTGGCCTTCTCCCTTCGATGAGGACGCCTCTTCGAAGCGCACACCGTCCTTCGCATCCAGTGCAAGCCCGCTCAGCCGCCACGCCTGCATGGACCTCTTCCGAACCGCCCCGGGCAACTGAATCGAGATCGCTTCGGCCCCTTTGTTGACCACCGCAATCCGCATCTCATTTGCGCCGCGCTGGCCCACATAAGCCGTCACATTCGCCTCGGTCCTGAGCGTGCAGCGCGAGACGGTAAATCCCGCGAAGCGTTGCGCCAGCAGCATTCCGAAATAGACAGGCCTCGGGGCCGCCGCACTCTTTTCACTCGTCTCGATCGGCGTATAGATGCCGACACCGCCACCGTGCAGGTTGACGCCCACAAATCCCTCCGAGGCAACCCGCAGCATGTAATCCGCTGCCCATAGAGCTGAGGCGTACGCATCGCTTACCCCTGGTCTGCCGCCGCCAAAGCACGAGTTCCCTTCATCCATCCTGTAGGGCACACCGCCGCTCAATACACTCGCCTGGCGCACTCCGGCGATCTGCGCTTCCAGCTCAGGATTCACCTTCCGCAGCAGCCTCTCCGCCGTCATCCGGGGATCACTCGCTGGTCCCATTCCATAAAAATGGCTGGTCAACAGCACTGCATCGTGCTTCACGTGTCTTGCAAATCCCTTTACCCAGGTTTCGACGTTGCCTTCGGTGTCGGGCCCGGCGAATGGTGCATGCGGCGTCATTGCCCGTACCGTCCGCGTCCACTCGTCGTACTCGGTGATGTACTGATCGAAGTTGTAGCCCTTCGTTCGAAAGAACGGGTCTTCTCCGAATCCGTCCGGCTCGTTGCCCACAACGAACGCAATCAGCCGGTTGCCCATCGCCTGCGAGACAAATGCGGCCTCGTCGGCTGCGCGCGCTGCGCTGCCGCAGGCGAAGTTCAGACAATAGATCAGCCGCCAGTTCACAGCATCCAGAAAGCCGCGCAGATTCTCGATGGCCCTGTGCGTGATCATGCCCTTGCGGTTGTGCTGCACGGTAGGATCGACCAGCGGCCACTCCCAGTAGTCCTCGATGCCGTGGCGAACGCCGCGAACCTGCTTCGGCTCGTCCTGGCCGACGCCCTCCCACACCGTGATGTTGCTCAGATGTCCACCCATGCGCAGAACACCGTGTCCGCTCAGTTTTTTGAACGCGGCGATCAAAGCATGATTCGTTGGCGAAAAGTAGTCAGCGTTGTACAGTTGTCCAGCCTCATAGCTCAGGCCGGTAAAGTCCTCGGGCATGACTGGCCCGCGAATCAATGGCATCGTAACGGCGACAGGGCTTGTCAAAACATGGGCATAGGCATGTTTCGTCTTCACTCCTGCCGCGCCTGCCAGAAGTAGAAATCTGCGACGATCCATGTCGCTCATGCAGTCTCGGTCTCCATCAGAAGGATTGATTGCTGAAACAATTGGAGGACCAGCTTACAATCACCGGATGACGTTGCGCTCGATCTTTGCCGCCATCGTCCTGTCGACGGCAGCACTGCACGCCCAGATGCCCGCCTCCGCGGTTTCGACCGATCCAGCTCCCGATCAAGCTGCGCCGCCGTCGATGGTGCAGGTCTCGGTTCCGTCCCACGGCGAGCAGCTTCTGGGAGTCTTCTATCTCGCAACAGGCGCTGGTCCTCATCCCACGGCCATCGTCATGCACGGCTTTCCCGGCTACGAACAAAATCTTGACATCGCGCAGGCCATCCGTCGCGCCGGGTGGAATGTGATGGCGGTGCACTATCGCGGTTCGTGGGGCATGAAGGGCGACTTCTCCTTCACGCATGTGGTTGAGGATGCCGATGCCGAGGTCGCCTTTCTGCGCGATCCCGCCGTGGATGCGAAGTATCACGTCGACCCTTCGCGCATCGTGCTGGTCGGCCACTCCATGGGAGGCTTCGCCGTCGCTTCGGCTGCGGCGCATGACCCTCGCGTTGCCGGTGTGGTGATGATCTCAGCGTGGAACATCGCCGGGCCCTATGCCAACCTCGCTGACGACCAGGAGAGTGTTGCCGTCGCAAAGTTTGTTGCGGGCCAGAAGAAGAACAACCTTGCCCCGCTGACAGGGTGCACGGCGGAGTCGCTCGGTCACGAGGTCTTCCGCAAACGAAAGCAGCTGAACTTTCTGAACTTCGCGCCTGCGCTTGCGTCGCGGCCCGTACTGATCGTGACTTCCAATGACGGGCTTGCGAGCGCCAATCAAACGCTGTACGAAGCTCTGCGCAAGGCCGGAGATCAAAGGGCGCAGATCGTTCACTTCGCGACCGATCACTCGTACTCCGGCGCGCGCATCGCACTCGAAGAAAAGATCCTCCAGTCGCTTTCGTCAATGGCGACGCGATAAGCGTCCGCCAAGCAACCGCAGCCCCAACCTGTTCATCCTCTCTGAAGAGAGCCAATTCCTTTATTCATGTTTTCATCTATGCTTGCCATCGCCCTTCAATTTCGTCATACCTGGTTCACGGCCATCTTTGCGTTCTGCGCCTTTGTCGTACTGGCGAACCTGTTTCACTATGTTCTGTTCCGCATCCTCAAGAAGAAGGAAGAAGAGAAGACAGGAAGCGGCTGGGGAATCCAGCGCTATCTCAGCAAACCGGCGCGCGCCATCTTCTTTCTGACCTGCGCGGGCTTTGTGCTTCCCCTGCTCCCGGTCATTCCGCCCAGCATGAGCGATAACATCCGCCAGGCGCTGCTGATGGCCATGGTGGTTTCGCTTGGATGGCTTGCGACCGGCTGCGTCTATGTCTTTCAGGAGTTCATGCTGCGCCGCTATGACCTGAAGGCGGCCAACAACATTCGCGCGCGCCGCATCCACACGCAGTTTCAGCTTTTTCGCCGCATCCTTATCACCTTTATCGTTATCATCACCATCGGCGGCGTGCTGTGGACGTTCAACGATCCGCGCATCTGGCACTATGGTTCGGGCCTGCTGGCCTCCGCCGGTATCGCCTCTCTGATTCTTGCGACTGCGGCCAAGTCCACCGCTTCCAACTTTCTCGCTGGCCTGCAGATCGCCTTCACAGAACCCATCCGCATCGACGACGTGGTTGTGATCGAAGGCGAATGGGGACGCATCGAGGAGATTACCTCCGCCTATGTGGTCGTCAGGATCTGGGATCTCCGTAGGCTGATCGTTCCGCTGAGCTACTTCATCGAAAACAGCTTCCAAAACTGGACCCGCCAGTCCTCCGACATCCTGGGAACGGCGTTTCTCTACGTGGATTACACGGTCCCGGTCGAGGAGCTGCGCGCCGAGTTGCAGCGCATCACCTCCAGTGCGCCGCAGTGGGACGGCAAGGTGTGCGGCCTGCAGGTCACCAACCTCTCCGAGCGCACCATGGAGCTGCGCTGCCTCGTCAGCTCCCCCGATTCCGGCAAAAACTTCGATCTCCGCTGCATGGTCCGCGAACAGATGATCGCGTATATCCGCGAGAACTATCCCGATGCTTTTCCAACGACGCGCTTTGCCGCGGTCTCGGAGATTCCGGTCGGCCTGCAGCAGCCCGCAAACGGGGATATGCAGCCGGTTCCCATCGCAGGGACCGGGCGGCAGGACAGTCACCGCTGAGCCGGTTCCGCCTGAAGCGACAAAAGCAGCAGCGCCGCATGGGAAGAGGCTACACTTGAGAACGATATGGACCTGAAACAGCTGAACGATCAGTTTGGAATCCCAGGCGTGCTGCACTTTGATGAGCACGAAGGCCTGGCGCGCGTTGTCGCCACCACACCCGCGGCGAAAGCCGTCGTCTACCTGCAGGGCGCGCATTTGGCCGAGTGGCAGCCCACGGGCGAGCCCGATGTGCTCTACATGAGCAAAAAGAGCGACTTCGCGCACGGCAAGCCCATCCGCGGCGGCGTGCCCATCGCCTTCCCGTGGTTCGCAACCGACTCGAAGGAGGACCGCTTCGAAGGCAAGCCCGGCCCCTCCCACGGCTTCGCGCGCATTCAGGACTGGAACCTCAGCTTCGCGGCGCTCTCGGGCGAAGACCTGCACCTGACCTTTACCCTGAGTCCGACCGAGCTGAGCCGCCAAATGGGATTCGATCACTTCCGGCTGGCATTTGAGCTGGTCATCGGACGCGGCCTGACGATGCGTCTCGCCGTCGCCAACGAGGCGGACAAGCCGCTCGAGTTTGAAGAAGCGCTGCACACCTACTTCCACGTAGGCGATGTGCGCCAGATCTACGTCACCGGCCTCGAGCCCACTGGATACGTCGATAAGACCGACAACTTCCGCGCCAAGCCCGCGGCGAATGCTCCGCTGCGTTTCACCCAGTTCACCGATCGCGTCTACGCGAACACGGCGGCCACCTGCGTCATTCATGACGAGACGCTCGGCCGCACCATCACGATCGAAAAGCAGAACTCGAACACCACCGTCGTCTTCAATCCGTGGAGAGAGCTTCCGGACCTCGGGCCCGACGAGTGGCACGAGTTTGCGTGCGTGGAGACCGTGAACGCCGGACCGAACAAGGTAACGCTCGCTCCCCGCTCGACTCACGTCATGCAGGCTCACATTACGCTTGCAAAAACAAAGAAGTAGGCACGCGCATGCTGATCCTTGCATCCTCTTCGCCACGTCGCAGTGAGCTTCTACGGCTCGCTGGACTCGACTTCACCGTGGAGCCCGCCGACATCGACGAGCGCGTGCAGGAGGGCGAGAACCCGGCAAAGTACGTGCAGCGGCTCGCCATGGAGAAGGCGCAGGCCGTCTGGGAGCACCACGCCGCAGAGGACCGCGATCACCTGAGAGTGCTCGGGGCCGATACGACCGTGGTCTGCGACGGCGTCATCCTGGGCAAGCCCGTCGATCAGGCCGACGCCCGGCACATGCTCGAAAAACTGGCAGGACGCACCCATCAGGTGCTCACCGGCATCGCCGTCGTCTCTCAGCGCGGCCTCTTCAGCGAGATCGATATCACGCAGGTCTTCTTCGACCTGATCGGAGAAAAAGAGATGGTTCACTATCTCGCCAGCGGCGAACCCATGGATAAGGCGGGAGCCTACGGGATCCAGGGTTACGCCGCCCGCTGGATTCCACGCATCGAAGGCTGCTTCTTCAACGTGATGGGACTCCCGCTGGCCCGCACCATGGCGCTGCTCGCACGCGCGCGGGAGGGTACGAGCGAGACCCAGCCTCCACCCTCAAGACTGTCCGCGTTGTGATGTCGATTGGTGTGCGTCGAGACTTGTTTTTCGTGGCCACGATTGATCCGTTGGGACGCTATTGTTCCGAAGGTGCCAGCCCTGCGTATTCCGTCCAACGTCAAAATGTGTCATTCCGAGCGCAGCGCCACGCCACATGTGTCATTCCGAGCGAAGTGCGCAGCACGCAGTCGAGGAACCCCCGCATTTTGCGGATGCTGGTTGAGATAGTTTGCCTCGCTTGAGAGACTGTAGCGGTGCCGGCAGAGGGAAATGCGGGGGTCTCTCCACTCCGGCCCTTCGGACCTTCGGTCGAGATGACACTTCTTCAGTGAAGATTTCGACTACGCCCTTCAGGCTCCGCTCTGGATGACACTCTCGCAAAAAAACGTTGGAGCAAACCGTCTCCGGTTCTGCACTACTCCAACAGACGGCGCGCCGCTGAACTACCGCGTAAGCTGCCCCTCGAGCGACCCACCAACCACCGCCTGCTCCTGCGCCAGCTTCTTAAAAGCCCCATGGACAAACGAGCCCAGATACCAGCCGTCCATGTACTTGTACGGCGTCTCGCCGGTCGTGTAGTGCCCGCACGGCAACACCTTCGAGACGTAGTCGATCCCCAGCCGGTCGAAGTTCTTCAGGACATCGAGCGAGAACTCCCTTATAAACGTCAGATCGTAGGTCGCATGCACCACCAGCACACGCTTCGGCTGCGCGGCAAACCGATCCATGTACGACATCGGGCTGATCGAGGTAAAGATGCGCCGGACATCGGCCTGCGTCAGCCGCTCCTCTTCAAAGGCCGCGCGGATGTGCCGCGTGCTCTGTCCGGTCCACACCACGTCGCCAAACCACGTCGAGGCATGATTGAAGGCGCAGACGCGCAGGCGGGGATCGTGCGCCGCGGCGATAAAGGAGTAGCAGCTTCCCAGGCTGGTTCCCAGCACCCCAAACTGTTCGTAGCCCTGCTGCTCCAGCCAGTCCAGGCAGCTGCGGATATCGATGACCGCCTGCCGGCAGGCCGCGATCGTGCGGCCGATGTTCGAGCTGACCGCGTAATCCGAGCGCTCCAGCTCCGCCGGGCGACGAATGTCATGGTACGGCTTCGAAAGCCTGAGCGCCGAGATGCCGAAGCGATTGAACAGCGTGCACAGCGCGTTGTGGCTGAAGGCATCGGCATTCCACTGCGGCATCACGATCATCGCCTGTTTCGGCTTGCCCGCCTGCTTCGCAGCAGCCGCGGGATACCAGCGCGCATTGACCACATCGTTCTCCGGATAACGCGTCCGAAGCGGCGAGGTAAAGCGCAGAAACTCCGCCGTGGACAGCTCGCCCGACTCGGCCTGGCGCTTTAGCTCGGCGTCCTGCTCCAGGGTCTCCGGCCTCACGTTCGTGGGAAACAGCTGCGGATGACGATGCTCCAGCCGGAAATCGGTCGGGGTCGCATAGCCGAAGAACTCGTCTGCCCGATCGACGATCGCCTCGTTCAGCGCCACCATCCGATCCACCTCCGGGGTCGTGGCAACATGAGCGGCGTCGACAAAATCGCTCAGCCAGTCCTCGCCCCACTCCAGGGGACGGACGATGCGATTGGTGTCGCGGGTGGTCAGCGCCGTCTCCCAGGCGTACATCCACTTCGCATAAAGCTTTCCGAGCATCTCTCTCAGTTTACCAATGGAAAGCCGGCGACGGGGCGAAGACTGGCCTAAGGTGAAGCAACCGCAGGACAATGGAATCGTCGCGAAGGTGGAGCAGCCGGAGGCCGTTGTCCCATGAAGGTCCGTTCCCCTCAAGGCTCTACCTGGAACCGCACCACAGCATCTTCGAATAGGCCACCACTCCGCGCGACCGCGAGGAGAGAGACACACCCTACACCTCGCCCATCACCATGCAGACCCTCCCCACGATGTAATCGCCAGGAGACTCCTCCGGCCCCAGGGGGAGCAGTTGCACCGGGAAGTTATGCGCGTAGGGCCGCAGAATCAGGTGGCGATCGTCGAAATCGACGTGCCGCAGCAGCAACGTGGGGCCGAAGCGCACCGCATGGATGCTGGCCTGGTTGGCACGATAGGGCGCCAGCGAGTTGTAATGCCGGTCCAGCACCGCGATCGACCCCACCGGAAGCAGCGGTTCCATCGCTGCAGCCTGCTGGGCATCGGTCCGGATCGCCAGAAAGCGCTGCCAGTGCGCGTATCGCGGAGCCGGCCGCGCACGGTTGCCGTACAGCCGCGAGGACGCCACCGGAATGCACTCGATCATCGCCGACGGGGCAATCGAGGCATCGTCCATCGCCGATGAGGGTGAGACGATAGGAATCATCTCCGCAGGATCGTTTTCCGGCGCAATCCGGGCGGATGCAGCCTCGGCCGCCATCTCCACGGGAAGAATGTCCTCAATACGCAGATTCTGTGCCGCCAGCACGCGATCCAGGCCCTCGAGCGACAGCGCCCGCTTCCGATTCAGAAAATTCGAAATATGCGCCTGCTGAAAGCCGGCCTGCTGGGCCAGACGGGTGCCCGTCAGCGTGCCGCGTTCGATCCTGCGCATCAGTTCAAGGCGGATAAGCTCGTGAAGGTCTTGGAAGTTCATCTAATCCAGTTTCTTTCGATGTTGGATATCTTTATGCAAGACGAAGATTAGGCGAAAATTTAGCTTTGTGCAACGACTATTCCGCGCAGCTTACTCATATATAGTCACTTGTTAGAGAAAGCCTCTTCTGGAAAAGTTTGCTGTTGACATCAACTTTGTCGAAAGCTATAACCTTGAAACTTCCCCTTTGCGAATGGGCTGAGATCAGCGGCCTCGGGGGCTCTCTTCCCGGTATGCGCCTCCCTTTCGGTCTGTGCAGTGAGGGGTAAGGGCGTTTGAATTTATCCCAAAGGTCGTTTGCTCAAAAAAGAAAGAAATCGGAAAAATGAGTGAACCGTGCCGGGCGGCTTCAGGCAGGCCGCACCATCGGACGGGCACTCCATAGCATCCTGAGCGTGCCGCTTCGACCGCTGAAACCACGTTGGCGCGCCAGGGGAGACGTACGCCTTGAAAGGGACTTGCATGAAGTACTTGCGATTGGATCTGAAGGTATGTGAAGGCTGTGGAGCTTTGTGGCTTCGCGGAACAAACGCGAACGGCATCTACTGCCGAAGCTGTGCTGCGCTTCTGGCGGACTTTCCGGCGCCGCGCGGAAAGCGTCCCGGCGGCCGCAAGCGGCAGCCATCCCATCTTTCCCGCTGTAACGGAGTTGTACCTGCAAACGGAGGTGCTCGATGAACGCTGCTGCTGTCGTGGTTCTCCCTGTGCTCTGGGCAACTGCCGCCGATGAGAAGAAGATTTCGCAACCTGCGAAGAAGCCCCTTGCAAGGGTCGCGCCCGAGCTGGCCTTCTATCGCAAGTACACCGAGGCTCTTCTGCGGCGTTACATGAAGCTGTCGCTCGAGGCTGGCAGGGCACCTTCGCTGCTGGGTCGCGAGATGTTTCGCGGCAGGGTCACGCACTACCGTGTTCAGGGCTTCGATGATGTCATCATCTTCGTCCACGACGTCGAGAGCTGCCTCAAACTGCTCGATGCGGAACAGAATCACCTCATCCGCCGCATCGCCCTGCAGGAGTACACCCAGACGGAGACTGCAGCCATGCTGAACGTTCCCGCGAGGACCCTCGTCCGCCGTTACGACAGTGCGCTCGACCGGCTCACAAGGCTCTTTCTCGAACGCAGGCTTCTGGAGCCGCTGGTCGCCTGTCAAGAGGCGGGAATCCGTCCATAGCTGCTAACCCTTTGCTTTACTTGTCGTTATCTCTGTCTTGAAAGTTGCCGATCAGTTTCGTGCAGCTTGCTATTCTGGGAAGGTAATTGAGACATGTGACGGGAGAGGCCCTTGCGGGTGCTCTCCCGTTTTGCTTTTTTGGCGAAAGACGCACGGACAAGGAGAAAGAATGACAGAGCGCACAGCAAAGGCGGTGAGAAAACATCGGCAGACCGGCAGTGCGACACGCAGTGCTCCACCGCTGGAGCTGCGGGCCATGGCAGTGGAGTTTCCTCTCGTGCACGGACATCCCAACCGGCTGCCGTTTGAAGGCGTGCTGACGCTGGTCGACGTGGCCAGCGACAGGGCTCCCAACGGAGCGCGCGGGCACCGCGTCGTCCTGACCCGCAGTGCAGCCGAGGCCGCGCTTCCCAGCCTGCTGGGAATGGCCGTGGACTACAAGGCCGGATGGGACGGCCACGACGCCCGACAGAAGTGCGGCATCATCACCTCCGCGGAGCTGGATGGGCGTCAACTGCGCGTGGGTGGCTATCTGTTCGCGCGCGACTTCCCGGAGATGGAGCAGACCATCCAGGCCGCGCCGATGGGCATGAGCTACGAGCTGGCGGACGCTCACGTGGCTGACATGCGCGCATCGGTGTGGACTCTGACGCGCGCTACGTTCACCGGCGCGGCCATCCTGCTGCGCGACAAGGCTGCCTATCGCAGCACCAGCTTTCGCGTGAAGCAGGCGGCTCCGCGCTCCAGGCGGGTGCCCGTAGCAGCCGTGCACTAGCAACAAGACGCCGTCATCCTGAGCAATCGACACACTTTGATGCGTCATTCTGAGCCGAAGGCGAAGAATCCCTGTATTTTGCCTGGGGCATCCGGAATGTTCCGGGAAAAAATACAGGGATCCTTCACTACGTTCAGGATGACGAGTCGGCAGATCGACTGTGGCTCCGGTAGAGAAGTGCGCTTACCACACAGACAGCGAAACAAGGAGAAGAAGACATGAGCTTTATCGGTGTGCTCGAAGCTGTAGGCAAGGGCTTCGAAAAGGGTCTCAAGTGGGCACTGGCATTCGCCATCCCCGTTGAAAAGCTGATCGGGCTGCTGTTTCCATCGATCGCGCCGGTCGCAGCCGAGCTGGTCGATGCGACCACGCTCATCCAGAACGCCGTCCTGGTGGTGGAACAGAAGTACGCCGCCAGCGGAGCGCAGTCGGGTTCGGGTGCTGCCAAACTGGCCGAGGTGATGCTGCTGACCGAGCAGGCAGTCACGGGGCTTCTGGGCAAGGCCGGAATCGCGGCCGACTCAGGCTACGTCGCCAACATCATCTCGGCGGTGGTGGCCATACTCAACGTGCAGCGGGCACAGCCTGTCAGCCAGGGTTAATCCGGGAGTTTCGAAGAGAAAGTGAGGAGAGCAATGGAGATGCAGATGGAGACCAACGCAGCCCTTGAGGCAACGGTAGAGCGGCTCGCCGCAGCGGCTGACCTGCTGGAGCAGGCGATGCAGCGCCTGGCAGAGCGCCAGCAGGAGTCGGAGATCACGATCGGCCGTATCTCGGCCACCGTCGAGGCCGCGCTCGAAGATCGCCTGAAGGCCGCCGAAGAGAAGATGGCGCAGCTTGAGGCGGAGGCTACGGCTCACGTCTCCGGCGAGCCCGCCGGCCGGCGCAAAACCCTGCCCGCTGGCATGAGCACCATGCTGGCCAAGCAGGGCGTTGCCGTGGACTCGCTTGAGGCAGGCTCGCTCGACGCCGCGCTCAACGGCCTCAGCATCGAGCAGCGCTTCGCCGTAAAGTCCCAGCTTCTTCGCTCGGGCATGCTGGCCTAATCACCGCGGCCAGATCGAAGTTCCAACTTGCCTGCACACCTTGCGAGGCCCTGCAGGACCAAACAGAGGCGCAGCCTTCCACGGGCATGCGCCTCTTCTTTTTTTCGAAAGGGAGAATGATGAACGCGAAATTTACCGAGATCCACGCAGCTGCCGATTTCATGGGCCCCGGCGCCATCGAAGTTCCTGCCTACCAGTCCGAGATCACCGACCTGGTGCAGCGTCGCGGCATCTTCGGCCGCCGCATCAAGCAGGTTCCGGCCACCGGACATCCCTCGCGCTTCTTCGAGGAGACCTCCATCCCTGCGCCCGATGCCGCCACCGGCTTCGTCGATCCGCGCAACATCGTGGCCCCGCTGGTCACGCCCACCCGCGTGGAACGCAGCGTGCCTCTCAAAGCCCTGGTCGCACAGATCAACTACAACCTCTTCGATCTTGAGCTGGGCCAGCAGCAGAGCCAGTTTGCCTACCTGCAGGCAAAGGACCTCGCCGACACCGTCGACGGCGTCCTGCGCACGCACGACGTTGCCCTGTGGAACGGCAACGACACCAGCCTCAACGCTCCCACCACGGCACAGTACTACGGCGCGGCTTCGCAGATTGCTGCCGGCGGAAACAGCGTGACCGTGTCCTCCTCCGAGAGCATCGTCGACAGCTTCAAGTCAGCCGTCGCCAAGATGCTGGCTAACAGCTTCTACGGCGTGCGTCCCACCGCGATTTATGCAAATCCTGTTCTGCTCGATCTCATCGATCGCGAGATGAAGCAGGAGTTCAACGTCGTGCTCAGCACCAGGGAGATCGCGGCTGGCGTGAGCGTCAAGACGCTCTCGACGCAGGCCGGCGAGCTTCCCCTCATTCCGGAGTGGACGCTCGGCTACACCGGAACCCCCGGCAACGGCACCGCCGTTCTGCCCGCCTACATCGTTACCGAAGACCTGATCGAGTACCACTGGCTCGGCGATCCCAACCCGCGCGTCTTCCAGCTCGGCGTCCCCGGCTCGCTGGCTTCGCAGTACGTCGTCGTCAAGTTCGGAGGCCTGGTCGTCAAGGGCGCAAGCTACGCACACTGCCAGGTGCTGGTCGATCGCTAAACATCCGCGCTCAGCGCCGGGAAAACCTGCCCGCCGCGGAGATCAACCAGCCACAACAGGGGATCGGCATATATGTGCCGGTCCCTGTTGCTTTTTAAAAACAGGAGGAACGCTGTGGGGTATCTACTACCTGCCGAATATGTAGCATATGGGCTCTCCGTCGACACCACCGACGATCTGGTGATGACCGCCTCGGCGCTGATGGAGACGTTCTGCAGGCGTCCCAGTCTGCTGGTCACACAGTATGTCGATCAGGTGCGCATCACCACCGGCTCGCAGACGGCGCGGCTGACCTACCGTCCCCTGGCGGTGGCTGAAGGAGCCACATCGCCGCTGGTCAGCGTGCGCGTTCGTTATGCGCGGCCGCGTCGTGGCGAGATGGTCGATCTCTTCCGCGAGCAGATCGCATTTGCCTTCGCGACCCCGGGAAGCTGGAGCAGCCTCGATCCGGCGAGCATCGACATCAATGCGGGCGCAGGTGAGCTTACGTTCCCGGCGAATTTCCTGGGCCTGAACTACAACGAGGCCGAGATCACCTACACGTCGGGCCTCGTCGAGATTCCTCCTGCGGTCAAGGTCGCCTGCGCGCAGATCGTCAAGAATGCGCAGGCCACTCCCGCGATGAACGTCAAGCGCAGCCGCATGGATACCGTGCAGATGGAGTACTTCAGCAATGCGCTGCTCGATGACCAGGTGCAGAGCCTTCTGCGGCCCTACCGGGCAGAGAGACTGGGGTAACGTCATGGCGCAGATCCTTCAGGATCAAATTGCATTTCGTCGCGTCGCCGATGCTCTTCTGCTCAGCTCCGGAGGCCGGACTGTAAAGTTGCTCGTGCCTGCCTCGGCGGTTCCTGCAGATCCGGCAGAGCAATTGGGGCTTGCGGTTCCGCAGTTTCAGGACGTGGAGCTGTCGCCCGCCATCTTTCGCAACACATCGCCAAAGATCGCGGAGGGCAAGGCCGCGCAGCGTGACCTGATCGTGTCGGCCAGCGTGGTTGAGGCGCTGACCGCCTCTACCAGCTTCGGCTCGGCGGAGGCTTTGTTCGCTTCGGCATTCGGGGTGCTTGTGGACGACCGGCTGCTCTCGATCGTCTCCGCGACCGAGATGCAGACCGGGGGCGCGATCTTCGCCTACAGGCTCGCTCTGCGTGAACCCATCGCAAACGCACCTTAGGTCATTCCCACAAAATATTTGTTACCGAAAGGATTACATATATGCAACGTGCGAAAGACACGTTCTATATCACGCTCCGCGATCGTATCGCCGCGCTCAATCCGGCCCGGACTGTGCTGGTGCGCGGCGTCGTTCGTCCGGCGGTGCTGGTGGAAGAGAACGAGCTTGCCGTCGACTTTCCTCCGCTGAACGCCTTTCGCCTGCGCTGGACGTCGCTTGAAGTGGATTCACATGGCTTGCTGCCGCTGGTGAAGATGCGCTGCGAGATCCGCTACGCCACGGCGGGAAACTCCGGCAACGGCAGCATGGATCGAGGGCGAATGATGGCCGCCATGGATGCGGAGCTCGCCGAAGCCCTGCGCCAGATACCGCAGCGCGCACTCAAGACGGACTATGCGGCCTTCGCAGGCCCGCAGCCGGAACGCACCAACATCTTCTGGGGCGATGTGCAGTTCGGCGTGCTGGCGGCGAACGGCGATCAGTTGGAGCGCACCGCCACGGTGGATGTCTACAGCTACCAGGAGGCCGAAGAACGATGAGCATTCTTGTGAACGGTACAACGCCGGTGACGCGGCGCGTCCGCGCCTACTTCGCTCCGGTCGAACGCACCCTCGGCGCAGCGACCATCTTCGACGCCGCGCAAAGTGGAGCCTTCACGCTGGAGAATCCACCGGCTCCGTGGCTGGACCTGGGCTGGTGCAACGGCTTTCGCCGCAGGAACACCGACGGCGCGGCCACTGGAATCACGGCCCTGCGGACCGGCTCGCCAGCGCTTGCAACTAGCCAGGCGCGGACTGAGTTCGAATCGGTCGTGCAGCTTGAGTTCGCCAGTTGGGGAAAGCTGCAGATGGCGCTCGCCTGCGGCGCCCACCAGATGAACCTTCTACGCACCTCGGGAGGCGCTGCACCCAACGGAAGCGGCGGTACCGCCGCAGGGGCAATCGCATTACAGCCGGGATCGAC
Source organism: Edaphobacter sp. 12200R-103 (assembly GCF_010093025.1). Lineage (GTDB taxonomy): Bacteria > Acidobacteriota > Terriglobia > Terriglobales > Acidobacteriaceae > Edaphobacter. The sequence goes on along the minus strand of NZ_CP048114.1, from coordinate 3,422,856 downwards.
GGCCTCATTGCTACAGGTTGGAACGGCTGCCTCTGGATTTACTGCGGGCGATGTCATCGTCGTGGATGAGGACTACACCGGCCAGACCGGATATGTGGGCGCCAGCGTGAGTGGAGCCTACGTGCGCACGGCGGCCGACGTAAGCGGCGATGCCCACTACATCCGGCGCGTCTCGCTGAACGTCGGACGCATATCGCAGGTTGCAGACGGCGCTCTCCACCTCGAGTCCCCCTTGCTGGCGGGAATACCGGCGGGAGACATGAAGGTGGCTCACGTCGCCGGATTTGTGGACCGCGAAGGCGGCAGCTTCTTCCAGGAGTGGTCCGCGCTCTTCGTGCTCGAGGGCGAGCAGGACGATCGCGTGATCTTCCACTATCCGCGCCTGCAGGCGATGCAGGGCGCTGCGGAGAACGTCGAGGCGCTCACAACGCCATTGGAGCGTATACGGCTGGCCGGAACGTTTCGCGCACTCCCTGTCACCGATGCCAACGATGGCGAGAGGGTTCTGTGCTTCCGCAGCTACCTGCCGGGATGAACGCACTGCGCATGTTTTGAGCAGTCCTGATGATGGACAACCCAGTAAGCCATAGAAAGAGAGCGAACAATGAGTTTCAGGCGAAAGGGATGGATGCTGGCAGCGCTTCTGCTGGCCCTCCTATGGATCACCGCGCTGTTTCCGGCAGCGGCGATCGCACAGGTTGTAACGACTGAAGTTACAGATACCGTCAATCGGGCTGACGGCAGGGCGGCTGGAGGTTCCGTGCTGGTAAGCTGGCCGGCCTTTACGACAGCGAGCGGTCAGGCCGTCGCCAGTGGAAGCACGTCGGCAACGCTGACAAGCGGGGGCGTCCTGGACCTCCGGCTTACGCCGAACGCGGGGGCGACACCGATCGGCACCTACTACACGGCCGTGTACCACCTCGACGATGGCAGCGTCAGCCGCGAGTACTGGGTGATTCCCGTGAGCCAGACGCCGGTGCATATCAGCACGATTCGCAGCACCATTCTTCCGACCTCGGTGGCCATGCAGACGGTCAGCAAGAGCTATGTGGATACGGCCATCGCGGCAGCCGTCGCCGGGGCTCCGCTCGACTCTTCCAATCCATACGTGCTCAGGAACGGCGACACGATGACCGGTCCGCTGACGCTCGCGGCCGATCCGGTAACGCCGTCGCAGGCTGCGACCAAGAGCTATGTGGATGCGAATGTCGCCGGCGTCACCAGCGGCCTTTCGCAGAAGGTAACGACCTTTCCTGCCGCCGGTCAGACCGTGGCGCAGCCTGCGGGATCGCAGCTCTCCGTCAACCGCGTCAACGGCGTGCAATATGCGAGCCAGTTCCAGACCGACCGCGGGGGCAACGGTATCGCCAACGCGCTGGCGGGGCCGGACTGTGCCGCGGGCTGCGACCTGAAGGCCGAGCAGAACTATGACTCCAGCGAGATCTACTATCCGTCGCAGTGGAGCAACGGCACGCACATCGAGGACCACCGTGGTGGCCAGCGACGCGACAGTTACCTGAACCCGGAGAGCGTCATGGCTCGCGGCGATGAGGCCGGGCAGGTCATCAGCGTTACCGCGACCCGCAACACGGCGGAGATCCACCAGGTCGACCAGACCCGGACGCCGACCTCGTCAGGGCTGGAGATCCTGCATCAGGCGCTGACGGGCGGCTCAAACCACTTTCCCCAGAACGTCGATCTGAGTCTGCCCTACTTCAAGACCAACTACACCGCGCTCGCCGTCAAGGGGATCTACAACACGCAGGGGCAGCACGTGCTCGCCCCCAAGGAAACCAACTGCTACGGCGTGGGAGACTGCCTTATCGGCTCACAGTTCATCAATGCCTTCGGCGGCTTTCGCGACAATGCCGACGAAGGCGCGCATCCGTTCGACCTGCAGATTCGCGAGGATTCGCGCGTCTTTATGGGAAGCTGCTCTTCCGGCTGCACAACGGGATCGACCTCGCTTCAGATCGCTCCAACGGCCAACAATGGTACGCAGGGCGACGGCCGCTATCTGATCGATACCAACCCTGCGAAGGTGCTTTCGGCAGGCGTATTGACCGGCGCCGGAGCTGCGGGACAGAACGCCTCGGCTGTCTTCAGCGGAACCAGCTTCCCGGTCAGCACCTTCTTCCAGACCGCAACAGTCATTCGTTCGCAGGCCGACGACATTGCTCCGGGAAACGTGGCCGTCGCGATTGCGACGACGGGTCTGCCAGCGGGCTACTCCGCCGATACGGCTGCAGCGCCCGCGTCGAGCGGTGTGGCCTGCGTCGCCGATCCGACCGCGATGGTCAACGGAATCGAGGGATTCGAGACGGCAGCCTACACGCTGGTCGATGGAACCCACATCCAGCTCTCGCTAAAGCGGGCGCACGTTGCGGGCGCAACCATCGCGATCGGGGGATTGTGCGGATATGGCCTGGAGCAGAAGGTGGACACCTCGAGCGGTATCCGCCAGGTCTTTCCCGTGATCGGTTCGTACTCGGCCACAGGGCTGTACTATGCCGGGGGAGCGACGCCCTTTGTCGGCGTGATGGGGCAGACTTCGGCCTTCGCCAATGTGTCACTCACCATTACCTCGGCGGTGCGCAGCGGCAGCACGGTTACCCTGACAACGGCCGGGAATCTTCCGGTCGACGTGAATGGGCTGACGATGACGGTTGCCGGAGCGACGGACAGCAGCTATAACGGCAGCTTCGTCGTCAGTTCGACGGCGCCCAACAAGGTGACTTATACGCAGTCCGGCCCGGACAGCAGCACCACGGGAGGCACACTCTCGCTGCTTACGGGCACCTATGCCCTCTATCCCATGGCGGAGGTGCTGAGCGTGATGAATCCATCGACGAAGACGGTCGATGGCCAGATGACACTGGCGGCGAACACTGTGGCGTGGGAGCCGAATGACTCTGTCGAGCAGCCGCACTACTACCAGGAGAAGGTGGGGGGCGATCTGGAAGCGATCTCGCAATACGTTCCGCGGCCGGGCGTCTACGCACAGGCGGGCATGCAGTACGAGGGCAACAACGGTCCGGGCCTGCGAGGCTGGATGATTAACAACGCGACGCCTCCGGCCAGCTACTACGGCAACGGCGGAACCCATTCGCTTCCGGACGCGGCCCTGGTGATGGCGGGACCATGGAAGCGCACGATGGTAGCGGACGCGGGAGAGCAGAGCGTCTTTACGATTCACTGCAACCTGCACGGCTGTAACCGGTGGAACTCGGCCTACAACCTGTTTGAGCTGTCCTCCTCGGCCTCGGTCGACACGATGAGCTTCAATCCATCGACCAGCGGCGTCGCCCTTAATCTGCGCGGAACGTCATACAGTTTTACGCCGCAGGGCTTTACGGCGGGGACGGTCAATGCGACTACAGTCAACGCGACTACATTGAACGGAGCCATCTCCGCCAGCCAGGTTCCCGTCTTCAAGGCCTCGGGGAGTGCGCATGCGCCGGGCGCGGTGCCCGATCCGGGAGCAACGCCGGGAACGACCCGTTTTCTGCGCGAGGACGGTACATGGGCTGTGCCTGCGGGCGGCGTCTCCGGCTCAGGATTCTCCGGATCGACGCTCGCGCCGAATGCAACCGCCGATTACAACTTTATGCAGGGGACCGGAACCACGGTCGTCGATGCGACGGGCAACGGAAACAGCGGCACGCTGCTGGCGGGGACGCATGCTCCTGCATGGGTTCCGAACGGCCTGAGCTTTACCTCGGCAAGCCCCTACCAGGGCGTACAACTGCCTGCGGTGTTGAACAATACGCAGACCTTTGAGTTTGCCGTGCACATCGCTCCGTTCCCGGCAAGCAACGGGTTGGCATTGTCGAATCAATACCCGGTGATCCTGACCAGCAGCCTTGGGGGAAACGGAGTGAACCTGCTCTATGCCGGTTCGGGGCCAGGCTCCTATACCCCGGGCATCTACGCCGGCAATGCGCCGCGGGTTACGATGAACCAGACGATCAGCGGCTTCCATGTTTTGGCCTTCGTTCTGGGAACGGGCAGCGGCAATCTGGACCATGTGTACATCGACGGCGTCGAGTACCCTTACGTGGCGCAGTCAGCCTCGTTCGGCCTGCAGAGTGGCGGCAGCTACTTCCTGGGCGGCAGTGGCATCTCTCCCTATGCGGGGAGCGGCCTGCTGGGCACGATGTACCGCGCTCGCTTCTTTCCGACGCAGCTGACGCCGGCGCAGATCCAGTCGGATTCGCTGGCGCTGACCCGCGAGGTTGCGGCGCGCGGCGTTGCGGTCGATCCGCAGCCGGTGCTGAGCAGCGCGCCGGTGATGCACATCGTTGGCGACTCGATCGCATGCTCGTGGAACGGCTCGCAGTGCAGCGACTCGTACTCGTGGTCGTCGCAGCTTACGCTGCTCAACCAGCCCACGTATACGCGCACCAACTGGGGCATCTACGGCGCGACGATCCGCGGAATGGAAGCGTCGGAGGCCAACCGCGTCGCGCGCCGGTGCACGACGGACGCCGGGCAGGCGGTAGCGCTGCTCGACGCCGGGGTCAACGACCTGTTGAATGGAACGCCCTTGCAGACCTTCCAGTACCTTACGGGCGAGATTCAGACGCTGAAGCGGGCTGGATGCAGAGTCTTCGTAGGTACGATGATCTCGAGCGGCGGTAACAGCACGGCTGCAGGCGCGCCCAGCATGGACGCGCAGAAAAACGCATACAACGCTCTGATCCTGCAGCAGGCACGCAGCGCCGGGGCCGACGGCATCCTGGACTTTGCCGCCAACCCGCTGCTCGGCGCCGATGGAGCCAATACCAGCGCGAACTTCCTGGCAGACCACGTTCATCCCAGTGCGGCGGGCCAGCAACTGATGGCGGCGGCGGCAAGCAACGCGCTCAACTACTACTTCGGATACAACGAGGTGAATCCGCATACCGTGACCGCGCTGCCTTACAGCATGACGGCGGCCGACGGAGCGGTCTCGCTGAACGGTGTGACCGGCGCAGGCAACATCACGCTGCCCGACTGCACCGGGCAGAGCGGCGCGGTGTACCGCATCGGCAATCCGCAGTCGGCGTACGCCATTACGGTCTCGGCGCTGAATGCGAACCAGCTGATCAACGGCATTCCGTTCGGAACTCCGGTAAGTGTGCCGGCGAACGGATCGCTCGCGCTGCGGGATGTTCCCAACCCGAAGACGGTCAGCGGCTGTCATTGGGAGATGTAGGGGGAGATGGAGTGGGCGGTGCGGGCGGCTGGAGTTGGGGGCTCTGGCCGCCCATTTTTTAGCGACCTCGAGAAACGGCGGGTGGAGATGATATGGGATATCGAAGGTTTGGAGGAGCTGGGGCGCGGGATCGACGGCAGCCCGGACGGTATGGTCCGGGCGGTGCGGGAGACCCTGAAGGTTCGCGACCGCGACGGCAAGGTGCGACCGCTCGAAGCGAATGCAGTGCAGCGCGCCTTTGAAGAGCGGCGAAAGCAATGGAACATCGTCCTGAAGGCACGGCAGATGGGTGTAACGACCTGGGTGGCGGCGCGGATGTTCATGAAGACCATCACAACCAGAGGTGTCCTGACCGTACAGGTGGCCCAGACCCGCGAAGCCGCTGAAGGAATCTTCCGGATGGTGCAGCGCTTCTGGGAACAGCTTCCGAAGGAGGCGCGCGAAGGTCCGCTGCGGCGCAGCCGTGCCAACTCCGGGCAGATGAGTTTTCCCGAGCTGGACAGCGAGTTTCGCATTTTGAGTGCGGGCGACGAGGGCGCAGGGCGTGGCTTGTCGATCCAGAACCTGCACCTGAGCGAGGTGAGCCGCTGGCCGGGCGATGCGCAGGAGACGCTGGCTGGCCTGCGTGCGGCGCTGTCGCCTTCGGGCGAGCTGGTGATCGAGTCCACACCGAACGGAGCGTACGGCTGCTTCTACAGCGAGTGGAATCATGCGTTGGAGAACGGTACGGTGCAGCACTTCTTTCCGTGGTGGATGGAAGAGGCTTATGTAGCCGCTGCGGTTACAGATTTCACGGATGAAGAGCAAGCACTGATTGAGAGCAAGAATCTGAAGCCCGAGCAGATCGGCTATCGCCGGATGCTCGAGACGAGCTATCAGGCGCTGCGCTCGCAGGAGTTCGCCGAGGACCCGGTGAGCTGCTTCCGGGCGACGGGCGACTGCTGCTTCGATGTGGATGCGATTGAAGATCGGCTGGCGGAGGTCACGCCTCCAGTGGAGAGACGGCGCGGAGACTGCCTGCACATCTGGCTCCCTCCCGTGCCGGGCAATCGCTACCTGGTCGCCGTGGATACGGCAGGCGGCGGCGCAGCGGGAGACTATGCCGCTGTGCAGGTGATCGAGCTACGGACAGGGCTGCAGTGCGCGGAGCTGCGGCAGCGGCTGAATCCGCTGGAGCTTGCTGCTGCGGCAGTTCAACTTGCACACGAGTACGGGAGGGCGAAGATCGCGGTGGAGCGCAACAATCACGGATCTGCCGTGCTGGCGTATCTGGACAGTATTCATCGCTACACGGAGGTCTACCAGATGGATGGGCAGGCGGGCTGGCTGACGACGGCGCTGAACAAGCCGCGCATCATCGCGCACATGGGCGCGCTGCTGGTGCAGTCGCCGCAGATCTTCGCCAGTGCACGGCTGCTGGAAGAGTGCAGGACGTTCATCAACGGCGCGAATGGACGCACCGGAGCGGCTCCGGGCTCGCACGATGACTGCCTGATGGCGATGGCTATCGCGCAGGCGGTGCGCGAGGAGCTGCTGGTGCGACCGTAGCGTGTATGGACGATTGGGCGTGGAGTGAATCCGATAGCCCGCACGCTGTATTCTGCTGGAGCGAGAGGAAGACGGTTTGGCGGTTCTGGCGGTACAGGCGATCAGGAGAATGCGTGGCGGAGCGCAGAGCCAGTTGATGCTGGGCGCGGACGGCAAGCTGTGGGTGGTGAAGTTCCAGAACAACCCGCAGCACCGCCGCGTTCTCGCCAACGAGTTTATCGCGACGCGCCTTGCCGCTGCCGCCGGGGTGACCGTACCGGCGTGCGATGTGGTCGAGGTGACCGAATGGCTGGTGAAGAACACGCTCGACATGACGGTCGAGCTTCCGCGCGGCGTGCGCGAGCGCTACAGTCCGGGGCTGCAGTTCGGCTCGCAGTTTGTCGGCGGTCTGATGCCGGGCCAGGTGGTGGACTACCTGCCGGATCCGCAGCTGGACGAGGTGCGCAACCTGCGGGAGTTTGCCGGGATGCTGGTGATCGACAAGTGGACGGGCAACTGCAACGGGCGGCAGGCGGTGTTCGAGCGAAGGCCGCGCGAGCGGAGGTATCGCGCCACGTTCATCGATCAGGGGTTCTGCTTCAATGCGGGCGAGTGGAACTTCCCGGACTCGCCGCTGCGAGGCGTCTATCAGCGCAACCGTGTCTATGAAATGGTGACGGGGTGGGAGAGCTTTGAGCCCTGGCTGGGGCGTGTGGAGACGATGTCGCCGGGCACGCTATGGAGCATCGCCGAGCAGGTTCCGCCGGAGTGGTATGGCGGCGATATGAGCGAGCTGGAACGCCTGATGGAGCAACTGCTCCAGAGGCGGGGTCGGGTGCGGGAGCTGATCGCGTCGTTTCGCGATTCGAACCGCGAGCCGTTCCCGATGTGGAACAAGGTTACGAAGGTTATGGTGCCGCGGCAGTTCGCAGAGGCCGGCGGTGCAGGAAAATTTGTGATGTAGAGCGCGAAGGCGCTCCGGAGGTTGTTTGGCGGATCGGGTTCCATGCGAGTTCTTTCTCATCCGGTATGTGCCGGATGTGGTGAAGGGCGAGTTCACCAACATCGGTGTGGTGCTGCGCCCGGCTGGCGCTGAGGCGGCGGATGCCGTGGTGCGGTTTACCCGCGACTGGAGCCGGGTTCGCTGCATGGACGCCGATGCCGACCTGGGGGTGCTGGAGGCGCTCGAGGGCGAGATCGCCGAGCGGCTGCGACTGGGCGCCGCCGACACGAAGCCGGTGCTGACGCTGCTCGAAGATACGCTGTCGAACTCGGTGCAGATCAGCGAGCCGCGGGCTTCGCTGGCGGAGAACATGGCTGCCGAGATGGAACAGCTGCTGCGCATGTACGTCGAGCCGCTGCGAGGGAAGCAGGAGCGCCGGAAGAGCGGAAGGGCCGCTATCGTGAGCAGCATGCGGAACGAGTTTGAGCGAGCGGGCGTGTGGGGGATGATGCGCAAGCGAATTGCGGCATCGTTATACACGCGTGCGGGCGATCCGATGAAGATTGATTGCGGCTACAGGGCCGACGCTGCGGGTGCAGCAGGCAGTCTGATCCGGATGTTCCAGGCGGTCTCGCTCGAAGGCGATGTGGAGGCCGCGAAGGGCTTTGCGTACTCCGCCCCGCAGCTGCGCGAAGGAGTGGAGCGGGTGGAGCGTGCGCGGCTGGAGCTGACGGCGGTTGTCGAGCCGCTGCGTATGAGTGAGGATGGGGCAGACGAGGCCGTGGAGCGGTATCGCTTTGGCGTAGAGGCGATGGAGCGCGAGGCGATCCGCGTGGTGACGTTGAGCGATCTGGCGCGTGTAGCCGAGACGGCGCGGCTGGAGCTGAGGGTTTGATCTAGAGCAGAGAACAGCGTCACAACGAGACGAAGAGATCGAGCGAAGGCATGGCCAATGGGCCGTGCCTTTTCATTTTTAGCGGCAGATCACAGCGAAGGGATGAGGTGAGCGAATGGGAGTTCGAGAAGCAGTGAAGGACGTCTGGCAGAGAGTAGCGGGCGTGGACGCGGCGGCGCAGCAGGACCCTGCAACGGGCGAGCGAAAGACGAAGACGCTACCTGCGATCCTGACGCCGTATCGTGGAGCGCGGCTTGGGCAGGATGCTCTGCCGAAGCCGACGCCGGCCAACCTGCGCCGGTTTGCCGAGACCCCGGTGGTGCGCCGCGCCATCAACGTCGTGAAGGACAAGGTGGCCAGCATGGACTGGCAGGTGCGCGTTCGTCGCGGCTACAACCCGGCCGACGTAGAGAACGCGGCGGAGCGGCTGGCGGTGTTGCGGCGCTGTCTCGAAGAGCCAAACGCGGCAGATAGCTTCCGCGTGTTGTGGGAGCAGGTGATCGAAGACCTGCTGGTGGGCGGCTTCGGCGCGGTGGAGATGGAGGCGACCGGCGATCCGCAGCAGCCGTTCCGGTTGTGGGCCGTGGACGGTGCGACCATCCAGGTCAATAGCCAGTGGGATGGTCAGGCCGATAAGCCGCGTTACGCGCAGGCGACGGGCCGGCTGGGCGAGCAATCGCAGATTGCCTTACGCGACGACGAGCTGATGTATGTGCGGCTGAATCCACGGACGCATACGCCGTTCGGCCTGGGGCGACTGGAGGTGGCTTTCGAGACGGTCAACCAGTTTGTGAGCGCGCAGCGCTATGCGGGTCGGCTGGCCTCGAACTCGGTGGTGCAGTATGCGCTGTGGCTGAACGAGGCGACGCCGGAGCAGCACGACCGCCTGATTCGCTGGTGGCAGGACGAGATTGAAGGCACGGGGCGCGTACCAGTGCTGAGCAGCGAGAAGAAACCCGAAGTGCTGCGCTTTGCCGGTGGTACGGATGCCGACCTGCGGCTGCAGTGGCAGGAGCTGCTGATCCGCATGATCGCCAACGCTTTTGAGCTTCCGCCGATGCTGCTGGGCGTGGCTGGCGATGTCAACCGCTCGACCGCCGGGGAGCTGGCGGATGAGGCCTTCCAGAGCGCGGTGGTTCCGGTGGCCAAGCTGATTGCGGAGCACATCACGCGCGACCTGTTTGCCAAGAAGCTGGGCTGGCGCGAGTTCGAGTTCTGCTTCAACGAGCTGGAAGGCCGAGACGAGGCCAGCGAGGCCGCGATCCAGAAGACTTTGCTCGAGGCTGGCGTGCTGACGGTCGATGAGGTGCGGGCAATGCGGGGACTTCCTCCGCTCGCCCAGAAGGAGGCGCTCTCGTGAGGATCACGATCGACAATCTCGATGGTACGGGGGCGCGTGACTACAGCGACGCAGTCGCAGCCGATGGACCGCTGAAGATAGAGCGCACGCTGAATGCTCCTTCGCGCTGCTCGGGGATGCTCGGCCTGAGTGCGACTACGCTGCCAGAGCCTGTGCGCCGCGCGCGTGTCGTGGTGACAACGGATGATGGGACGGTACTGTTTACCGGATACCTGGCGACCGAACCTGCGAAGATCTACGCGGGTGTGACGACGACAGGGCCGGTGCATCGGCTGATGTTCAGCGCGGTGAGCGATGAGTGGCTGCTCGACAAGCAGACGGTCTCGCCCGGCGGCACGGGGCTCGCGCAGTCCAGCGGAGAGCTGCTGCGGACCCTGACGGACCGCGTCGATGCGGGGCTGTTTACGACCGGGCAGGTGGAGGACGGAGGAACGGTCGGGGTCTTTGCGCCTGCGCAGGCAGCATCCTGGTCCGCAAATGCTGGTGAGATCGCGAGTGCGGCGTATGGCTCGTACCGTGTGCTGGATGGCGCGGTCAGCCTGCGCACGGCTGGTGCCACCATCCATGTGCTGAACGATGGAGACGGCACGTTGAATGTCGCTGCGCTGCGCACGGCCTCTGTCCGCGAGCTGGCGAACGATGTGACGCTGAGCGGTGACATGGAGCCGGCGGCGTATATCGCGGAGACCTTTCAGGGCGATGGCACGACCAGCGTCTTCGACCTTGCGGAGGCACCGTATCGTCCGACGCGAATTACTCATACCGCGGCCAGCACGACGTCCTCGCAGATCTTTCTCGACAGCTTCAACCAGGGGACGATCAACCCGCGCATCTGGAAGCGTAGCGATCCGGGGTCGTTTCTTTCGATCACGTCTGCGGGTCTGACGATTGCAGGGGGAAACGGCCTTGATGGCCAAACGACACTTGCTGCGCTCGATCTGATTGAGATGGGTGGAACGCTGGTGGTCGAGGCGGGCAGTGTTGTGCTCAACAGCCCAAGCACGGGAATCGTATGTGGGCTGTACAACGGGCCGGTGCTGGCTTCGAACTGCTTTGCCGGATACAACGTGCGCCAGAGCGGAGGAGCGACGCTGCTGGTTCCGTTCGTCAACGGGGTCGAGGTAGGGACGCCGTTCACGGTGCAGAACGGCCACAACTACACGCTGCGCATACGGCTGCACTGCCCGGAGACAGAGCGTGTGCTGCAGACCTGGTACACGATGGTGGACGGCGTCATGGAGGCCTACGGCGGTGGCTCGGTCGATGCGCCGATGTCGCTGTTGTTCGAGCTGGTCGATCAGGGCGCAGCGTCGAATACTCCGGCGACCGTGCTGTACTCAAGCACAGTGGTGACGTCGCCTGCCCGATGCACGTATGCCGCGGTCAACAGCGTGGAGCTGGTGGGTTCGATCGGATACTGTCGCATCCGGCAGGCGGGCTCGGTGTGGATGGTGAGCACGTTCTCCGATGGATCGCAGCTGACCCGCATGACGGGCGCGGCGGGCGAGGGTGTGGACTGCATGGTGTCGCCTGCGGGGAGGATTACGTTCTTTGCGGGCAGGATTCCTGTCGTGGGCGAGCGCTTCACCGTGTGGTATCGCGGACGGCGGCGAGCGGTGGCACGGCTGAGCGATGCGGCCAGCGTGGCGGCGGAGCAGCAGGGCGGTATTCCTGGTGCGGCGCAGTGGACGGGCAAGGTGATGCATCCTCCGGCGCGGAGCTCGCAGGACTGCGAGGCCGCGGCCCAGGCGGTGCTGCGCTTTGCCGGGAGCAGGTCGGCGGCGGTCTCGGGCAGCTATGCAGCGACGAATCCGGCGGAGGACATCTGGCCGGGCGATGTGCTCGATCTTCGCTCCGGCGGAGACTCCCTCAAGGTGATCGTGCGGAACGTGACCATCGAGGATGGGCATGCGCGTCCGGAGTTGCGGCAGTATCGCATCGCGTTTGCGAACGACTGGGCCGAAGGCCTGGGGATGAAGCTGTCGGAGTCCGTGGCAGTCGATGCTCTGCTGCCGGAGACGGCGGCGAGCGCTCCGGGAGCGGTGCTGGCGAATCTGCAGAACCTAGCGCTGGTGAGTGCAACCGGGACGGCGTTGCAGATCGATGCGGGCATTGATCCTCCTGCGGATGGAGGCTTCGAGGTGCGGCGGCGCGACTGGGACTTCGGTCCCTTCGTCGATCAGGACCTGGTGCTGCGAAGCCCGGTGCGCAGCTTCTCGATTCCTCGCGAGGCGCAGGCGGAGCGCTACTACGTGCGCATGTACGACGGATCGAATCCGCCGGTGTACTCGCGTTTTTCCAGTGCTGTGTTTACGAACCTGCCCGTCGCATGAGGACGGGTAGAGGTGGGGGTGTGGCATGACGGAGTTTGAAGGACAGGTCCTGGGGGACTTGCGTGTTTTGAAGAGCCAGATGGACCAGTTGATGGGGATTGGGCAGCCGGGAAGGCTGACCCAGATTGAAGAGCGCGTGGAGCGGCACGAGCGCAGTGTGCAGCGGGTGAAGGGATTTACGACGGCAGTAGGCGCACTGGTGACGCTGGCGCATCTCGCCATTGACTACTTCCGACGGTAGCGGACAGAAAAAATCTAAGGAGGACGCGATGGATTTCCTGAAGATCTTTCTGCGCGCGCTGGCGTTTCTGCCGGCCGCGCTGCATGGGACAGAGGCGCTGATCGGGGACGGTGGCGGCGAGCACAAGAAGAAGGCTGCGCTCGAGATTGTGGGCGCGGCGCTGAACATTACGGATGCGGTGGCTGCGAAGCAGATCGTCGATGCGGATCGGTTTACCGCGGGGCTGAGCGCGATTGTGGATGGCGTGGTGGAGTGCCTGAATGCGAGTGTTTGGGCGAAGGGATAGAGGTTTGGCTGCAGCGTGCATCCTGCAAACCCATCTTAGCGACGATGAAGCCGTCGCGAAGATGGGGCACCCGGTTGCCGAGCTGCGGCAGGTTGGTGATGGTGGGAACTGCGCGTGTGGGGTGAAGAGCGCGTTGTCCAGATGGTGGTGTCATCCTGAGCGAAGCGCAGCAGAAGGATCTGCGCTTTTCTCGGTGCGATGAGGGCGTGCTGGTAATCATGAAGGAGGCGGAAGAATGCGCTTGTGTATGGCTGGCTTCCTTGCTGCTTCGAACAAACCGCAGATCCTTCGACTGCGCGGCTGCGCCGCTTCGCTCAGGATGACACTCCGTTAGAAGGGGTGGAAGGGACCGGATGTCGATTGCGGTTCGCTGTTCAGCGGCCGGTGGCGAAGATGCTGGCTAGCTCGTGCGGGGCGACGACCTCAAGCTGCTCGTAGGTGCAGTCCTCGGGCGGCTTGTCGGTGCGCCAGCGGCGGAACTGCGCCATGTGACGGAAGCGTGTCCCCTGCATATGTTCGTAGGCGACCTCGACAACGAGTTCGGGACGCAGCGGCTCCCACGAGAGGTCCTTGCCCTGGCTCCAGCGGGACTGTCCGCCGGGCATGCGCTGGTTGTCGCCCTCCGCTTCGGCCCAGCTTCGCCAGGGATGATTCTTGAGGGCGTCGCGGCGGTAGGGTGCTAGGAAGTCGACCAGCTCGCGGCGTTTCTTCTGGGTAAAGCTGGCGCAGACGCCGACGTGCTGAAGCGCGCCTGAGGTGTCGTAGAGGCCGAGCAGAAGCGAGCCGATGGCCTCGTTCTCCGCGTCCTTGTGCCAGCGGAAACCGGCGACGACGCAATCGCAGTCGCGCTCGTGCTTCACCTTCAGCATGGTGCGCTTGTTGGGCGCGTAGATGCCGTCTAAGGACTTGGCCATCACGCCGTCGAGGCCAGCGCCTTCGAAGCGCTGGAACCAGTCGCGTGCGGTGGCGACATCGCGCGTTGCGGGTGTCATGTGGATGGGGGCTTTTGCTTTTTTGAGCAAGGACTCCAGTTCAGTGCGGCGCCGCTCGAAGGGTTCGCCGGTCATGTCCTGATCGTCGAGGGCGAGCAGGTCGAAGAAGACGATGGAGGCGGGGATCTCCTGCGAGAGCATTTTGATCCGCGAGGCCGCGGGATGAATGCGGAGCTGCAGGGCGTCGAAGTCGAGGCCCTTGCTGGCGGCGATGACGATCTCGCCGTCGAGCACGCAACGTGAGGGAAGCTGCGCTTTCAATGGTTCGAATAGCTCAGGGAAGTAGCGGTCGAGCGGCTTCTGATCGCGGCTCTGCAGCATTAGATCATCGCCGTCGCGGAAGACGATGGTGCGAAAGCCGTCCCACTTGGGTTCGAAGATCCATGTATCGCCGCTGGGGATGTCGTCGACGCGTTTGGCAAGCATGGGGGCGACGGTTGGCTGGACAGGCAGGTGCACCCTGCGATGGTAAACCCGTTAGTCGGGTTGGAGCCATCGCGGTCCCTGGCTGTGATCGACTGAAGGTGACTGGAGGAGCGAGCCGCAGATCCTTCGACTCCGCTTCTCGCGATAGAGCCACCAGAGCTTCGCTCAGCGACTGTCTTGCTTGTCAAGCGGCAGCGGTTGAAGTTGTGATGTTTTCGATATGTGTTCGGACATCTCTGGCTTTTGCGTTGAGTCGGATGAGGAGTTTGTGGGCGAGGGCGATGCGGACGACCTTGGGCGGTTTTCCCTGAGCGGCGAGTCGTTGTTTGAAGGCGATGAAGTCGGGTTCGTAGCGTCCTGCGACGCTGGCGACCGAGGCTTCCAGCGATATCGACGAAACGTCCACTCCACAGATGAACTGCGCCACGGTAACCTTCCTCGTAGTGCGACTGGATGTCATGCGACTGTACGGTCGTGCGTGACTTGGGACGCGTTCCCGGGACTGAGCGACGGTGGCTAAAACCACCCCAGGATGATCGGGTGACGCGCGCCCGCGAGGTAGAAGGCGCTATAGCCCCTTCTACCTCACCGATACTGTCTCAAAACTCAGAATGACAGTAGCTACCAATAGAGATATAAGGATGACACTGTTGAGGGTGGGCGGAGATTTTCGAAGACTTACCTTTGCTTTGCGAAGGTGGGCGACCGGCATTCTGCAAAACCCACCTTAGCTTGGCGAAGGTGAGGCACCCGGGTGGTGCCTCACCGCGTGTTCGCTAGTAGCCGAGGAAGCTGAACGATTTGGCTTCTTTAAAGTCTTTGGCTACGTTGCCGGAGAAGGTGTGGGTCTGGTTGGGGCCCAGGTCGAGCTTTCTTGTTCCGGAGGTGGGGGAGAAGTCGACATCGTGGAGGTTGACCCAGAAGGTGTTGGGGGTGAGGGCGGATTCGAAGCAGTAGATCAGGCGCTTCTGGTCGGCGACGGTGCGCCAGCGCGTGGAGGAGATGTTGGGCTCGTCGGGCGTGTTGATGCCGTAGGGAACAGAGACGTTGCGCATGACGCTGAAGACGCTGGCGACTTCGATGTCGGGCGTGTCGCTTTTGGGAATGGTGTTGATGTAGAAGGACGCGCGGGCGAAGCGGTCGGCGGCGCGGTTGGTTCCGGGAAGGAAGATGGTGCCCCCGATCTGCTTCCAGTACTGCTGCAGGGCGAGCTGTTCCTCAAAGATGGGGGAGTTGGTCATCACCTGATAGCTGCGGTTGTGATGGATGACCTGATGGCCTTTGATGTATTCGATGATGGCGCTGTCGCCGGTCGGGTCGGAGATGGAGAAGTGGAGGGTGGCGAGGGTCTCTTCGCCGGGGACCTTGGTGGTCCAGACGAGGAAGGGCTCTTTCTCGAGGGCGGAGACGGCCTCCTGCACAGTGGCGAAGTTATCGAGGACGTACTGGGCCCAGATGGAGAGCGGAAGGAGGGGCTTGGTGGTGGAGCTGATGTCGGGGTACTTGGATTCGACGAGCCAGAGGGCGTTGGCGACGAGGCCTTTCTCGTTCATGCCGTCGGTGGTTGCGGCTTCGTAGCCGCTGGCGATGACGCTGCCGTACTTCGAGGTCCACGCGAGGGAGCGGGGATTGGCCTTGCCTGTGTGGTGGATGCCGCGGGGAAAGATCCAGAGGTTGGTTCCGACATCGACCTTCCAGTCCATGGTGCGGCCGGTGATGACGGTTCCGTTATCGCCGAGGAAGACGGCGCGGCTGCAGGCGTCGACGGGCTGAGGAAGGATCAGGGCGAGGGTGGAGGCGAGGAAGGTGGCGGTTCGGAAGAATCCTGTGTGTCTCAGCATAGGTCTCCTTGAAGCCGGGATGGATGTGCGGGTCCATGATACGGGCAGTCAAGGATTTAGGGGATTATTGTTGGCGATTGGGTTTGCGGGTGGGGTGGTGAAACGCAGATCCCGTTTTACAAGCTCAGGGCAGGCTCTTCGACTTCGCGCTGGCGCGCTCCGCTCAGGATGACACCTGGTTGGAGGCGAAGTGAGCTGTATTTGATGGGGGGCACCCGGGTTTGGGTGTCCGGACTGGATTGGGTCCCGGGGAGGAGCGGGTTGTTGGGAATCGGGGCCTGGGTCGCGAGGAAGCCGCAGATCCTTCGACTGCGGCTTCGCCTTCGTTCAGGATGACACTATCTGCTTGATTACTCTGACAGGTGCGTTTACGCGGCTCCGCCCAGCAGGGCTGCGGCGGAGAACTGGGGGAGGCCGGACCAGCTGGGTACGTTGAAAGGTA
The DNA here is from genome assembly GCF_010093025.1 of Edaphobacter sp. 12200R-103. Taxonomy (GTDB): domain Bacteria; phylum Acidobacteriota; class Terriglobia; order Terriglobales; family Acidobacteriaceae; genus Edaphobacter. Next base: position 3,406,373 of record NZ_CP048114.1, on the reverse strand, counting down.
CCTCGGGGTGCTGAGCGAAAGGATTCTCCTTATGGTGATCGCGGAGGGCCTGGTGGATCTCGGGGAGGGCTGCCTGCTGTTGTGCGCTGGAACTACGCTCCCAATAAAGACGAAAGCCTTTGCCACAGACGGGGCAGAGGACGTCGGGAGAATCGTTGGTGAGTTTGCAAAGTGCCTGCATGTTGTTTTCCTTGTGTTCTTTGAATGGGTCGAGTTGCACGTCGCGGCGAGGGGAGTTAGGTCCGTGTCTCCGCAGGTTCAGGCGTTCTGGTTGTAATCAGGGCCGATCTCTGACGTCGTGCCGGTCTGTCTCTACTGATATGGGATGCGCTGAACCGGGGAGAAGTTGGTGCAACGGAACCAAAGCAAATATGCTTAGAAACAGATAACGCTTATGAGTGAACAGAGTATTAAGGTCCAGCTTCCTGATGGTTCCGTGCGCGAGGTACCGCGCGGGACGACACCGTATGAGATTGCGACGAGCATATCGCCACGGTTAGCCGCGGCGGTGGTGGTAGCGCGGATTCGTCCGCTGACTACGGTGACGACGGCTGCGGCGACGGGGGATGAAGAGAGCTCGGAGGCGGCCATGTACGGAGGCTCCGAAGCGGGAGAGCGGCTTGTCGACCTGACAGCCCCGCTTAATGAGGATATCGCACTTGAGCTGCTGAAGGAAAATGATGAGGCTTCGCTCAAGGTTGTGCGGCACTCTGCGGCGCACGTGATGGCGACGGCGATCCTGGAGCTGTTTCCGGAGACAAAGCTGGGACACGGGCCGGCGACGGACTCGGGTTTCTTTTATGACGTGTACCGCGAGACTCCTTTCACGGAAGCGGACCTGGCCGCGATCGAGGCGAAGATGGCCGAGGTCGTCGCTCGCGACGAGAAGTTCGTGCGCGAGCATGAGCCGCGGGAGAAGGGCCTGGAAGAGTACCGGCAGCACGGCGACTTTATGAAGGTGCACTTCATCGAGAAGTTCACCAAGCCGGGCGAAGAGATCTCGCTTTATAAGAACGGCAACTTTACGGACTTCTGCCGCGGGCCGCATGTGCCTTCGACGGGCCGCGTGAAGGCCTTCAAGGTGACTTCTGTTGCCGGAGCGTATTGGCTGGGCGATGAGAAGAACCAGCAGCTGCAGCGCGTGTATGGAACCGCGTTCTTCAACGGCAAGGACATGGAGGCGCACTTCAAGCGGCTGGAGGAGATCAAGGCACGCGATCATCGTGTGCTGGGCAAGCAGCTTGACCTGTTCTCGATCCAGGAGGTCGCGGGCGCGGGGCTGATCTTCTGGCATCCGAAGGGCGGGCTGATCCGCAAGACGATGGAAGACTGGATGCGCGATGAATGTATCCGTCGCGGTTACGATATGGTCTTCACGCCGCACATCATGCGGCGCGAGCTCTGGAAGATCTCGGGGCATGAGGGCTTCTACTCGCAGAACATGTATCCGCCGATGGAGCTGGATGACGCGGAGTACCGGCTGAAGCCGATGAACTGCCCTGGACACATCCTGATCTACAAAAATTCGCCCAAGAGTTATCGCGACCTGCCGCAACGGTATGCGGAGCTCGGCAATGTATATCGCTACGAGCGAAGCGGCACAATGCATGGGCTGCTGCGCGTGCGCGGGTTTACCCAGGACGACGCGCACATCTTCTGCACGCCGGAGCAGATTGAGAGCGAGATTGCGGCTTGCGTGGAGTTCGCCGACGAGGTGCTGAAGGCGTTCGGGTTTGTGGAGTTCAAGGTGGAGCTTTCGACGTGGGACCCGAAAGACACGAAGAGTTATGTAGGTTCGGCCGATCACTGGGAGATGGCGGTTGGCTCGCTTAAAAAAGTTCTTGATGCGAAGCAGATTCCTTATCGCGAGATTCCGGGCGAGGCGGCGTTCTACGGGCCGAAGATCGATATCAAGCTGGTCGATGTGCTGGGTCGTCTGTGGCAGTTGTCGACGGTGCAGTTCGACTTCAACCTGCCGCAGCGGTTTGAGTTGGAGTACACGGGCGAGGACGGCGAGAAGCATCGCCCGGTGATGGTGCATCGCGCTCTGTTCGGTTCGGTGGAGAGGTTCTTCGGCGTGCTGATCGAGCACTACGCGGGAGCGTTTCCGATGTGGCTGGCTCCAGTGCAGGTTGGCATCGTTCCGATCAGCGAAAAGCATCTTGAGTATGCGCAGAAGGTGAAGCAGCAGCTTGAGGCCGCGGGGCTGCGTGTGGAGGTGGATGCGCGCAACGAGAAGATGAATGCGAAGATTCGCGAGTTCACGATGCAGAAGGTTCCTTTTGTGCTGGTGATGGGGGACAAGGAAGCGGCTGCGGATGCGGTGAGCGTGCGGACGCGGGGCAAGGGCGATGAGGGTTCTGTGCCGCTGGCTGCATTTATCGAACGCGCGAAGGGTCTGGTGGCTTCGCGGGGTACTGCTTTGTAAGGATGTTTGTGGGTTCGAGGGGCGCCTTTGGGCGCCCCTCTTTTCTTTGGGGAGTGATTGTGGGATGGGTTGGCTGCTGAGGTGGGGAAGCAGGTTCCATTCTCTATAGCCGGTGAGAGGTGGGATCGGAGAGATCCTGCAAAACCCACCTTAGCTTCGCGAAGGTGGGGCACCCGGTTGGTTGCTGCGATCACCGCCATGCGCTGACGAGGCGGCCCGCGCTTCCCATCAGCATCAGGTTGTCGCTGCGGCCGCTGAAGTAGCGGGCGTTGAGCTCGTTTGATCCCAGATCTTCGAGGTTGTGGAAGCCGGAGAGCTCTGTGGCCATCTGGTGCGGGGTGAAAAAGAGCTGGAAGGGTTCGCCGACCAGCTGCACGCGTGAGGAGAGCGAGTCGTGTGCGAGCTGTTCGAGGTACGGGAGGGCCGAGCGGGGCTGTCCGTAGTCCATGACGATGCCGCTGCCGGATGCACAGGACGCCATGAGCGCGAGGGTGGAGCGGAAGGCAGCGTGCGTGAGGTAGGGGACGACTCCAAGCCAGGCGAAGAAGGCTGGACGCGTGCGGTCGAATCCGGCTGCGGCGAGCTGGGTGGCGAGCTGCTGGTGTTCGAAGTCCACGGGGATATAGGTCAGGCTGGAAGGGACTTCGATTCCGCTGGCGCTGAGCAGGTCGCGCTTCCACTGCTGCGTGGCGGGATGATCGACCTCGAAGACGTGAAGCTGTGCGAAAGGATTGCGGTAGGCGAAGGTGTCGAGTCCGGCACCGAGCAGGACGTACTGGCTGACGCCGTTCGCAACAGCCTTCGCGAGCAGGTCTTCGGCGTAGCGGCTGCGGACGATCATGTGGGCGCGCAGCGCGACGGAGTGGGGCTTGTGGAGCTTGAAGCGGGTGCGCTCGATCTCGGGGAGGTATTCGGCCCCGAGGATGGGGACAGCAATCGGGTCGGAGAAGACGAGCGGCGCGGCGTCGTAGATCTGGTGCGCGGCGCGGCGCATGGCGACTCGGAGGGCGGTGCGGGATGGGCGTGCGGCTTCCATGAGGTGAGTTTAATGGGATTGGTGGGGGCGGGTGTCTTGTGGGTATGGGTGGCGGTGTGGGCAGTGGTGAAATGCGGGGTTCCTCGACTTGTCGCTTTGCGACTCGCTCGGAAGGACACTTTGCGAGCTGCTTGAAGTACGCTTTGCGATTCCTCCCGGGACAACGCGGTATAGGGGGATACATCCTTGGAAGGACAGTTCGTTGCGAGGTCGTGTCTTCGGTTCTGATTTTAGGAATACGGTTCGAGCTTCGCTCGAATGAACCCACTCATGCGATGAAACCGCATGAATGGGGCACCCGGCACCCGGCTGGGTGCCGCCACTGGCGTCGAGGCCGCCGTCCGGCTGGAACCATTCTTCCTCTGAGGCAATCATCCCGGCTCGTCATTCTGAGCCGAACGGCGAAGAATCCCTGTATTTTGCCGGTAGCGCCAAGAATGCCTCGGGCAATATCCTGCAAACCCACCTTAGCGGCTTCGCCGCGAAGATGGGGCACCCTGTGTGGCTGGGTTGGGATTGCTGATGGCGGGGAGAGATCCTGAGAAACCCGGTCCGGCTGTGTGAAGATGGGGCACCCGTGTGTTTGAATCAGGCTTCACCCGGTGTTTTGAATCAAGGTTCCACCAATATTTGCAAATCAGGTTTGTGAAGGATGGCATCTGCGCGGTAACCCGGGAGCGTAAAGGTTCCGGGCGTGAAACGGGTGTGTGAGACGGTAGAGTTAACGGTACGGTGACTGCTTCTCCTTCGAAACCATTGCCCCCGCCTCGCGGGAAGGGTTTTCTGGCCCGCTCTTCTGCCATGGCGGTGGCAAGCGGCATCCTGATGAGCCGTGTGCTGGGGCTGGTACGGGACCGTGTCTTTGCGCATTATCTTGGCAACTCCGCCGTGGCCGATGCCTTTCGCGCGGCGTTCCGGATTCCGAATTTTCTGCAGAACCTCTTTGGCGAAGGCGTGTTGTCGGCCTCGTTTATCCCGGTGTATGCGCGGCTGCGCGCCGAGGAGAAGCACCAGGAGGCCTCCGAGCTGGCGGAGGCGATCTTCGCCATCCTGCTGCTGGTCACGTCCGTCCTGGTGCTGCTGGGGGTCTTCGCGGCGCCGTTCCTGATCGACATCATCGCCCCCGGATTCCATGGCGAGAAGCGTGAGCTGACCATCCGGCTGGTGCGGATTCTCTTTCCCGGCGCAGCGCTGCTGGTCTTCTATGCGTGGTGTCTTGGCGTCCTGAACAGCCATCGCAAGTTTCTGCTGTCGTACACGGCTCCCGTGGTGTGGAACATCACCATCATCGCGGCGTTTCTGTGGGATAACGGGCGACAGGGGCAGGTGCACCTTGCCGTGGTGATCGCGGTGGCTTCGGTGATCGGCAGCGGCCTGCAGTTTGTCATTCTTCTGCCGTCGGTCCTGAACCTGCTGCGTCCTCTGGTGCTGCGTTTGCGCATGCGCGACGATTCGGCGCGGACGGTCATCCGCAACTTCTTTCCCGTCTTCCTGGGGCGCGGCGTCGTGCAGGTGAGCGCCTTTCTGGACTCGATGCTGGCGAGCTTTCTGCCGACGAGCGCGGTGTCAGCGCTGGCCTATGCGCAGACGCTCAACTCCCTTCCCATCAGCCTGTTCGGCATGGCGGTTTCGGCGGCGGAGCTTCCAGCGATGTCGAGCGCGCTGGGCACTACGGAGGAGATTGCCGGTGTGCTGCGTCAGCGGCTGGCGCAGGGCCTGCAGAACATCGCCTTCTTTGTCATCCCTTCGGCGGTCGCGTTCCTGGTGCTGGGCGATGTGATCGTGGCGGCGATCTACAGGACGGGGCAGTTCGGGTCGCGGGACGTCACGCTGGTGTGGAGTGTGCTGGCGGGCTCGGCGGTGGGGCTGCTGGCATCGACCTCGGGAAGGCTTTATTCGTCGGCGTTCTATGCTCTGCGCGACACGCGAACGCCGCTGAACTTCGCGGTGGTTCGCGTGATCCTGACGGTGGCGCTGGGATACCTGTTTGCGTTGCCTCTGCCGCGCTGGCTGGGAGTGGATCGGCTGTGGGGCGTGGCCGGACTTACGTTTTCGGCGGGAATTGCGGGGTGGGTGGAGTTCTCGCTGCTGCGCCGGGCGCTGCATAAGCGGATCGGCGAGGTCCCTCCGCAGATCTCGCGCACGTTGCGGCTGTGGGGCGCGGCGTTTGTGGCGGCTGCGGCGGGTTATGGAGCGAAGGTGGCACTCCCCCTTCATGCCGGGCACTACACGGCGCTGCTCGTGGGGGCGGTGGTGCTTCCGTTGTTCGGCGTGCTGTACCTGGGGCTGGTGCACCTGATGGGGATCGGAACACCGGCCAGCCTGCAGCGGCTGCTGCGCCGCGGATGATGGGTTTATTTCCTTCGACTGCGCGGCTTCGCCGCTCCGCTCAGGATGACACTTCTTTGATCCGGCAGTTCACTTACCAAGTCACTGGACCGGTGCGTTGTTATGCGAGCGGCTGCGCCTCATCCCGGCGTTGTTCCTGCCGATGAAGGCAATGGTGTCTCTATGACACCGGGGAGAGCGAGCGATGATCCGGCAGGCGATCAACTGCGATATGTGTGGGACCGAGAGGGTGGAACCGACGAGTCACTGGTTTGTGGCCGACGAGGTTGGCGGCGAGCTGCGGCTGCGGGCGTGGGAGTCGCCCAAGGGCGCGCGGAAGAGCATGAAGCATCTTTGCGGACAGAAGTGCGTGCAGCGGCTGATGGACAACTTTACCGCGTCCATCATGGCCGGTCTGCAGGGGAAGCAGCAGACCGTTTCGGCGGCGCCGGTCGAGAAGAAGGAGAGCTTTTCAGCGCCTGTTCCTTCCTCTGCGCGCGACCGCGACGATATGCCGATTCTGGAGCGCATGGGTTATGACCGCGAGACGATTGCGATGGTTGAGGCGGAGTCGTGGGCTGGACCGGTGCGGCCCAAGGATTCCAAGGATAGCTGGGGCGCCGTCGAGCAGCAGTGCACTGTGAACACGGCGCGCGTGAAGCCACCTGCGTTGCGTCCCTTTCAACGTTCTGCGTAATCGGGGCTTGAGGGTCAGAGCGTATCTGCCTGTATCCGAGATGCGCTCGCAGTTGCCCTACGATGCATGATGGCAGTCGCCTGGGAGATGGCCGTCGATCCATTACCTTCCCTTGCAGCCCCACCGGGGGGCATCCTGAGCGGAGCTTCTCGCCGCTTGATCGCGAGAAGCGGAGCCCTTCGGGCTTCACTCAGGAGGACACTGTACTTTGAGAGCTTGCGGTGTCTGCCTCGTTCCGGATGGCGCTTGAGGGCTTCCAAAGAGGTCAACGGTGAAAAGCTACCTGTCGTCAATCTTAGGACTGCTTCATCCAGGTAAGGGCATCGACCAGGTACTGCTTCATCTCTCCGCGGGGGACGATGGCGTCGAGGAAGCCATGTTCCAGCAGGAACTCGGAGCGCTGGAAGCCTTCGGGCAGCTTCTGGCGGATGGTCTGCTCAATGACGCGAGGGCCGGCAAAGCCGATCAGCGCGCCGGGCTCGGCGATATTGAGGTCGCCCAGCATGGCGAAGCTGGCGGTGACGCCGCCCGTGGTGGGGTCCGTCATGATGGAGATGTAGGGGATCTTTTCGTCATGAAGGCGGGCGATCCCGGCCGAGGTCTTGGCGAGCTGCATCAGCGAGGCGATGCCTTCCATCATGCGTGCTCCTCCGGAGGCGGCGACGATGATGAGCGGATGCCGGGTCTCGAGCGAGCGGTCGACGGCGCGGGCGATGGTCTCTCCCGCGACCGAACCCATGGAGCCGCCGATGAAGCGATACTCCATAACGGAGAGCACGACCGGGTGAGGGCCGAGGTCTCCGATGGCGTTGAGGACGGCATCGTTGAGGCCGGTCTTCTTTTGCGCCTCTTTAAGGCGCGCCTGGTAGGGTTTGAGGTCGGTGAAGGCGAGAGGATCGGTCGAGCGGAGGTCGAGGTCAACGAGCTTGTAGCCGGGCTCGAGCAGGCTGGCGATGCGCTCGCGGGCGCCCAGGCGGAAGTGATAGCCGCATTTGGAGCAGACCTGGAGGTTGGCTTCGAGATCGGCCTTGAAGAGAATCTGCCGGCACTCGGGACAGCGCACCCAGAGACCTTCGGTGCGCACGGTGCGTTCAGCGTCGTTAACGATCTCGTTGTCTTCGCGTTTAAACCAGCTCATCCGTCTTGTATGCCTTCCAGGGTGCCTTGACTATTGTAGCGGCCAGGGCAATTTGTTGCGCCGTTTGCGTCGCGGCAGGCTCTCCAGTAGCCTTAAATCATAGGCAGTCTGCCATCCGGGCAGACGATCCCACAACAGGCATTCCGGACGAGACGCGCCGTACCCGGTTAGGACAAGACGACGCTACTGCTGCGCTATGTCTTTTTTCAAATCATCTCCCTGGACCATTCTTGTCGTCGCCGGGCTTCTTGAAGTCTGCTGGTCGATCGGCCTGAAGTATACGAACGGCTTTACGCGGCTGCGGCCCACCATCTTTACGATTGCGACGCTTACGGGCAGCATGTACCTGCTGGCGAAGGCGAGCGAGAGCCTCCCGATTGGAACCGCCTACGGGGTCTGGGTGGGAATCGGTGCGATGGGAGCCGCGGTCCTCGGGATCGTTCTCTTCGATGAGCCTGCCTCCGCGCCGCGGATCGGATTTCTTGCGCTGCTGCTGATCTCGATCGTCGGGTTGAAGCTGACCAGCCATTAGGGGCGTATCGGCATAGGTCTGCTATCCGATAGCAGTCGCTCGGCGATGCATGATGGAAGTTGCGTAATCCGATGATTCGGAATCTGCACTCGTGACAGCCGATTTGGAATATGCACTTTCGACAGTCCCTATGACACCTTCTGAAGGGTCTTGGAGGGAGGAGGTCTGGCAATTGCCCCGGCCATCAGCCGGTGACGATGCCCATGCAGAAGATGGCGAAGAAGATGGCGAAGATATCTTCAGCGAGGGTGATGTGCCAGACCTTGCAGCCGAGGCGGCTGGTGAGCTGGTGGCGAAGCTGATAGGCCACGAAGGCCCCGACCAGAGCTCCGAGGACGCCGAGGATGATGCCTTCGCTGGTAGGGGCGTCGAGGGAGGTGGCGATGATGGCGCCTACCAGGCCGCCCAGGAAGACGCGGACCAGCAGGACGGCGGGACGCGTAGGGCGCGGCGATCGTCCGTACTTGTCGGCAGCATATTCCATCGCGGCCAGCAGGGTGAATCCGAGCACGACGGGGAGCTTGCCCGCCCAGGTGGCCCAGGGGTCGAGCGGAAGCAGGTGCAGCCACGCAAACCAGCTGAGAACGGTGATCGGCGTCAGGGTGCGCATACCGGTAATGAAACCGAGCATCGGGATCGCGATCAGCCAGGTGAGGACCTCAAGGGTCATGAAAAGCGAACTCCTCCTTCCGAAACAAATGTACACACTTATTCGGCGCTCTCAATCGATGGACGTGCATAGAGCGGAGGAAGTCTCGGGAAAAGGCGCTTCTTCAGGCGGAACGGGACAAATCTCTGCGCGCCGGGTTGTTCAGCTTGGCCTCCGTGGTCCACAGGCCGGCTGACGGCGTGCTGATGTAGAAGACCTCTTCGCCGTCGGGCATGGTGTTCCAGCCTTCCTTCAGGACGGCGGCATCATAACGCTTCTCGACCTCCGCGAGCGCAGCGTACTGATAGCCGACCTGCTCAATCTCTTCTTTGGAGATCCTGGGCCCGGGGGCGTAGGTGATGGTAAAGCGCCCTTCGCTGGAGCCGTGGATGAGATGGGCGACGCCGTGCGAGATACCCTGCATGTCGGCCTCCGTCTTGTAGAGAGCGAGCGTGCGCGGGGTTCCCTTGTATCCGTATTTGCGGATAAGGGCATCGACCTCGGGCTGCTCGCCGAAGCGCTCGACGCCGGGGGCGATGATCAGCAGCTCTCCACCGTCGGCGATGGCCATGCGGGTGCGGTAGACGGCCTTGTTGGCTACCCAGGTGGCGCGAAACTCGTCGGCCTGCATGACAGCAACGATCTTCCTGATTGGCTTTTCGAAGATGGTGATGTTCTGCTCACGCGAGCGGCGGGCAGCCTGGAGGTAGGTCTCAAGATCGTCGCCGATGTAGAGGCCGCTGGTGACGAGGCGGTTCTCCGCATCGCGTTGCATGACGATCTGGAGGTAGACGTCGGGCAGCTGCGAGAGATACTTCTCTTCCGCGTAGTTGAAGCAGGCGCGCAGGGGGGTGACCAGGCAGCCGAGGTTGTTCTCGATGCCATAGACCGCGGCGGCGATATGCGAGGCGCAGATGGTCTGCCTGCCGCCGAGACCAATGAAGTAGTTCTTGTTATGGTTGGCGAAGCCCAGCACCTCGTGCGGGACGACGTGGCCGAGATTGACGATGAGGTCCCAGGGCTGGTCGATGAGGGTGGAGTTGAGGTCGACGGGGATCTCCCAGTCGGCGACGCCGCCGGTGGTCTCGGCAACGAGCGAGGCAGGGATGGTGCCAACATGCGAGACGCCGTTGCGCCAGTCGTGCGCAAGGATGATGTCGTTCGGGATGGAGCCGAACATCCACCTGTTTTCGGCCTCGGTGTGGGGGACGTGCTGGCCGAGGGTGGGGATGACGCGGACGTGGGCGTCCGGGTTACGGCGCATGATCTCCTGGTAGACCCACTCGGTGATCTTTCCCACCCCCGAGTGCGCGCGGGTGAGATCAGGCGGTAACAGCAGGACGCGGTTCAGTCTGGGGGCGATCCGCTTCTGTGCTTCGTCGATGAGGCGGATGGCCGCTTCTTTAACCTGTTGTGCGGGGATGGCATCGGCTTCGACGGTGAACCACGGCATTTTGAGAGGAATCCTTTGCGGGAGTGGTCAGACCAGTGTAATCGCTTTGTGGGGTGTTGGGTTGGCGAGGAGCGGTTCGAGCTTCGCTCGAAGGCCCACCTTAGCGCCTTCGCCGCGAAGATGGGGCACACGGTCTTACTTTACTTGGAGGGTGTGCGGTTCCGTGGACATCCTGCAAAGAAATACAGGGATTCTTCGACTGCGCCTCAGAATGACGCTAAATAAAAAGGGCCTCGGTAAGAGGCCTTTTTTATTCGCGAGGATGCAGGCCTACGCGACGGGCTGGGGCTGGCGGAGCCAGGTGTAGAGGGGGAACTGATCGGCCAGCTCGGTGACCTCGCCGCGAATCTTGCGAAGGGCGGCCTCATCGTTACGGTTCTCAAGAGCGCGGGCGATCCAGGTGGCGATCTGTCGCATCTCGGCTTCCTTCATGCCGCGCGTGGTCAGGGCCGGGGTTCCGACGCGAATGCCCGAGGGCTTCATGGGCGGGTTGGTGTCGTACGGGATGGCGTTCTTATTGACGGTGATACCGGCTGCGCCGAGCGCGTTTTCCGCCTCTGAGCCGAACATGCCCTTCTGGAAGACATCGACGAGCATCAGGTGGTTGTCGGTTCCGCCGGAGACGATGCGGAAGCCCTCACCCGCAAGAGCCTCGGCCAGAACTTTGGCGTTGGCGACGACCTGGTGAGCGTAGGTCGAGAAGGCCGGATCGAGCGCTTCCTTGAAGGCAACGGCCTTGGCCGCGACGATGTGGACCAGCGGGCCGCCCTGCTGGCCGGGGAAGACGGAGCGGTCGACGCTTGCAGCGAGGTCCTGGCCGCAGAGGATGAGTCCGGCGCGAGGCCCGCGCAACGTCTTGTGGGTCGTCGTGGTGGTGATGTGGGCGTGGGGCACGGGCGAAGGATGCGCTCCCCCGGCGACCAGACCGGCGAAGTGGGCCATATCGATAAAGAGATACGCGCCGACCTTGTCGGCGATCTGGCGCATGCGGGCGAAGTCCCAGAAGCGCGGATAGGCGGATCCTCCGCCGACGATGACCTTGGGCTTTTCAGCGATGGCCTTGGCCTCAAGCTCGTCGTAGTCGATGGTTTCGGTGTCCTTGCGGACCTGGTAGCCGACGATGCGGTAGAGCTTACCGGAGAAGTTGAGCTTGTGCCCGTGGGTCAGGTGGCCGCCGTGAGCGAGATCAAGACCGAGTACGGTGTCGCCGGGATTGATGATCGACATGTACGCGGCGGCGTTGGCCTGCGAACCCGACGAGGGCTGCACGTTGGCGTGCTCGGCGTTGAAGAGCTTTTTGGCGCGGTCGCGCGCAAGGTTCTCGACCACGTCGGCAAACTCGCAGCCGCCGTAGTAACGCTTGCCGGGATAGCCCTCGGCGTACTTGTTCGTAAAGACCGTTCCGGCGGCTTCCAGTACAGCTCGGCTGACGAAGTTCTCAGAGGCGATCATCTCGAGGCCTTCGTGCTGGCGGATGACTTCGTTTTCGATCTGTGCGGCGATCTCGGGATCGGCGATGGCAAGCGGCGCGTTCTGGTCGATGGGCATAGGAATATTTTATGCCGGATAAGGCGGCAGACCTACTTCCGGGGCGGCGCTTGCGTCTTGTTCCCGGGTTTCTCCCGCTCCGGTCCGCGGTGATGCACCCCCCACCATAACCGTCATTCTGAGCCTCCAGGGGGAAGAATTCCTGTATTTCGTTCGTCCGGCCACCGGTCTACGCCCCTGTCGCCGCTCTCCGTCCGGCGCTTCCCTGGATCTCAAAAAAGACCTTGCGCCGGAAGGTCGAGTGGCGATATAGTCGGAATCCGATTATGAAGACCTCCTCCAATTCTCCTCTCTCTGCGGCGACGCTCCACATCCTGCTTGCACTGGCGAGTGAGGATCTCCACGGCTACGGGATTATCCAGGAGATTGCCCGGCAGTCGCAGGGGAGCTACCGGCTGGGCCCGGGAACACTGTACGACAACCTGAAGAAGCTGATGGACCAGAAGCTGGTGATGGATGTTCCGCGGTCGGCGCTGCCGAAGGACGAGGAGCGCAGGTTTTACCGGATGACGCCGTCGGGCCGCGAGGTGCTGGCGGCCGAGGTGGAACGGATGCGGGACGTGATTGCGACCGCCCAGTCACGACTGAAGGAGAGGAGACCTCGCAACGCATGAAGGACCTTCTGCGCATCGCGTATCGCGGCATGATTCGGCTCTACCCGCCTTCGTTTCGAGGCGAGTTTGAAGATGAGATGTTGTGGATCTACGACGAAGAGATGCGCGGCGCGAAGATGCGCAACAGCCGGTGTGCTGCGCTGTTCCTGGATGCGGCGTGCGCCATCGCGCGCCAGCAGGTGAGCTCGAGGATCAGGCGGCCGGCGGCGGTCGCCTACTACGTTGAGGTGGAGTCCACGCTGCCGGCCCAGAGGATCGCGCAGGCGATGCTGGTGATGGTCTATGTAGGGTTCTGCCTGTGCATCCTGCTGGCGCCGTGGGTTTCGATGATCAAGCCCAGCAGCCACGGCGTATGGTTTATCACCCATATCCAGGCAGTGGTTTCGATCCCTCCTGGCGCACAAAGCAGGATGTAGATCTTCGCTTCTGAAAAGAGAGGGCTGTGCTGGGAGGTTGTGATGAACCGTCGCGGGATGGGTTTCTTTGCAGCAGGACTTCTGATGGCAGTTCCCCTGGCGGTGCGGGCGCAGGAGATCGCCGGCGCCTGGCAGGGCACTCTGAATACGCCGAAACAGAAGCTCCGCATCGTCATGCAGATCGAACGTGGCGGTGACGGCGCTCTGAAGGGCAAGGTGTACAGCATCGACCAGACACCGACCCCGGCAGGAATGACGTCCGTCTCTTTCGCGGGTTCGATGCTGAAGTTTGCTGTGGACCAGTTTCACGCCTCCTACGAAGGCACGATGAGTGCGGATGGAAAGACGGTTGCCGGAACGTTTACCCAGGGAGATTCGCTGCCGCTGACCTTTGAGCGCGCGACTCCGGAGACGGCGTGGAAGGTCGATGCTTCGCCACATACAGTGCAGTTCGTCCCGGTCGATAAGGACGTCAAGCTGGAGGTGCTGGACTGGGGCGGAACGGGACGGCCGCTGGTTCTGCTGACAGGCCTTGGCAACGACGCTCACATCTTTGACAAGTTCGCCGCGAAGCTGACGGACAAGTACCACGTGTATGGAATTACGCGGCGCGGCTTTGGCGCATCGAGCAAGCCCGTGCCGGATGACACGAACTATTCCGCTGAGCGCATGGGCGAGGATGTTCTGGCTGTTCTCGATGCGCTGCATCTGGAAAAGCCTGTCCTGGCGGGGCATTCGATCGCGGGTGAGGAGCTGAGTTATGTGGGAACGCGGCATCCGGAGCGCGTGGCGGGACTGATCTATCTGGATGCGGGATATTCGTATGCGCTCTACGACGAAGTGAACGGGGATATGCAGATCGATGGCAAGGAGTTACGGGAGAGGCTGGGGATGTTGACTCCAGGCAAGATGCCCGCCGATGAGAAACAATTCATGGCCGCGCTGCGTACAAACCTTGAGCTGGTGGAGAAGGGTATAGACGCTCGGGAGGAACGTTTGAAGCTTATTCCGGCGCCGCTACCGCCTGCCGGTGCGCCGAAGCCGCCTCCCGCGGGCGCGGCGATCATCGACGGAGTGATGAAGTTCACGACGATCAAGGGGCCTGTGCTGGCGATCTTTGCCGATCCGCATGAACCCGGCAATCTCTTCAAAGACAATCCCACAGCGCGGGCAGCGTTCATCGCAGCCAACAACAAGAACACGGAGCAGCAGGCAGTGGCGTTTGAGAGGGAGGTGCCTTCGGCGCATGTGGTGAGGATTCCGAATGCGAATCATTATGTGTTTCTCTCGAATGAGGCAGATGTGCTGCGGGAGATGAATGCGTTTATCGCTACGCTGCCTTGAGGGCTTTGGCCTTGGATTTGGAGGCTTTAGATGTGCGGGCAAACCGCAGATCCCTCCACTGCGCTGCGCTTCGGTCGGGATGACACCTTTTTGGAATCCGTGAAAGTGGAGGATCGTTTGGCATCCTGCAAAACCCACCTTAGCCGCTTCGCGGCGAAGATGGGGCACCCATGTTGTGTCGTGCGTGCTTGGGTGGTTCGCCTGCCGATACCGGCGGGGATAGACTGGGAGAGATGAACTTTCCTGTTACGCGTATGCGCCGTTTGCGCCGCACCGAGGCGATGCGCTCGCTGGTTCGCGAGACGCATCTGCATCCGGGAGCGCTGATCTATCCGCTGTTTCTCTGCCCGGGCGAGGGTGTTCGCAGGCCCATCGGCTCCATGCCGAACGTCTACAACCTTTCTCTGGATGAGGCCGTGAAGGAGGCCGAGCGGTGCGCCGCGCTTGGGCTGGGTGGTCTGCTGCTCTTCGGGCTTCCGTCCCAGAAGGACGAAGAGGCGACCGGTGCGTGGGCCGATGACGGCATCGTGCAGAATGCGCTGCGGGCGTTCAAGAAGAATCGAACGCTGGATTCGCTGGTGATGATGGCCGATGTATGCCTGTGCGAGTACACCTCGCATGGCCACTGCGGCGTGGTGGCGCGGGACGGCGACCACTACCACGTGGACAACGATGCCAGTCTGGCGCTGCTGGCGAAGACTGCCGCCTCGCTGGCCAGGGCGGGTGCAGACATCGTTGCTCCCAGCGACATGATGGATGGCCGCGTGGCGGCGATGCGCGAGGCGATGGATCTGGCGAGTTTGGAAGACGTGCCGATCCTCAGCTACGCGTCGAAGTTTGCGAGCGCGTTCTATGGACCGTTTCGCGAGGCGGCGGATTCGACCCCGCAGTTTGGCGACCGCAGGAGCTACCAGATGGATGGAGCGAACCTGCGCGAGGCGATGCGCGAGATCGAGCTCGATATCGCCGAAGGTGCGGACATGCTGTTGATGAAGCCGGCGATGCCTTATCTGGATGTGATCCGCGAGGCGCGGCAGCGGTTCGATCTGCCCATGGGGGCCTACCAGGTCTCGGGCGAGTATTCGATGCTGCACGCGGCGTTCGAGCGTGGCTGGCTGGAGCCGCAGCGCGCCATGATGGAGTCGCTGCTCTCGATACGGCGGGCGGGCGCCGATTTTATCGTGACTTACTTTGCCAAGGATGCGGCACAGGTCCTGGGGTAGGGGCTTTGTTGACTCGTTGGGTGTTTTGCCGGTGCGGCGGGCTGGGGTGCGGAAGCGGTTGGTGAGCCGGGTGAAGAAACAGATCCCATTCGACTTCGCTCAGGGCAGGTTCCTCCGCTGCGGCACTTTGCGTCTTCGGTCGGCATGACACTTCCCAGGTGGTGAATTCATCCTGCAAACCCACATCTCAGCATCGAGATGTGGGGCACCCAGCACCCGACACCCGACACCCGCACCCAGCACCCAGCACCCAGCACCCGACACCCGCAGCCAGCACCCAGCACCCAGCACCCGACACCCGACACCCGACACCCGACACCCCCAATGAAGTGTCATCCTGAGCGAAGCTTCTCGCGGCCTCATCGCGAGAAGCGTAGTCGAAGGATCTGCGGTTTGTCGGTTCAGCCACGATCCCTTAGCTTCGCGAAGGCGGGGCACCCTTTTGTTCGTGAGGAGCGATGTGTGTCGACGCCGGGGATTCTAGAATCACTGGCATGGCGCGAATTGCGATTGTGGGTGCGGGTGCGATCGGTGGGGTGGTGGCTTCTTTGCTGCAGGCGGTGGGGAGGCATCAGCTTGTGCTGTGTCTGCGCAGGTGGCCGCGGCAGATTGTGGTGGAAGCGGCCGCGGGCAGCCGGAGGATCGAGGCGGAGATTCTGCTTGATCCGCAGCAGGCAAAGCCGGTCGACTGGGTGCTGATTGCGACCAAGACGTACGATGCCGAGGCTTCGGCGCGATGGCTGGATGGTCTATGTGCGGCGGGTGCTCCGGTGGCGGTCCTGCAGAACGGCGTGGAGCATCGCGAACGGTTTGCGCCGTACATCGCGAAGGAGAGGATCGTTCCGGTGATTGTGGACTGCCCGGCGGAGCGAAGCACCTCCGCCGAAGGCGACCGTATTCTGCAGCGCGGTCCGATGAGTCTGCGGGTTCCGGAATCCCTGCTGGGACGGGAGTTTGTAGAGCTGTTCGCAGGCGCCGAGGTGGACGCAGCCGCCGTTGAGGACTGGACGACCGTGGCATGGAAGAAGCTGTGCTCCAACGCCGTGGGAGCATTGCCTGCGCTGCTGCTGAAGCCCGCGGGGGTTTCCGCGAGGAGGCCATCGGCGAGGTCGCGCTGGAGATGCTGCGCGAGTGCATTGCCGTGGGGAGAGCCGAGGGAGCTGAGCTGCCGGACGGGTTCGCGGAAGAGGTGCTGGCGGCGTGCCGCAGGGGAAATCCCGACTCGATCAACTCGCTGCACGCGGACCGGCTGGCGGGCCGCCCGATGGAGACGGCAGCGCGCAATGGAGCGATTGTGCGCAAGGGCCGCGCGCATGGCATTCCTACACCGGCGAACGCGATGGCGGTGGCGCTGCTGGAGGAGATGGCGAAGGGGTAAGCGCGTCAGGGAGTGGAGCTGGACTGTTGGTGGAGATCCTGCAAAACCCACCTTAGCCCGCTGTGCGGTCGAAGATGGGGCACCCGGATGTGTGGCTATCGTGCATCTGCGTTGATACGCTCGGAAGAATTTGGAGAGCTGTAAGAGGACCGCAGATCCTTCGACTTCGCTGCGCTGCGCTCAGGATGGCACCATTGAAATTTGCTAGAACGATCAGCGGGGCCCCTGCTTCATGCACTAGCGCTCAGCGTTAGTCGACTGAGCGCGCGACGCAGACCTTGTTGCCGGTCATGTGCTGGTGGAGCAGGCGCGGCATCAGCAGGTGGAACAGTGCCTCGGGGTGCGGCTGGAGGCAGACCTGGGCATTGGGCGATCCTTCGGTGGGCAGGGTCATCCCCTTGTCGTCGACCTCGATGTGGAGCGGGGTCATCGGGCAGGTCTCGGGCGAGATGGCGTAGGCTGCAGCAACGACGTCGAAGAGAGTCGGGGTCGGAGTGTGGGAGCTGCGGCTCCACTCGGCGATCAGCACCTCAAGGCTGTCGGTGAGCGGCGTGCTGACGGAGGCAAGCTGCGAACGCTTTGCCTCGTCGAACTTGAGCTGGGTGGAGTCCAGCGGAAGCATGAAGATCGGAACGCCGGAGCGGAAGAGCTTCTGCGCGGCGGCGGGATCGCGTGCGATGTTGTACTCGGGCTCGGGCGGCGCGTTGGAAACGCCATAGCCGCGATGGACGGAGCCTCCCATCAGGACGACGCGCCGGAGCTGGCGGAAGGTCGCGGGGTCGCGGTCGATGGCGGCTCCAAGATTGGTGAGCGGGCCGAGAGCGAGCAGGGTGAGCTGGTGGGGATGTGTGCGAATCTGGTCGAGGAGAAAGGCGATGGCGTCCCCGTGAGTCCGCGCGATGCCTGCGCGCGCCCAGGGGGCCTGCGAGAAGGTGGTGGTCGTGCGGGTCGGGACGCCGGCGTTGACCGCGATGGAGTCGCGGCCGGTCTCGCAGAGCATGCGGTCGATCATGCGCGCGCGCAGTGCGGTATCCCCCCAGGACGACGAGATGCCGGCGAGAGAGATCTCCGGGCTGGTGAGCGCGAGGGAGACGGCGAAGGCGTCATCGATGTCGTCGCCGATGTCGGTATCGACGATGACTCGATCGGGAGAGGGCGCCTGTGCGGGCGCATTGTGGAACCCGAGGAGGAACAGCAGAGCGGCGGCGAGGATGCGTGAAGTCGGCATATGGGGAAAGATGCTCTCAGGAAGACACGTTCGCCTCGCGCTGCTCTTGATCCTGCGCGTTGGGCCTCTCGTAGGTGGTGATCTCGGGCAGGAAGACGGTGACCAGTGTTCCGTGGCGGTGTTTGTCCTGGCTGCTCTCGATCGTGATGTTTCCGCCGTGGCCTTCGACGAACTGTTTTGAGACGAAGAGTCCGATACCGGTGCCAATAGAGGCTCTGGTTGTAAAGAAGGCTTCAAAGACGCGCGCGAGATTGTCGGCGGCGATGCCTGCGCCGCTGTCTCGGATGGAGATCGTGACGCCATCCGAGACGTCCTGGACGGCGATCCCGAGGGAGCCTCCTTTGGGCAGGGCGTGGATGGAGTTGACGACGATGTTGGAGACGACCTGCATGATCTCGCCGCGGCGCACGGTAAGCTGCCGCCTGGTGTTCAGGCTGTATTCCAGCGAGATTCCTGCGGACGCGCAGCGGGGCTCATACACGTCGATGATGTGGCGGACCAGTTCGGCCAGCGAGGTCTTTCTGGCGGAGCCATGCTCGCGATAGAAGCCGAGGGTCTGGCGGGCAATGTGGGAGACGCGCGCCAGCTCGGCCTCGGCCGTCTTCAGGTAAGACGCACCCTGGGGATCGTGAACGGAGTCGCGCAGCAGGTAGAGCAGATTGACGACAGCCTCGAGCGGATTGTTGATCTCGTGCGCGATAGTGGCTGCCATTCTTCCGGCAGCGGCCATCTTTTCGGCCTGCAGAAGCGATCGCTCAGCACGTTTGCCCGCCGAGATGTCGCGCAGGATCTTCGAGGCCCCTATGATGACTCCGTGCTGGTTGCGAAGCGGGGAGATGGTCAGTGAGACGTCGATCAGCTCGCCATTTTTGGTGCGGCGCACGGTCTCGAAGTGGTCGATGCGCTCGCCTGTGCGGATCTTGCGGAGAATCTCGGCCTCGTCCGGCTGCAGATGTTCGGGGAGAAGCCGGAGGATGGACTGGCCGATCATCTCATCGGCGGTGTAGCCGAGGATGCGGGTGGCAGCCTGGTTCCAGCTGGTGACGATGCCGTTAAGGTCTTTGCCGATGATGGCGTCGTTGGAAGAGGAGACGATGGCGGCCAGCTCTTCCAGCCGTTCGGAGGAGTCGCGCAGATCCTTCCAGGCTCGCTCCCAGTGGCGGGCCTTGGCCGTCATCGCCAGTGCAGGTTCCCGAGGACGCAGGGGTTCGATGACCTTCTTTTTGCTGTCCTTTTTGTCGCTCAACGGTATCTGCTCCGTGAACCAGCGAGAAAGTCTATAGTAAAGCCGGCCCAGCGCAAGGATAGTCTAGCTGGAGAACAGAGGACCCGACCGGAAAAAGCGCCTGATTCAGTTGGGCCCTGCCCCGTTGAGCGAAACTGGAATTGACCGCTCTGAAATCGACGAATTCTGGAGAAGCTGACTCGGGACGGAACTCTTCTGAATCCCCTGATCCCGAAGCAGATGCTGGGCCAGACGTATTCCGAGCGCTGTGATGGTGAGCGAGGGATTCGCGCTCCCCGCGGTCGGGAAGACGGAGGCGTCGCAGAGATAGAGATTGTTCACCCCGAAGACCTGCAGGCTGGGGTTAACGACGCCGTGGGTGGACGTTGCAGCCATGCGGGCCGTACCGAGATGGTGCGCAGCCGAGGTAAAGCTGTCGATCCACTCCTCGATGGTTCCCTGGTGGGCCATACGGTGGTGGCGTGAGGAAAGACCGGTGGTGAAAGCCGTATTGACGAAGCTCTCGAGGCTCCTGAAGTCGGCGCTGGTCGGGTTCCAGTGGATGGAGGCGACAGGATAGCCGAAGGCGTCTTTCCGTTCCGGGGAAAGGGTGATGCGGCTCTTGGGATTGGGAAGCTGCTCCGCCATGAAGAACAGCTCGCCATAGCGATAGAACGCCGGGACACCGAGCCGTGCGATAAGGATGCGATAGAGAAGGTTGGGCGAGCTGAGGATTCCGGCCACCTGGCGGACGTTGATATCGCGGATGGACCGGGCGGCGAGGAAAGAGAGACGGAGGTCTCCCCGGACGTGCCGCGATCCGATGCAGGGGCGGATCATAAAGTAATGATTGGAGGTCTGGAGGCTCTCCTGAAGCTCGGGCTGCAGGGCAAGGGCCGCGCGGACATAGCGCTCGCCGCCCGGCAGGGCATGGTCGGAGTAGGCGGTGGCCCGGAGGATGCGCCGGAAGCGAAGCATGGAAAAGGGGCCGGTGGGGTGGTCCATCAGGCAGCGGCCCACCTGGTCGTGCTGGTTTCCGATTCCCCCGGGGTGGCGCGAGCGGGAGTTGAGAAGCAGGCGGGGCGTCTCCAGAGCGCCTGCGGCCACGATGAAGGTTTCGGCCTCGAGAAAGAAAGTGCGGCCGGGGGCTCCGGCCTTGAGGCGCACCACCCTCGATCCATGCTCGTCGGGCAGAAGTTCGAGAGCGCAGGTCCCAAGCAGGCAGCGCAGGCGACCGTTGTGGGCGAGCTCGAGCAGGGTATTCTTCCACCGGTGCGGTGGCTTGCGATATTCGAGGAACTTGGGGTGCAGGATGGAGGGGTTGAAGTCGATGCGGCCGATACTGCGATGAACAGCGGGCGGCAACAGGCTGGGCTTAAGGCCGCTGCAGGAGTCATTTCCCAGCAGGAGGGCCGCCTTCTCATAGAACGGATCGAGGTCCTGCCGGGTAAGCGGCCAGCCGTCAACGTCGAGCCAGGGCCGGGGGGCGAAGTCCTGCTCATCCAGAGGATTGGAGTTGCCATGCCAGGCGTTGCTGGTTCCCCCAAGCTCGATGCAGCGTGTGAGCGGAATGCCGAAGGGCCGTCCGGTGCTCTCGGCCGAGACTGGAGGCGAAGAGGAGCGTTCGCTGCCTCCGGCTTCCACCAGGAGGACGTCTTTGCCGGCCTTTGCGAGGGAGGAGGCGACGGAGGCTCCTCCCATTCCGGAGCCGATAACACAATATTGTGCGCGAAGGGTGGTGTTGTTCTCGACGGCAGTGCCGTTCAGGATCATGATCTCGCTCTGCTTTCTGGCGGAGTGTGATTCTGTTACGGGGCCCCGGTATCAGGACGGAAGTTTATCCTCAAATCGCAATTTGTCTACCCCTAAATTGCGGTGCAGGTGAACTTTTGGGCTTTTTTGAGAAAAGCGGCGGTCGTGGTGCGGTGTTCGCCCGGCGTGGGGGCTTGACAGGCTCTGTAATCTAGAATGTTTGGGGAATCGAAGAGGAGAACGTTTTGGCAGATACGATCTTTGACGTGGTGGTGGTGGGCGGCGGTCCGGCGGGTTATACCTGCGGCATCCGTGCGGCGCAGTATGGTCTGAAAGTAGCCCTGATTGATGCAAATGACAGGCTGGGTGGAACTTGCCTGCTGTGGGGATGCATTCCGACCAAGGCTCTGCTGTTTACAGCCGAGATCTGGGACCACCTGAAGCACGCCAACACCTACGGGATTGAGGGCGTGGACAAGCCGAAGCTGAACTGGAAGCAGGTCATGGCCCGCAAGGACGACGTCATCACGCGGCACACCAAGGGTCTCGACTTCCTGATGAAGAAGAACAAGATCACCACCTTCAAGGGCTACGGCAAGCTGACCGGCCCGGCGAAGGACGGCGTTCATACCATTGACGTTAAGCTGGCCGACGGCAAGCAGGAGACGATCAAGGCGAAGAAGGTCGTTATCGCGACGGGCTCTGACGCTCGCGTGCTGCCCGGCTTCAAGCCCGACGACACCATCCTGACGAACTACGAGATCCTGAAGATCGCCGAGGCACCGAAGTCGCTGATCGTGATCGGTTCGGGCGCGGTGGGTGTGGAGTTCGGCTCGATCTTCAAGAGCTTTGGCGCAGACGTGACGATTCTCGAAGTGCTGCCCCGGATCGTTCCGGTGGAGGACGAGGAAGTCTCGAAGGAGCTGCTGCGTCAGTTCAAGAAGCGCGGCATCGAGGTGCAGACCTCCATCAAGGACACGAAGATCGAGAAGACCAAGGGCGGCGCTAAGGTTACGTGGACGGATTCGACCGGCAAGCAGCAGTCGAAGGAGGCCGAAAAGGTCCTGATGGCGGTTGGCCGCGCACCACGCACAGAGGGCATCGGACTGGAGAAGACGAACATCAAGCCCGAGCGCAACTTCATCATGACGAACGAGTGGATGGAGACGACCGAGCCCGGCGTCTACGCAATCGGCGACATCGTCGGCGGCATGCCGCAGCTGGCGCACACCGGCATGATGGCCGGCATGGTCGTAGCGGCGCGCATCGCGGGCAAGTACGCCAAGCCCATCCACCGCAACCGCATCCCGGGCTGCACCTACACCGAGCCGCAGATCGGCAGCGTGGGTCTGACCGAGGCGCAGGCCAAGGAGAAGGGCTACAACGTCAAGGTCGGCAAGTTCCCGTTCGTCGGCAACTCCAAGGCAACGATTCTCGACGCGCATGACGGCTTCGTGAAGGTGGTCTCGGATGCGAAGTACGGCGAGATTCTGGGCGTCCACATCATCGGGCCGTACGCGACGGAGATCATCGCTGAGGCGGTGACGGCGATCCAGTTAGAAGCCACCGTGGAGGAGATGATGTTCACGATACACGCTCATCCGACGGTGGCCGAGTCGCTGAGCGATGCGTTTGCCAGCGTTGAGGGTAAGGCCATCAACGTGTAACGGGAAGAGAGCAAAAGCCAAATGGGGACCGCAAGGTATGCGGTCCTTATTTCATTTAGTGCAGGTGTTAGAAATTCAACGTCGGAGCTCGATATATGCACTTGTTTGCTGGCGCTAGTGGTTCGATCACATCAGTGCTTATCGGTGTCTGCACATGGTTCATATGTCGGAGACTTAATATCCATCCCGTCTACAAGCTAGGCCCATCAGGAGACCCACGCGATTACGAACCTTTGATGAACAAATTCCTCCGCCTTGCCGAATATATAACCGGTATTGCCACGGGTTCGATAGTTCTGATTGTTGGGTCTTCAGCTTTGCATGGCCAAGGTGGGCATTTGCCTTGGTTTTATGCATCACCGCTAATACTGATTGCCATGAGTGTTATTTATGGATTGAGTTTCATGGCAGCTCAAGTATTGACTTATGAGCACGTACTGCATGGCTTCCCACATACCGCTTTCCAGTACACACTCAACGAAGTGTTTGGTTACAGCACATTGTTGTGTTTTGTCGTGGGCTATATGTGGCTAATAATTGCCACCACCAATTTGGTGTAAGATGCGTTTGAAAGTAGGCGGCATAAGAGTCGCACGATATTAGCTTGGCTTGAACCAAGCGACTCACTCAAATACGTCTCACAATAAATGCGGGTTTGCAGTCAGCCTCAGCCTCAACAAAACAACTCGCGCTCCTCACACTTCGCTTAAGGGCACGGCTTGAGCCGTGCCGCACATGTCTGCGAAAAAGATAGGGGCTTCAGCCCCTGAGGGCGCTATCGCAGCAAGCGGTAGCTGACCTCAGCGGCTGAAGCCGCTATCCGACACAAGTCTCTTCGGCACGGCTGAAGCCGTGCCCTTAAGCGAGACGCTGGGAAGTCGTAATGTCTTTGAATTGTCCGCATTCGTGTGGCCTGTAGCCGTTGATATCCTGGCAACGATCATCGACCAACCTATGGCCTCCTTCTATCTCGCAGAAGTTGAGCAGTTCCTGCACGAGTCCCCGGAGTTCCTCTTAGCGAGGCTTGCGACCTCGTACGCCGGAGACGGATACACCTCGCAGTACACCGAACAGACACTCACGTGGCAGCGGGATTTAGAGCACCTGCAGAAGACGTTGCGGAGTTGTGTTGCTCGCACACCAGATGCAAACAGATGGGGAGTCGTCCTGGAGTTTGAGGTGCCGCGAAAGGCGCGCAGGATCGACGTAGTTCTGTTGGTTCGCGACGTAATCGTCATCATCGAGGCGAAGACGAGCGATCTTTCCTCTGCGGCCAGACAGCAGGTTGATACATACTTGCTTCTGCTTCACTACTTCCACAAAGCTTCGGCGAATCGCCGCATTGTGCCGGTATTAGTCTCGGCTCAAGGATCAATGCCCGATCTTGTTGCGTTGAGCCAGAGAGAGCTTTATCCGCAGATGCCTTTCCACTGGATCGCACCGGTCATGACCTGTTCGTGGGAGCACCTCGCTCCTTTGCTGCTGGAGATTGAACGACACGCTGAAGGCCAGTTGGCCGTGGAGGAGTGGGAGCGTAGTCCGTATTTTCCGGTGCCCAGCATCATCGAGGCGGCACTTGCGCTCAAGTCCGGCCTATCGGTGGGAGCGGTTGCGCAGTCAGAGGCTTCGGAGCATGAGATTGAGTCGGTGCGCCAGACGATCCAGGACTACATGAACCTCGCTCGCGAACAAAAGCATCATGCGATCTGCTTCCTAACGGGCGTGCCTGGATCAGGCAAGACTCTGGTCGGCCTGGGACTGGCGCACGCTTCGGAGAACCGCGATAATCCGATCCACTTTATGAGCGGAAACGGGCCGCTGGTGATGGTTCTGCAGCATCTGTTCACGCAGGAGAGCATGCGCCAGGGTGTGCGGGCGCACGAGGCCAAGGAGCATGCGAGAACGCTCATCGAAAACGTGCATATCTTTGCTCGGGCCTACACGGACCAGGACAAGGGCGCTCCCTCGAACCACGCGATCATCTTTGATGAAGCGCAGCGTGCTTGGAATCGTGCGCAGAACCTGAAGAAGTTCAAGCGCGATTATTCAGAGCCGGAGATGCTTCTCAGCATTATGGAGCGGCACGAGGACTGGTCCTTTGTTGTCGCGCTGATAGGCGGCGGGCAGGAGATCAATGACGGAGAGGCGGGTCTCGAAGAGTGGGGCCGCGCACTCGGAGACAGCAAGAAACGTTGGACCATTTATGCGTCGCCAGAGGTGTTGACAGGTGGCCCTTCGACGGCTGAGCAGAAACTCTTTACGGATTCCAATGCTGATCTTAGCGTTGTGACCCATGAGCATTTGCACTTGCGAACCTCGAATCGCAGTCATCGGGCTGAGACGTTGGCAACCTGGGTCAACCACGTCGTTGAGGGAGATGCAGTTGCGGCCTCAAAATTAGAGGTGTCGAAGCGATTCCCTCTATTTTTGACGAGGAGTCTGACCAAAATGCGAGAGCATCTGCACGCACAGCGGCGTGGAGAGACTCGCTATGGCCTGGTCGGGTCGTCGGGTGCTGCGCGGCTGCGAAGTGAGGGCCTGGAGCCGAGCTCATCCTTCCACGCGGAATATCCATGGGAGCATTGGTATCTGGCCCCCTCCACCGATGTGCGCTCCAGCTATCGTTGTGAAGTCTTTGCAACGGAGTTCGAGATTCAGGGGCTTGAGCTGGATTGGATCGGTCTTTGCTGGGGTGGAGACATGATCTGGAGCGGAGGCGAATGGCGTCTGCGGACGCTTCGCCATGGGCCCATGAGCAAGTGGACGGAGGTCAAGAGCCCGGACAAGAGAAAGTATCGAAAGAATGCTTACCGTGTGCTGCTCACTCGAGCCCGACAGGGGATGGTGATCTATGTTCCGGAGGGCTCTTCCGACGATGCGACGAATGTGCCCGAGGACTTCGACCGCACGGCAGGGTTCCTGATGGACTGTGGCGTGCTTCCGCTGGATGAAGTTGCACCTCCTCAAAAGGAAGAACTCATCGAGCTGGGATCTTTCTTCGAGTAACCAACCTTTTTCGCAGCTCGAGTAGATCAGCGGATAATAGAGCTGTGAGCCAAGGTTACATTCATCTGCTGGAGCTGGGGCGTGTACCGTATGCAAAGGGGCTGGAAGCGCAGCGGCAAGTCGTGGAGGCGCGGAAGTCTGGGCGGATTGGCGACACACTGCTGCTGCTCGAGCACCCGCCCGTGCTCACCCTCGGCCGCAACTCGCACCGCGAGAACATCCTGGCCAACGACGACCTGCTCGCAGCACGCGGCGTCGAGCTGCACGAGATCAATCGCGGCGGCGACGTCACTTATCACGGCCCCGGTCAGCTCGTCGGCTACCCCATCTTCGACCTGCGCGGCGATCTTCCCGGCAAGAAAGGTCCGCACCTTGGCCCCGTCGACTTCATGCGATTGCTGGAAGAGGTCATCATTCGCGTCTGTTACGACTTCGGTGTCCCGGCGCAGCGCATCGCAAAACGCACCGGCGTCTGGACGATCGCCTCGGGCTCCGTCGAGGAGAAGAAGATCTGCGCAATGGGCATCCATGTCTCACAGGGCGTGACCTCGCATGGCTTTGCGCTGAATGTGACGACCGACCTGAGGGACTTCAACCTGATCGTTCCCTGCGGCATCACCGACCGGACAGTCACAAGCCTCGAGCTCGAGGCCCAGGCGACGGACGATCCCTCGCGGCAGCCGACCATGGAGAATGCCACCCACTCGACCGGACGTGCGTTCGGACGCGTCTTTGAGCGCCAGATTCTTGCCGGCTCGCTCGATGCATTGCTGGGCGTTGCGGCTCTGTAGGAGCGGCGGTCACTGCTCCGCGATATTTTTTGCCGAGATTTAACAGGCCAGGCGGTGTCGTCAAATTCATCTGCCGGTTCCAGGCGTGTCGGCAAAATTGCTCCTAAGTGTCTTGAGTCTTAAGTTCGCACCCTATTTTGCAGTGTCATCTTGAGCGGAGTTTGGCCGTTTTTGGGCCAAACGGAGTCGAAAGATCTGCGGTTATCCTTCAACGAACCTCGGATCCACCAACTAGACGATTCGTCCCGTTCCTCTTCAGAAAGTGTCATTCCGATCGGAGCGCTTTGAGCGCGTCGTGGAGAAATCTGCTGCTTTCCGGTCCTGTCCGGGACTTTCGGTAGAAAGCAAGAACGGTACGTTGGATGGCACGCCCCGGAACCTTTCATTTACCTGTTGCCTTCGATCGGCTACATTCGGCATAAGCTACATTGCTTCTGGAGGGGTTTCGATCGAGATGGGCCATCATCCGCTGTGGACAGAACTGCACGGCCTGTTCTTCGGGGTCTTTTTTCTGCTGGCGTCGTATGCTCTGCTCCTTGAGAGCCTTCGCTATCACAGGCATCAGCCCCTGCCGGAGACTCTTCCCCTCTGGGAGCGCTTCTATCTTGCCGGTGCGGCTATCTTCGGATGGGCCGCTGTGCTCAGCGGGACCTTTCTGGTCTATCCGTGGTACCGGGCTCCTCAGCCTGCCGGCGCGGACATCCATAGGTATCCGCGAACGCTCCTTCTCTCGCATGCTTCGACAGCACCGCTTCATTCGCTCGGCATGGAGTGGAAGGAACACGTAGCCCTGATTGCGCCGCTTGCCTTTATGGCCGCAGTCTACCTTCTGACGCGCTGCCGCACCGCTCTGCGCGAACACCCGCCGCTCCGTCTCGGAGTCCTTGTCTTTGCAGCGACCGCGCTCTTCGCCACCGGGATCGCCGGGCTCACAGGAGCATTTCTGAACAAGGCGGCTCCAGTTACGGATGCAGCGGCGGTTTCAGCCATGGAGGCGCGATGAACAAAGACCTTCCGAACTACGTGGCGGCCTGCTCCATGCTGGTGGCATCGTCGGCCGGGTGCTTCGCCTTCGGTCTGCTCTATCTTCTGGGCAACAGCAGTCCGGCGATCAACCGTCTGCTTGGCGTGTATCCGCCGTCGGGAGCGCTGAGCGGGGTGCTTGTCTTCGGCACTCTGATCTTTCTCCTGTCGTGGGCAGCGTTGTCGTATCTCTGGAGCAGGCGACCGCCGTCTTCCTCCTTCGCGGTAAAGGTCGCGTTGGTGTTACTGGGAGGTGGCCTTCTCCTGACCTTCCCCCCACTGGTACGGCTCTTGTAAAGGGTGCGGGCGATCTTTCCGGATTGACCTGGTCGCACTCGCGGGCCAAACGGTTCGCTAACCGCACCCGAACCGCGCCAGCCCTGTTGAAATCACCGTATAATCCGATTCGTATGCCCGGTTCGGCCGGGCCAGGACGGAGTGCCGTTCAAGTGCCCCGCCCGTAACTGTTTGAGGGAGAAATACATGCCGACTGACGTACTTATGCCGCAGATGGGAGAATCCATCACGGAAGGCACCATCACCAAGTGGCTCAAGAAGCCGGGCGATCCCATCCAGCGCGATGAGCCGCTGTTTGAGATCTCGACCGACAAGGTCGATGCCGAGATTCCTTCGCCCGAGGCCGGCGTGCTGAAAGAGATTAAGGTGGCGGAAGGCGCCACGGTCGGCATTAACACCGTCGTCGCCATCATTGAGAGCGCTGGCGGTGCTTCCGCAGCGGCTGCCGCTCCTGCCGCCACTGCGGCTCCGGCACCCGCGCAGGCGAGCCCGGCGGCATCGGAGCCTGCGGCTGCTCCGGCTACCCCTGCTGCTGCCTCCGAGGGCTCCAGCACCGAGGTTCTAATGCCGCAGATGGGCGAATCGATCACCGAGGGCACCATCACCAAGTGGCTGAAAAAAGTGGGCGATACCGTCCAGCGTGACGAACCGATCTTCGAGATCTCGACCGACAAGGTCGATGCGGAGATTCCTTCGCCTGCCGCCGGAACCCTGACCGAGATTAAGGTGCAGGAAGGCGCTACTGTCGGGATTAATACCGTGGTCGCCGTGATTGGCGGAGGCGCTGGCAAGGCTGCCGCCGCCCCGGCCCCTGCACCCGCCGCAACAACGGGTGCCCCGGCAACGCCGGAGGCTAAGGTGGGCTCGGCCGCTGCCGGACCGGGCACCGAGGTCCTGATGCCGCAGATGGGCGAATCCATCACCGAAGGCACCATCACCAAGTGGCTGAAGAAGGTGGGTGACACCGTCCAGCGTGACGAGCCGATCTTCGAGATCTCGACCGACAAGGTCGATGCGGAGATTCCTTCGCCTGCCGCCGGAACCCTGACCGAGATTAAGGTGCAGGAAGGCGCTACCGTCGGGATTAATACCGTGGTCGCCGTCATCGGCGGAGGCGCAGGTCAGGCTGCTGCCGCCCTAGCCCCTGCCGCAACTACGGGTGCCCCATCTTCGGCTCCGGCTTCATCGGAGACGATGGTGGGCTCGGCTTCTGTCGGGGAGCGCGGACGCTCGTCGCCGCTGGTTCGCAAGATCGCCTCGGAGAACAACGTGGACCTCTCGCAGGTCGCGGGAACGGGATCTGCCGGACGCATCACCAAGGAAGACATCCTCGGCCACCTGTCTGGCGGCGCGAAGCCTGCCGCCGTTGCTGCTCCTGCTGCCGCCGCAACAACGGGTGCAGCCACAACACCGGGTGCCCCATCTTCAGCGCCAACTCCATCGGCGCCTAAGGCGGCTTCTCCGGCCGCCGCTCAGCCGCAGCCCGGCGAGCTGGTCCCCATGTCGAAGATGCGCACCATCATCGCGCAGCGCATGGTCGAATCCAAGCGGACCTCGCCGCACGTCCACACCGTCTTCAAGGTCGATATGACCCGCATCGTCAAGCTGCGCGAGAAGGAGAAGAACAAGTACGAGCAGCGCAACGGCGTCAAGCTGACCTACATGCCGTTCATCACCCGCGCTGCCGTGGTCGCGCTGCGCAAGCATCCGGTGGTCAACTCCTCGGTCAAGGGCGATGCCATCCTTTACAACAAGAACATCAACGTCGGCATCGCCGTCGCGCTGGAGTGGGGCCTGATCGTCCCGGTCATCAAGCAGGCGGAGGAGAAGAACTTCCTCGGCGTAACCCGCGCCATCATCGACCTGGCCGACCGCGCCCGCTCGAAGAAGCTGGCTCCCGACGAGGTCTCCGGCGGAACCTTCACCCTGACCAACTCCGGCATCTTCGGCGAGGAGTTCGGAACGCCGATCATCAACCAGCCGCAGGTCGCCATCCTGGGCATCGGCGGTATGACGAAGGAGCCCGTGGTCGTGACGGACAAGGAAGGCAACGAATCGATCGCGATCCACACGGTTCAGCGCTTCACGCTGGGCTTCGATCACCGCATCGTCGACGGAGCCGATGCCGGCAAGTTCATGACCGACTTCAAGCAGTACCTCGAAAACTGGTCCGAAGATATCGGCTAGGTGCTACGCGCACGGCGGGACGCGCGCTTTGCGCGCCTTCGGTGCAATATCAGGCGGCGGTTCCTTCTCGGAGCCGCCGCTTTTTTGGCTTTCACTTCCGCTAAGCCGACTTGTCAGGATCGGATCGAAAAGACGATCTTCCCTATTCCGTCGCTCTCGCGCTTCTCCCACAGTGAGGCGGGGGACCACAGTGTTTCAATAGAAGCGATCTGCGGCTTGATCTTTCCCCCAGTGACTAAAATGGCGAAGCTATTCAGCCCTTCGGTTGTAACGTTGGTCTCAACAAAGGCGGCTTCGATCCCCAGACGCGCGGCCTCTTCCGCGATTGGCGGTCGATTCGCCGTGACCGCAACGCCGCCCGGCTTCACCCGTGCGTAGGAAGAAACGACCGTGTCTCCTCCCACCAGATTGAGCACAGCGTCACATTGCCCAATATCTTCCATCCGTTCCCGGGTAAGGTCGATCACACGTGCCACTCCCAACTGCTGAAGCGCAGCGGACTTGCTCTGACGCGCGGTGGCGATCACATGAACTCCGGCATTTCGTGCCAGCTGCACCGCAAGCGATCCCACACCCCCTGACGCGCCTAGGATCAGCAGCGTCTGCCCTGCCTTGATCTTCGAGAGCCTCAACATCTGCGTCGCGGTTTGACTTACGAGTGCGATTCCGGCCGCTACTTCGGCTGCGATGGCCGCAGGTCGGTGGGCCAGGTTGGCAGCATTCACGACCACAAACTCGGCATAGGCGCCGGCTTCTCTTGTGTAGCCAAATACTTCATCGCCCACTTTAAAAACCGTAACTCCTTCACCCACGGCAGCCACTCGACCCGCTACATCGCCTCCAGGCGTCCATGGAAACTGCAGCGGGAAGACCTGGCGCAAAAAACCCAGACCGCGCCCTGGATCGACACCGTTCATGCTCGTGAACTCGTTCTCGACCAGCACCTGTCCGGGACCAGGAGACGGAATCGGCACCTCGTCCACGTGAAGAGGCGCCCCATAGTCATTGATGCGTAGTGCTTTCATTGTCCTTCTCCCTTCAAAGTTGCACCGCGAACCTCGCGGCAGGTTCGGTACAAGAGACGCGGCAGAGAGGAGACATGCGTCAATATGTAATGGAAAACAGAATTGCGATTATGGAAGAAAAGCAGGACGCTGGGCCGGGGTAGCATCCTTGGCGATTCGTGGCATGTCCGGCTACGATCTGCGGGCAGGACTGAGATCGTTCAGCATGGTTTCGAAATGCTTTTTGATGAAGCTGACGAGCTTCTGAACACGAGCAGGCTGCATCTTGGAAGGCGTCACCGCAAAGACATGGGCTGGAACGGCCTGCCAGTCGTCGAGCAGACTCGTCAGTCCGTCCCCGAATCCGGGATGCGTCGCCAGGAAGTCGGGCAGAACCGCAATGCCCACGCCTTCCTTCGACAGCTTTGCCGTCATCCCCACCGAATTTGCGCTGGCCATGCCACTCACCTTCACGATCCGATGTTCGCGATCCCGGCGCAACTCCCACTGGCTGAGGGCTTCCCCATGAACGAGGCGGATACAGGAGTGTTGGGCTAGCTCTTCCGGATCTTTAATCTTCTTGTGCTTCGCAAGATATTCCTGAGAAGCAAACAGGCGGCGAGGAAAGGTACCGACCCGGCGGGACCAGAACGATGAATCAGGCAAACGCAACTGATGACTGACGAGGATCGCTAGATCGAGGCTTTCGGTAAGAAGATTGGGATGGCCGCTAATGGAAAGTATCTCGATGGACGTATCAGGATGTTCGAGCATGTAGCGGGCGAAAAGAGGAAGGAAGATGGTCTGCGCCAAATCGAACGGCACGCCCACCTTGATACGTCCGGAGACCCTGGGGGCGATCCCCGTCACATCCTCCTGAATGCGCATGGCTTCTGCGACGAGAGCCTTGGACTGCTCGTAGCAGGCCTGGCCCGCGTCAGTTAATTGGAAGGTCCGTGTCGAGCGATGAATGAGATGGAAGCCCAATTCGCGCTCAAGTGCGCTGATGCGTCGTGAAAGCGTCGACGCGGGCATGCCCAACGCCGCTGCCGCGCGCCCGAAATTCCGCGTGTTCGCAACCTCCACGAAGAGCGCCAAATCTGCAAGAAAACGCATGATGTTCTTTCCAGTCGTCCGCATCTGAACGCGGCTTCCGTTCGGGAATCGGGCGCGTGAGCATCCGAAGATCCCGCACCGTCAGAATCTCATGTCTCTGCCCTACAATCTTGCATTTCCGACCTTTCAACATACCTCATGTGTCTTCATCCCGAGATCGACCGGATGCGAGTTCGCTTGCACGAAGAAGAAACTTCTTGAGCAACGGAGATGTATTCGACTTGTTGTATCCCATCACGAGATCGATGGTTGGGACCTCGCCACGCAATGGCCTCGCAACTACCGAAGGAATCAGTGCGCTTTGCACATAGGCAGGCAGAAGCGTAAAGCCGCCGGTGGAAGCCACCAACGACATACCGCCCGATAGGGTTTCGGCATCGAAAATCTGCTTCAGCTTGATGCCAACCTTCGCCGCGTACTCGTCGATCACGGTTTTGAGCACGGGTGCGGCACGTGCTGTGCTGATAAAGTCCTCGCGGCAGATGTCCTCCGGCCGTATTGCCTTGTGCCGAGCCAGGCGGTGGCGAGCAGGCAGGACCGCGACCAGAGGCTCCTTGACGAGAAGTTTGAAGTCCAGCCCAGCAGTCCGCGTCTCCCGCCTCAGCAGAGCCACATCGATTTCGCCCTGCATCAGTGCATTCGCGAGTTCGGGCGAGGATTTCGTGGTGATCGTAACGTCAACATCGGCTGCCTCCTCGCGCAATATCCGCAGTGCCCCGGACAGCCAGGTTACTTCCTGTCCCGGCAGGAACCCCAATCCAAAACCCGGCTTGTGAGGTCGCTCCGTATTTCGTGCGGCTTCGCACGCAACCTCTATCTGCATCAATGCCAGCCGTGCATGATCGAGGAATACCCGTCCAGCCGCAGTGAGCTCAATGCCTCGCGCTTTTCGCTCAAGCAGCTTCACGCCTAGCTCCATCTCGAGATCACGAATCTGGCGGCTCAACGACGGCTGGGAGGTATGGAGCCGTCGCTCTGCGGCGTGCAGAAGACCTCCTTCCTCAGCGACCGCAATGAAATACCGGAGATGACGAAGCTCCATGGCCCGCTCCTATGCTTTATAAGCATAGGTAAACCATTCAAAGTATTTGTGCAAGCACTCGTTCCGGAGGAACCTATCGCTAACGGATCACACTCGTGTTGTCCGAAATTCAGAACTCAGGAGTATCAGTATGTCATCACGTAAACCAACCATTGTGTTCTGCCACGGCATTTGGGCCGATGGGTCGTGCTTCAGCAAGGTCATCCCCACATTGCAGGCGGATGGTTATGAGGTCATTGCGGTTCAATACAGCCTGGAATCGTTTGAAGAGGATGTGGCTATGGTGAAGCGCACGCTCAACCGGGTCAGCAGTCCCGTGCTCCTTGTCGGGCATTCCTATGGCGGCGCCACGATCACTGCCTCGGGAGTCGATGATCGCGTGGCCGGCCTCGTCTACATTGGAGCAGTTGCCCCCGATGTCGGCGAGACGGTACAAGACCAGCTCAACAAGTATCCCTCGGACATCTTTTCTCGCGTCGAGGTCGCAGACGGATACGCCTGGATGCTTCCGAACGGAACTGAGTTTTTCTGCGGAGACCTTTCCGAGCAGGAACAGAAGCTCGTGTGGGCGACACATTTCCCCCCTCATGCCGACCTCTTCACGCAGCAGAATCTCCAGAGCACTCCCTGGAAGTCGAAGCCAAGCTGGTACATCTTGTGCCTGCAAGACCATACCGTTCATCCCGATCTCCAACGGTGGGTCTCGAAACGTATGGGAGCGACTGTAATCGAGGTTGAAAGCAGTCATGTGCCGATGCTCTCCAGGCCCCAGGCTGTCATTGACGTAATACGACAAGCGGCAAAAGCAATTCAAGGAAACAAAACAGCCTAAGGAGTTGCAGACTTCGCACCCTCGACAGACCGTCGGCAGGCGGTCTGTCATTTTCATGGTTCTCGCAGGAGAGGTCCTGATAAACGCCGTTCTCGTCATCCACGGATTCCTGATGACAAGCCGACTGCTAGCCTGCGGCTACCTTTTCTTTTGCTGCTGAATCGTTTGCGATTACGCGTCGCAGGGCGAATGATCCTAACAGGCCTGACGACACCCCACCCACTATTCCGATATAAGTCCAAAGCGTGGCGTCTCCGGCGAGTCCGCCGCCGAATGCCGTCATAAGTTTGCCGGCGATGGGGAGACCTGATCCCACCGTAACCATTCCGGCGACTGCGCTGGTCGCGGTCAGGACAAGCACCGCTTCCTTTGTTCGGTTTCGAAGGGCCAGGCCCAAACTCAGGCCGAAGGCAAGAAACGCTGCCAGGATGTCGAAAGGGATTCCGACCAGAGACCACACGCCGAGAAAAGCCAGGGTCGCCAAAGTGCTCGCGCGAAAGACCGGCACTACACCGGATTGAAACAACGCCGGTGCGGACTTGCGCTGACAGAGAAAGATTATCGCGGATGCCCAGCCGAAGGAAAGGATGTGGGCAATCCATTGGGCAGGCGTCATCGCGTTGCCATGCTGACCGGTAAATCCGTGAGCCAGGAAAGAATGAGTTCCCAAACCGATTGTCATACCGAACACATTAGCGACAAACCACCGTCCGAAGATGTTCATGAGCAGTCGCACCTCAAGTGCATCATGCTATCCGCGAGTCGGTCCGGAGACAAGCTGTCACCCTTGAGGGTGAATCCGTAAGTGCCTTGGAGATCCTGAAGCTTGCATCTTTGGTTCGGCTGGCCAAATGCTGGCGCTGCGCAGAGAAGTCCTCAGGACGCCAGTGTAACGATGAGTCGACCTGAATTGAGTGAAATGGTGCCTCCGAAGGATTTACAGCGATTGGTTTCCCCGGCTCTGAACAGGGTTTAGAGATGGCTTCTACGAGTCTTGCTGGGGCCGATCGGTTGCATGAAGCGTCGAGGACTCTCTCTTCGGAGCCTGCACCTTTGGTTGCAGCGATACGTGCCCGTCGAGTGGAGATGCGGCCGAGCTATCCCCTGGGGCGCTCTAGAAATCCACGTCCGGCGAGAATCGCCGGGATAGCCTTTTCTATCCGAGCCACTCGTGTCGACACCTGTTTCGCCGCGGCGAAGTGGTACAAATATCCCCGTTGGCGCCCTGGCGTCAAGGCATGGAAAGCTTTCCTGAACTGCGGATCGCTCTGGAACTTTGCCTTCAGCTCCTCTGGTACGGGAAAGTCCTCGGTCTTCTTCTTCTCTACGCGCAGCCCGGCCTTCTCAATGGCTATCGCCTCACGCACGTAAGCTCTGATCGTCGCAGCCTTGGAGATAATCTCCTCGGCACCGGCGAACTTCATCACTCGCCCCGCCTGCGTCTGCCCCAATTGCACCAGGAGTTTCTTCGGATCCTTCAGCAACGCTCCTTGAAAGAACCCCAACGCAAAGAACTCCTTAAACCCTTGCAGGATGACAACATTCTTTCCGTTCACGGTGTAGGTGGGCTTTCCCCACTTGCACTCTTCCTGCATGGCGAAGTCGGCAAGCAGCCTTCGCATCTCCACAATCTCTTCTGCCCACCGCTCCCGATAAGCCATCTCCATCGCAGCACCTTCCATTCTGTCCAGACAATGCTAACCGGCGACTCGGCGATTATTGTGTGGTTGATCCTCCAACGGCCCGGATATCAAATACAAATCAGGAGCCGGATATTCGGGTACCCGCCGACGGTTCGGAGATCAATGCGATGCAAAGAAGAGAGTTTCTCGCGCATGCAGGCGTGGCAATGAGTACAGCAGCCATCATTCCCACTTTCGCGCAAGCTCGGCAGCCTTTAGATGCGATGGCGGCGAATACCAAATCAGGTTTTGCTCAGGTCAACGGCTTGCAGATGTATTTCGAGATCCATGGCGACGGGGAACCGCTGATTTTGTTACACGGGGGAGTTGCAGCGAGCGAGGTGTTCGGTCCCAATCTACTCGCGCTTGCCAAGTCGCGGCAAGTGATCGTCGTGCATCTACAGGGTCACGGATATACGAAGGATATTGACCGCCCTCTTCGATTCGAATCCATGGCCGACGACGTCGGTGCATTGATCACGTATCTGAAACTTGAGAAAGCCGATGTTCTGGGCTATTCATTGGGCGGTGGCGTTGCCCTTCAGGCGCTGATTCGCCACCCTGCTTCGGTGAGGCGATTGATTGTAGTTTCGGCGGCGATGGCACATGATGGCTCATACCCTGAAGTCAATGCGGCGTTTGATGCGATGGGTGTCCATGCTGCGCAAATTGCGCAGAACATCAAGGGATCACCACTAGGCAAACTCTATCCAGAGGTGAATTGGGAGAACCTGCTGCGCAAGATTGGCCAGATGGAATCACAGAATTTCGACTGGTCAGCGCAAGTGAAACAGGTCAAATCGCCTATAGAACTCATCTTTGCCGACGCTGATTCTATTCGCCCTGAGCATATCGTGGCGTTCTATGAAGCTCTCGGTGGGGGCAAGCGCGATGCAGGACTGGATGGATCACTACGCCCTGCTGCTCGACTCGGTATTGTGCCAGGTGCGACACACTACAACATCCTCTCCACGACGATGGTTGCTGAGATGGCCTTGGCCTTTCTTTCTCATGCTGTATAGCCGCGGCAGATAGCTATTCACCCATGCGCGCGTTCTCGAAATGGTGCATGCAGGCCCATCTGCTCATTGAACGTGGCCTGAGTCCGCCTGGATCATTAGTAACGAAAACGCGCATCATGGAGGCTAATGATTGCTCACGATAGCCGCCTTCCGCGGCGGATTCGAAGCAACTTTCGAAGAGCCGGGGCACATTGCGCTCAGTTGAGTTCCTGGGCGAGTCCGATGAGAAGTCCTTCAGGCCCGCGGATGTAGCAGAGCCGATATGAGTCCTGATATCGGACTACTTCGCCTACGAGCTGTGCGCCGCGCTTGCGAAGCCTGCCAAGCGTCTCGTCGATATCGTCTACGGCGAACATGACGCGGAGATAGCCTAGAGCGTTCACCGGGGCATTGCGGTGATCCGCGACGACAGGCGGCGTGAGGAAGCGGGAGAGCTCGAGACGGCTATGGCCGTCCGGCGTGCGCATCATCGCAATCTCAACACGCTGGCCGGCAAGTCCGGTGACACGTCCTGCCCATTCTCCTTCGATCGTGGCCCGCCCTTCGAGTTCAAGGCCCAGCTCTCGAAAGAAATCAATCGTCCCTTCGAGGTCATCGACGACGATTCCTACGTTATCCATCCGTTTGAGCGCCATGCGTCGAATCTATCAGATGGTTCACGAACGGCCGTTAGTCGGGACGGATCACGGCAATCCGAAAGTGATCGCAGGATCACTCCCGAAAAACGCTGTTGTGAGAAGAGAACTTGAGTGATCGCAACCGCCCTGGCCTGCGGAAGCAGCTTTCCGATCATGAGCGTATGCGCTAAAGTGGCTTGCCGATCTCCCAGCGATGTCCAAACGGGTCCACAACGGAGCCATCACGCCATCCGTAGTCGTGGTTCTGCACGGGGGAGCGGACCACCGCGCCAGCGGCTACAGCCTGATCGAACACCGCATCCGGATCGTCTACGATGAGCATGAGCCGCACTGCCGTCCCGCCCAGCTGTGCGGGTGACGGATTACCGATCGCTTCGTCCGCCGGATGCACCCAGAACTCCACACCATGGACAAGGAGCTGTGCCACCATGTCCTCGGCCGGAGGCGTGCTCCAACCTGTCGTGGCGCCAAAGGCCCGCCCATAAAACAGAATGGCGTCCCGAACGTCGCCGGGAATGTGCAGCATCGCAGAAAAGCGGTTGCTCATGTTGCACTGAAGCTTACAGCATCTCTGTAGATTCCATAAAGGGTCTGGGCCGCCCAAAAACGAGGCTTGAAACGGGCAAAGAGACTCCCGACAAACGCCGATCTCGGAAAGCTGCATCCTCAGCCCGGCCAGTGGGGCAAATCCCACTGGGAGATTCGCGGCCCGACCAGCATCCTGTCATCGTGCTCTCTCCTCTCGCCTTCGGCAGAAGAACGATCCGGTCTCCTTCCCCGGACCGCCGCTTTTTTTCGTTCACTTCCCATGAGCCTACCTGCCGGTGCTCATCTCGTACTCGATGCGTGACCTGGCGATGATGTACCAATCGACCCTGGCCGCTTCGTACCAAGAGCGAACACCATGAATGGCAGCGTTCTTACTATTCGATTCTTAGCGCTTCGACCGGTTCGATGGAAGCGGCGCGACGTGCGGGCACAAGTCCAGCAATCAGCGCACAGGCACTCAACACCAGGATTGCTCCACCGAGTACCCACGGATCGAAGCGGCTTACGCCGTAAAGCTGATGCGCCATGTAACGACCACAGACGATGGCGATTAGAGTGCCGATGACGAGTCCGACGGCAACCTGCAGCAGGGCGCCACGCAGCACCATACTGACCACGTTGCTCCGATTGGCACCCAAGGCCATGCGGATACCGATTTCTGCGGTGCGGCGGCTGACAT
Source organism: Edaphobacter sp. 12200R-103 (assembly GCF_010093025.1). Taxonomy (GTDB): domain Bacteria; phylum Acidobacteriota; class Terriglobia; order Terriglobales; family Acidobacteriaceae; genus Edaphobacter. The sequence goes on along the minus strand of NZ_CP048114.1, from coordinate 3,367,849 downwards.
TGTAGGCAGTAACTCCGTAAAGCCCAAGCGACGCCAGCAGGAGCGCCAGTAGACTGAAAAGGCCGGTAAGGCGGGCGAGAAGTCGCTGCTGGTTGAATTGAATCGCCACCTGTTCGGTATAACTCTTGAGATTGATTACCGAGAGGTTGGGATCTATTTCGGCCAGGGCGCTGCGAAAGGCTTTTTCATAGCTCTCCGGAGCACCGGTGACGCTAAGCTCGATCAGATAGGCATAGAGCGTTCCTGCCTCCAGGCGTTGATAGCCGCTGGGCCCGAAGGACGTGGTCTGTGAAAATGGAAGAAAATACATGGGCCTCTGCACCGAGCCGAGATTGCGATATGCCGTGTCCTTCACGATGCCCACGATTTCATAGTCGTATCCGTGGCCTTGCAGGGACGAGCCGAAGTGCTTCCCGATGGCATCTTCGCCGGGGAAGAATGTGCGGGCAAATGATTCGTCGACTACAGCGACGTGGGGCGATGCCTGTGTGTCGTTCTGATTGAAAGCGCGGCCTCGTTGAAGCGGCGTGCCGATCGTTTCAAAGTAGTGGGGACTGACACGGGAAAAGCCCACGTCGATGTTTTCCAGTCGATTGTCGGGGTGGCCGCCGATGGAAACGTTCAGTGAGATGCAGCACAAATTCTGGGGACTATTGAGCGAAAGGCTGGCACTGCGCACGCCGGGAATCTGCTCAAGACGATTCTGCACCTGTTGATAGGTGGCGGGGAGACGTTCCGGCGTGTAGCCTGCGGCCTTGAAATTGATCGTGGCCACGAGCCTGCCCTGAGGCTGAAAGCCAAGGTTGGTCTTTTCCAGATTGCGCAGACTCTGCGTGACCAGGCCCGCGACCGCAAGTAGAACGACGGAGAGCGCTGCCTGCACAATTATGAGAACCTTCTGCGGCCGCGAAGCATGTCGAGTGGCGCCGCGGCTGCCGAGGCGCAGGCCGTCCGACGGGTACGCACGTGTGCCGATCCAGGCTGGTACGACCGCAAAAACGATCGCCGTGAGAATGGAGAGACACAATGCGAACCCCAGGATGGGCAAAGAGGGCGAGGCGCTGATGGGAACATACGTGGCGCCGCGAAAGGCCAAAACAAGAATCGCCTTTGAAGCGGCGTAGGCGACCCCCAGCCCAACCGCTCCGCCGGTCAAGGAGAGCAGCAGGCTCTCCATGAGCACGGCACGAATGAGTCGGGAACGTCCCGCCCCCAGTGCAAGGCGCAGCGCCGTCTGCTGCTGACGGGATGCGCCACGCGCCAGCAACAAATTCGCGAGGTTGGCGCAAGCAATCAGGAGAACAAGAATGGACGCGGCCGAGAGAAGCCAGAGGTTGCTTTTTGAGCCATCGCGGAAGGACGAGATGCCGGCGCCGCCGGGTGTAAGGCGAATGTGCTGCTTATCGATCTTGTCCTTGTCTTCCCCTCTGTCACGGTGTTCAGCGCGAAGCCATTGCTGCAGTTCTGCGGTCAGTCGCGTTTGTACCGCGGCAGGTGAAAGACCAGGCTTGAGCCGGCCAATGACGTAAAGCCATGCGTCTCCGGATGAATAGAGAAGAGACTTTTGTCCTTGCCCCTCAAAAGCCGGTTGCAGGCTCAAGGGCAGCCACAATTCTGGCGGGTTGGCGGAAAGCCGGTTGCCAAAAAAGTCCTGCGGTGCGATGCCGACCAGCGTAACCGGCAAGCCGTTGATCAAGAGAGTCGATCCGATAAGGGACGGGTCGGATGCGTACTGCTGCTTCCAGGCCCGAAAGCCCATCACGACTGCGGCGGGCGCGTCCGGCCGGTCGTCCGCCGGACCAAGCAGGCGGCCTGCAGCGGCTTGAAGCCCTAACGTCGAAAAGTAGTTGCCGGAAACATATTCGCCATTGGCGGACTGCGCCACTGACGACAAGCCTGCGCGCCGCAGATTGAAAGAGGGTGTGCTGCCGGAAAACGCGGCAATCTGATCGAAGGACGGATCGGTATCGCGCAGATGCTTGTAGAACTGGTAGTCGAAGGTACCCCATGTATCCTGCAGGCCTCCCCACTCGCAACAGAAGAATTCGCCTTCACCGACGCGGTAAAGCTGGTGCGGATTGGCGATCGGCAATTGCTTGAGCATCACCGCGTGGATGAGCGTGAAAACCGCGGTGTTGGCACCGATACCGAAGGCCAGCGTGAGAACCACTACCGCGGAGAAACCGGCACTGTTGGTAAGAGTCCGAAGAGCATATCGAAGATCCTGCATCATGGTGTCCATAGAGACTCCTGTCCTGATATCGCGAACACTCTGCTTCACCTGTTCAACGCCCTCAAACTCCCGTCTGGCTTCCCGAAGAGCTTCATCCGGGGTCATACCGCCCCGTACCTTCTCCGCAGCCAGCATTTCGAGATAGCCGCGTATTTCTTCATCAAGGTCCCGGTTGACGGTCCCACGATCAAAGAAATTTCGCCATAGCGCGCGTAGACGAGCAATCACGTCCAGCCTCCTATGTGGCCCGCAAAGCACACGCCATCGCAATGGAAATCCTCTCCCATCGCTCCGACTCGCTATGAAGCTGTTTCCTGCCAGCCTTTGTGACGGAATAGAACTTGGCGCGCCGTTTGGTCTCCGATTCGCCCCATGAGGACGTGAGCCAACCGGCCTCCTCCATCCTGTGCAGAGCAGGGAATAAAGAGCCGGCTTTTACGTCAAAGGTGTCGTTGGTGATCTGCGCGATGCGACGCGAGATACCCATACCGTGCAATTCGCCGGATGCGAGCGACTTCAGGATCAATAAATCGAGCGTTCCCTGCAACAATTCAGATTGAGCGGGCGGCATGCGAGTCTCCTATAGATGGTCGATAAGACCATAGCAAGCCTCTTATAGACTGTCAATAGGAAGAATGAGTGCCGTTGCGCCCGTTCGCGGACCAAAAGAGACTGTTTCCTCCCAGGCCGGGTTGGGATGTCGAGATCAGGGCAATGCACGCATTGAGTAAGGGTTTGGACTGACCCTCGGGCATTCGCCTCTTGAAATGCCGTTGCCGGAAGCTGCACCTCAGACGGGCCAGTAGGGCAATTGCACGCTGAGATTCGCGGCCCGACCCGCATCCTGTTATCGTGCTCTACCCTCTCGGCTTCCGGCAGAAGAACGCTCCAGTCTCCTTCCCCGGACCGCCGCTTCTTTTTTGTTTGCGGAAGACGAGAGCTACATTGCAGGATTATCATTTTGTCTTCGAAGAAGCCGGTCATGTTTAACCAGCCTCAAAGATTCTTCTGCTCTGATCTAATTTGCGATGATTGCGTACCCATCAACCCTGAGGAGATGTGACATGTCGTTTTTGAACGCTCGATGCCTGACTGTATGCGCGGCTCTCATTGTGAGCTTTGCCCAGGTTGCGTCCGCAGCCGAGATCCTGATCGCCGATGCGAAGTCGCAGCCGGAGAGCCTGACGGTGGCTCCCGGAGGCGTGCTGATCGTCGGCAGCGCCAGCACGCCCTTTGTTTACAAGGTGAAGCCCGGCGCTTCTACGGCGGAGAAGTTTATCGATGCCAGCGCCGAAGGCCCGGGAACCTTCTTCTTCGGCATGCTGGCGGATGCATCGACCAACACCCTGTGGACCTGCCAGCTTACTCCCGTGCCAAACACGACGCCGGTCGAGCGGCATACCGCGCTCAGGAGCTTCGACCTTACGACCGGAGCACCGAAGATTCGCTGGAACCTGCCCGGCGACAACAACACGTGCAACGACTTTGCCATCGGGCCGGACAAGGCGCTCTACATCACCGACACCGCAAACGGAAAGATCTATCGCCTGCCGAGCGGCGCCACCACGGCAGAGCTGTTCCTCGAGCATCGCACGCTGATGGGCGTCGACGGCATCACCTTCCTGGATGGCACGCTGTATGTGAACAACGTCTTCTTCAACAAGCTGTATCGCATTCCCGTGGACGCCAGTGGAAAGGCGGGAACGCCCGTCGATATCTGGATGGACCAGCCAATCAAAGGACCGGATGGCATGCGCGCAGCCGGAGGAAAGCTGCTTGTGGCTGAGAACGGCAGCGGCAAGATCTCCGCGATTACGGTGAATGGAGACAAGGCCAGCGTCACGGTGCTGAAGGACGGCCTCAAGACTCCCACGGGAGTGGAGGCATCAGGCGATACGATCTGGATCGCCGAACGCGGCAAGGGACAGGCTGTCTCCATCCCTATGCCGAAGTAAACCGTAAGGCATGCCCCGGGTTATTCCTCCCGAGGCATGCGGGAAGCCCTCTTCACACCAGTGCGATCTCAAGCGAGGTAACGCTGGCAGGAGGAAAGCTGTGAGTAAGCTTTCCTCCTGCCGGACTGAGGGCTCCGGCAGAGCGCGGCTTGACCGCATCCGGATGCGCAAAGTCGTTGTGCGCATGCACATCCTTCTCCGCCAGCACGGTTCCCTTCGCTGAGGCAATCGAGGCGCCGCGCACGGCGATCTCCGTCGTCATCGGCTGGGTCAGGTGCGGGTTCACCACGGTAAGCGTGAGCGATTTGCCCTTGACCGAGGCGGATCCGCTGAGACCGGCAAGCGACTTGATGGGAGGAAGCTGGCCGATGTAGCTGTTGCCTCCCACCTGGCTTGCCGTGTTGCCCATGGGGTTGGGAATCGAGGCCGCCGTAAAATCTGCGCGCACCGACTGCGCTCCGCGATGCGGAAGATACATCTGGAAGACGTGGAAGGTCGGCGTGACGCAGAACCTGTCCCCCTGCGCCAGCATCAGCGAGTGAATGCAGTTGATTGACTGCGCGACGGCAGCGACGCCAACCTTGTCCGCATGGCGCTGGAAGATGTCGAACGTGATGCCGGTCAAAAGCGCATCGCGCATGGTGGACTGCTGCGACAGGTTGTACTCGGGCGCAAGCTCCGTGCCCTTGCCGTACCACGCTCCCCACTCGTCGACGACCAGCTTGACCGAGGGCTGCTCCCTCGACAGCGCGCTGGGAACGGCGCTGCTCATCGCGTTCCAGTGGTCCGTGATGACCTTGTCCATCAGGCTTCCGCGCGTCAGCAGATCGTAGAACTCGTCGTCGTTGAACTTCAGCGCATCGCCCGCGGCAAACTTCGTCGGACTGCCCGACGTGTAGTAATGAACGGAGAGTCCCCACAGATGACGCCGCTCCGGGTTGCCGTAGAGCGCCTTGAACAATCGGCTCGTCCAGTCGACATCGTCCCCGTTGGGACCCACCGCGACAAAGCGCAGCGGGGTGTCTCCATAGGTCGGCGTCCACGCCGTAAAGCGGCGAAATTCCATGGCGTACTCTTCGGGAGTGAGATTGCCGCCGCAGCCCCACGACTCGTTGCCGACGCCCCAAAGATCGACGTTGAAGGGCTCGCGATCGCCATTGGCTTCACGCTGCGCGGCCAGCGCATCGGGAGCCGCAGGCGCAGCCGAGTTCGAAGGAAGATTGCCTGCAGGAGCGTTGCAGTACTCGATCTCCTGGTAGAAGTCGCGCGCCGGCTGCGTCCGCAGATTGGCCGCAAGATAAGGCTTGCACCCGATTGCCCGGCAGGTGCGCATAAACTCGTGCAGGCCGTACTGGTTCGATTCCTGCTGCTTCCAGAAGCCCGCGCGGTTCGGCCGTTTGTCGCGCGGACCGATGCCATCGCGCCAGTCGTAGGAGTCGGCAAAACAGCCGCCCGGCCAGCGCAGCACGGGCACCTGCACGGCGCGCATGGTGTCGATGAAGTCCTTGCGGATGCCGCCCACGTTGGCGATCTTCGATCCCTCTCCAACCCACACGCCGTCATAGATCACGCCGCCAAGATGCTCGATAAAGTGCGAGTAGATCTCCGGCGAGATGGTGGCAATCGTCTCGCCGGGATCGATGTCGATATGCGCGTCGACCTGGGCAGAGCTCTGCGCAAGCAGGCTGGAACCGCGCAGTGCAACGGCAGCCGCTGCAAGCGAGGACGATTTAAGGAAGCGGCGGCGCGACGAGCTGGTTCGTGTCATGAAAACGTTCTCCCGGAGTACGTGCCAACAATATCGGAGGATACGAAGAAGGTTCAAGTAGGAAGACGCACCCCTCCGCAAAGTGCCTTCAGCCTACGAGCTGGGACGAGGGCCGGACCGGCACGGGAAAGAATCGGAACCACGGTTAAGTCCTAAAGTTTTAGTTGACAAGGAGAGGGTCTCGTCCTAATCTCCTAATAAATTAGGAGACGCGCATGGGACACAAGGAAAAAGACGGCTTGACGAGGCTGGAGTTGAAGATCATGCAGGTGGTCTGGCGGCGCGGCCCCAGCAATGTGACCGAGGTCCAGGAGGATCTCGATGAGCCGCTCGCCTACACCACGGTTCAAACGATGCTGAACATTCTCGAGCGCAAGAGAAAGGTCAAGCGCAAGCTGCGCGGACGCGCCTACGAATACAGCGCTGCCGTGAGTGAATCGAAGGCCGTGAGCCACGCTGTGCGCGACCTTGTGGATCGCATGTTCGGTGGCTCAAGTGAGGAGCTGGTGATGAGCCTGATCAAGAGCAGGCAGCTGGATCGGGAGACCATCGCAAGGCTGACAAAGCGCCTTGAAGAAGGAGACGGAGAATGAACGCGCTGGAGATGTGGCTCGTCTCGTATCTCGCGAATGCCCTGTGGATCGTTCCGCTGATCTTCGCGGCAGCGTGGGCTGCAGCACGTCTTGCGCAAAGGCTGGGACCGGGACCGGCGCACAGGATATGGGTGTTTGCTCTCGTCACCGAAGCGCTGTTGCCGGCCATACAGCTTCACCTCTTCAATATCGAAATTCTGCGGCTCTTTGGCCTGTCGGGAATCTCTTCTCCGGTTCACAGCCGCACGGCCATCACGTTCAGCGCGTTTGCAGGCGGCCACGAGAGGAAGCTGATTCTTTCGCACGATGCCTTAGCTGCAATTGCGACGGTTTACATTGCCGGCCTGACATACTTTGCAACGAGACTGGCGTACAGCCTCTGGAAGACGCATCGGATCGCCATGCGCGCGGACGAACGCTGCGAGGAACGCGTGGCGGATCGCTGGCGAACGGTGGCTGCCTTCCTCAGTGTCGACGCCGGAATTGCAGAATCTGCAGAGATTCCGGGACCGGTCACTGTAGGAGTGCGGAGAAAATTGCTTCTTCTTCCGCGAGGATTCGCCAGTCACACGGCAGAGGATCTCGATGCGGTCATGGCGCACGAATGCGCTCATATGGCCCGTCATGACTTCCTCAAGAACCTGCTCTACAGCCTCGTCTCGCTGCCTTGCGCATTTCATCCGTTTCTGTGGCTGACCCGGGCTCGGTTGTCGGAGAGTCGCGAGATGGTCTGCGATGCCATCGCCGCAGAGATGCTCGACGGTCCGCAAACCTACGCACGATCGCTGCTGCGTCTGGCGTCCGCGATGCTGGAACGCCCTCAGGTCGACATCCACGCCATCGGAATCTTCGATGCCAACCATTTTGAGAGGAGAATTATGCGCCTGACCGCCGGAACCGCAAGCTCAGGAAGTGTGCTACGCACTCTAACATTTGTGGCATGTGCAGCGATTGGATTTGGAACATGCGCTTCAGCGCTCACCTTGAGGACAGAGATCGGCACAGAAGCGAATGGATTAACCGGAAGAGCCATGGCAAAGGAAGAAGCTCATCCGAGCATGCCTGTGCTCATCAGCAGCAAAATGCCCGAATATCCAGCTGAAGGGAAAGAAGCTCACCTGAGCGGAATCTGCCTGGTTGGTTTGACGGTAGATCAACAGGGTATGCCCCAGGACGTACATATCCTCAGAAGCCTGCGACCGGACTTCGACCGGAATGCAGTGGCAGCGGTTCAGGAATATCGCTTCAAGCCTGCCTTGTCTGAAGGCAAGCCCGTCTCAAGGCAGATTAAGGTCGAAGTGAAATTTGCCTATTTCTAAAAGAAGGCTCCTTCGGCAGATAGCATTGACGGCTGCAGGCCAGCCCCTTGTTGAGGGTACAAGTCACCGACAAATACCAACAGCGTTCGATTGAAAGAGAGTGGGCTGTTGCAGCCGGGCGAAGCGGCCCACACTCTCCAGGGGCGTGAACGGAATCTTTGATTCCCTTGTACTATCTCTCCTGTGCCGGCGGATGCATCCTCCATCGCCGGCAGGAACGAGGACCTGCAGCGTGCGCACCTATGTCATTCATGAACCCGGAGCGCACTTCGTTCCGGTCGAGCTTCCCCGCCCGGTCCCCGCGGCCAATCAGGTCCTGGTCCGCATCCTGGCCAGCGGCGTCAATCCTCTCGATACCAAGATTCGCGCCGGAAAGGCGCCCCACGCCCGCCAGCCGCTTCCGGCAGTGCTCGGTCTCGACATGGCCGGCGTCGTCGAAGAGGTCGGCGCAGCCGTCTCAGCATTTCGTCCCGGTGACGAGGTCTACGGGATGGTCGGCGGAGTCGGTGGCCTCCAGGGCACGCTCGCGGAGTTTGTCTCCGTCAGCGCAGATCTTCTGGCACACAAGCCGCGTTCTCTCTCGATGCGCGAAGCCGCGGCGCTTCCCCTGATCACCATCACCGCGTGGGAGGGCCTCGTCGATCGCGCCAGGGTGCATGACGGCCAGGCTGTTCTCATTCACGCAGGCGCAGGCGGCGTAGGCCACGTCGCAATTCAGCTGGCAAAGTTCTACGGGGCCGAGGTGTTTGCGACGGTTTCGCCCACGAAGAAGCACATCGTGGAAGCATTCGGCGCGACCGCCATCGACTACCACGCGCTCTCGACCGAACAGTATATCGATCTGCACACCCACGGCGAGGGATTCGACATTATCTACGACACCGTGGGAGGCGCCACGCTCGATGCTTCCTTCGCCGCCGTCAAGCGCTATACCGGACATGTCGTCAGTTGCCTCGGATGGGGTACGCACGCTCTCGCTCCCCTCTCGTTTCGAGGCGCCACCTACTCCGGCGTCTTCACCCTGATGCCTCTGTTGACCGGATCAGGCCAAAAGCGGCATGGCGAGATCCTGCGCCAGGCCGCGGCGATTGCAGATGCCGGCCGCCTGAAGCCGCTTCTCAACGACCAACATTTTGCCGCCGACCAGGTTGAAGCGGCACACGCGCTGGTCGAATCTGGCCCCCTCGGCAAGGTCGTCGTCGAGTTCTAAGTTGTATCCAAAACCCTGAGCGGGGCATCCTCCAGATTCCTGATCTTCACAACCACGCGCTATTTTCCACAGCACGTGATATCTTCGTCTTGAACTGCACCGAATATCGTGCAGTCGTGAGGGCATCTGATGAGCAGCTCTGAGCTTGAGTACGTGCTTTCGCTGCGCGAGGACAACATCGGCACCAGCCAGAAGCGGCTGCGCTCCGAGATCATCGAGTTCATTCAGCGGCATGAGGACGCGGTGCTGGCCCAGCTTCGCGCGCACGAGTCGGCCGTCATCCCCACCTCGTTCGGCGAGATCACGCTGAACCTCGCCGACCTTCGCGAAGCAGTCGCATAGGAGCCTGACCGGTGCTGGCGCTTCTCGTCAGCTTGCTCATCGCCGTCTACCTGCTTGGACCCGACCTGATCGCCCGCTGGGCGGCGGATCTCGTCGTCTTCCGCAAAACCCGTGTCGAAAGCCACGCCCAGGAGGTCGCCCGCTCCATCCTCGGAGCCGCCATTCCCCTGGCCGTCGCCGTCGCCTGGGCACACGCGACCGGTGCGCTCTGGGCGTGCGGAACGCAGCGCGACGTAGAGACCGTCTTCTCCGCACTGCAGAGCGACAACTTCTTCCAGACGCACCACCAGCAGTTCTTCACCAGCCTGTACGCCTTCTTCTGGATGAACTACGCCATCCTGTGGCGGCTCTACTTCCTCGTACTGCTGGCTTCGGGGCTGCGCGTGGCCATCGTGCTGAACTACAACCGCGTCTGGCGCCGGCTGAACCAGCGCTGGATGCGAACCCTGCTGGCCACCATCGTGCCGCGCATCTCCGAGTGGGACCTGCTCTTCAGCGACATGCTGCTGCCCGAAGGCACCTTCCGCATCATGGCCGATGTGCTCACAAAGACCGGAGGCCTCTACCAGGGAACCGTGCAGGACCGCATGCTGAACAGCGACGGTTCGCTGCAGAGCATCACATTGGCCAACCCGCGACGCTTCGAGCGCGCCGAGTTCCGCAAAGCCAAGGCCGAGGATCTCGAAACCGTGCCCGACGAGTACTGGTTCAACATCCCCGGCAACCTGTTTATCGTGATGGCCTCCGACATCGCCAACCTCAACCTGCGCTACATCCGCCGCAAGCCGCTGCAGTTCCAGCCTTCCGATGAAGAGCGCGAGATACTGACGCGCCTGCTGGATCGCCTGAAGGATGGCACGTAGCCGTTTCTCCATAGGAAGGGTGGAATCATGCATCGCCCACAGATCGGGTGCCCCATCTTCGCGACGGCCTTATCGTCGCTAAGGTGGGTTTGCAGGATGTCAACTCGGGCCTTCTAAACCAGTTAAGAACCGCTACGCCCGCCCGGCAAACTCGCGGCTCTCCGTCGAAACCTTTACCTTCTCGCCTTCCTTGATAAAGAGCGGCACGCGAATATCGAGGCCGGTCTCCAGCTTCGCCACCTTGGTCACGCTTCCGCTCTGCGAGGCTCCGCTCAGCCCCGGCTCCGTCTCTGTCACCGCCAGGTCGACAAAGATCGGCAGCTCCAGCCCGATAGGATTGCCGTTGTACTTGTTCACCTGGATCAGCAAACCATCGACAAGAAAATCCAGCGCATTGCCGACCATGTTCTCCGTCAGCGTAAGCGTCTCAAAGCTTTGCTGGTCCAGAAAGTGGTATCCATCGCCATCGCTGTAGAGATACGTCGCATCCACCTGCTCGAGGTCGGGCTCCTTGAACTTCTCGCCGGCCTTGAAGGTCCTCTCGAAGACCGCGTTCGTCAGTAGATTGCGCATCTTCACGCGCACCAGCGTCTGTCCGCCGCGCGCCGTGGGCGAGTTCACCTCGACATCCATGCAGTAGAACGGCGTGTCTTCGTGCTCAAACAGTGTCTTGCGCTTAATGTCGATTGCTTCGATCAGTGCAGCCATGAAACTCCTGAATCCTTTTGTTGTCTTCTCCGAGTATAGGGAGCGCAACAGCTTCGGACAAAGCGTATCCGCCGGGCTACATCGCTTCGCCGCGCTCTTGCTGAACCCGGCCATCCTCGCGCGCCTGCATCCAGTCGCGCAGAATCACGACCGCCGCAACCTGGTCGATAATCCGCTTGCGATCCCTGCGGTCGTGCCCGGCCTCATCAAGAATCTCGTGCGCTGCAACCGAGCTCAACCGCTCATCCCACAGATGCACCGCAACCCCCGAACGCGCGCCGATCTCCTCGGCGAACTCCTGCACCTTTGCCGCCCAGGGACTCACATCGCCCGACATATGCAGCGGGTTGCCGACGACGATCTCCGTAACCTCATGCCTGCGGATCAGCCGCATCAGGCTGCGCAGATCCTCTCCCCGCCCCTTGCGCCAGATCGTCAGCAGAGGCTGCGCCGTGTAACCCAGAGGGTCGGAGAGCGCCACGCCGATCCGTGCCTTGCCCACATCGAGCGCCATCACCCGTCCCGTCGCCATCCTTCGAGTCTATCGCCGCTCTCCATGCAGGTGCTTGCTTTGCAGGACTATAGTGATGCCGAGGCTATATGGACGTATTCTTCGGAAGGGCAATCTAGAAAGCAGTGTCATCTGCTTCCAAAGCAGCGTCATTTCGACCGGTGCAGGACGGTATTCTCGTCCTGCGTAGCGGAGAAACCCCGGTATTGGGGATGGATCTCCTCACAGGACGCATCTGGCAGTTCGGGCAAAGACGCATCCTTGAACGAACCCGCAAATTTACTTCCCCGTGTCATCCTGAGCGAGCGCAGCGAGTCGAAGGATCTGCGTTTCTGCGGGATAGGACGATCCTGCCGATACAACCCGATCTTTTATTGTGACCTCTCTGCCAGGGCAGCACTCTACTTCCTAGAAAGTCCACAAAGGAGATCAAAGCCCATGTACGACATGAAGAACCTCACCCTGTTGAAGAAGCTGGACGCGAACGCACCCGACCAGATGAAGGCCTTCTGGGAGTTCGACAAGGCAGCCTTTCAGCCCGGTTCCATCGATGTCCTGCACAAGCAGCTGATGGCCCTCGCCGTCGCCCTTACAACCCAGTGCCCCTACTGCCTGGAGCTGCATCGCCGCGCCGCCGTGCAGGCCGGAGCCACCGAGGCCATGCTCGCCGAGACAGCCGTCGTCGCAGCAGCCATGCGTGCCGGAGCCGCCGTAACCCACGCCAGCCATCTCTTCAAGGAGTAGACTCACGCGAACCGCATCTCCCGGATCGAAAGCCAGGCATGCCCCGCAGAGGGTAAACTGGCTTCCCATGTCTGACACCGAGATGTTGCACCCGCAGGTCGCCGACCTCCTTAGCGGAATCCTGCGGCCCAATCCCGCAGCCGGCCCCGCCACCATCGAAGCGACCCGCGCCGCCAGCCACCGGCTCGGCGATCTTCTCGGAGGACCTGCCGAACCCGTCCACCGCGTCTGGGAGAGCACCGCCGAAAGCTCGCAGGGTCCGGTTCGCCTGCGCTGGTACCAGGCCGAAGACGCCGAACCGGACTCGCTGCTGGTCTACGTGCACGGCGGCGGATGGGTCGCAGGCGATCTCGACACCCACGACATGATCTGCCGCGGCCTCGCCCTGCGCTCGCGCTACATCATCCTCAGCGTGGACTACAGCCTCGCCCCGGAGGACATTCATCCACGGCCCGTCCTCGAAGTCGCATCCATCCTCGAACAGGCGCGCGCACTCGCGGGTGGCTTTGGTCTCGATATTCGCACCCTGGCCGTCGCCGGTGACAGCGCGGGCGCACATCTGCTCGCCTCCGCCATGCACCACCTGGCATCCTTTGGCCGTGCCCTGCCCGACGCTGCGGCTCTCATCTACCCGGTCACCGACGCCTCGCTCGCCTATCCCAGCTACGAACGCTTCGGCGAGGGCTTCGCTCTCACCGCCGTGGGTATGCGCTGGTACTGGGAGCAGTACCTCGGCAGCGATCTCGCCTCGCTCGACGACGATCATCTCCGCGACCCGTACCTCTCGCCGCTCTACTCCCCGCACCTCGACCGCTTTCCACCGTCGCTCGTCATCACGGCGGCCTGCGACGTGCTTCACGACGAAGGCGTCGCCTTCACCAGTCGCCTCCGTCAAAGATCCGTCCCGGTCGAACACATCGACGTCCCCGGCTACATCCACGGCTTTCTTCGCTACCGCAAGGTCCTCACCGACCCGGAACACGGCCCCGACGCCATCCTGACCCGCATCGGCGAGTTTCTCGCCCGCCAGACCACCGCGAAAGCATCGGTATAACCGACGCCAGGAAACATCCGCTCATCTTCCTGCCACCGCCATCCCGGCCTCCTGCGAAGCCTTCCCCGCACGCGCCCGTATCCAGAGATTCATCGGCTCCGTGTAGAGCTTCGAGACCAGCAGGCCCAACAGACCGGCACAGACAATCACGCCCGCGAACAGCACCGCAACGCCACGCATCGGCTTGCCCGCGCTGAGAAACACGCTGAACAGCCCCATCACGACAAAGATGTGGGTCAGGTAGATCTCGTAGCTCAGCCGCCCCAGCGCGAGCACCGGCTCCAGCAGACGCGGTGCGCGCCATCCCGAACTCGCAGCCGCGGCGATCACCAGGCACGCGCCCAGCGCGAGGATCGTCATGCTCAGCCCGTTTCTCCCCAGCCCCGCCGTATTCACCCTGATCGAAAATCCAAGAATCAAAATCAGCAGCGCCATCCCAAAGGCAGTGCACCACCAAACCACTCTCTTCGTAAGCTCTCGCCCGCTGGTAAGGATCGCGGTCAGGCATCCCATCGCAATCGCATCCATCCCGCCCAGGTACGAGTACTCATACCAGACCGGGTTATGCCGCAGCGCCGCAGCGCGGGCAAACGGCCCCGCCATCGCAAACACCAGCAGCAGCGGGACAAGCATTCTCGTTCGACGACTCAGCAGGGCGACTACAGGAAAGAAGAGATAGAAGACCTCCTCCACCGAAAGCGACCAGAGAATATCCCAGCCCGCCGGAAGATACCCGCGCGTCGCCTCCAGCACATTGATGCGGAACGTCAGTGCCGCGGCCAGCGCAGCCTTCAGCCCGCCGACCTTCTCGGAGACGACATAGCCGTGCACGCCGCTCAGGTGCAGCACCGATAGCACGGCCAGCAACAGCAGCATCAACGGAGCGATGCGTGCCACGCGCAGCGTATAGAACTCCTTGAGCGACACACCTCCGGGGAATCGCCATCTGCGCATGCTCGTCGACGTAATCAGGAATCCCGACACCGCGAAGAAGATCTGTACGCCATACTGCCCGCTCCACACCAGCGTGGCCGCCATCTGCGGCGGCATGCCTTTGGTGTACGGCACATGCGCCGACAACAACCTCATATTGACGTGATTCATCAGAACAAGGAAGATCGAAAGTCCGCGCAGCAGGTCGATCCCGTCGACGCGTCTCCAGCTGCGGCCGCTGACTGCACTTTGCTGAAAGCTCATGTCGCAGCAGTATCCGACACGCCATGCAGCGAATCAATCTCGTGGAGCAAGTCATGCCAAAACGATCCGCCGGCCTGCTGATGTACCGTTACCGCGAAGACGTATCCGGGACCGCGCCCGATGCCACGCTCGAAGTCTTCCTTGTGCATCCCGGCGGACCCTTCTGGGCGAAGAAAGACCTCGGCGCCTGGACCATCCCCAAGGGCGAGTACAGCGACGACGAAGATCCTCTCGCCGCCGCCATCCGCGAGTTCCGCGAAGAGACCGGCTTCACCGCTGAGGGCAACTTCCTCCCGCTCGGCGAGATTCGTCAGACCGGCGGCAAACTCGTCACCCTCTGGGCCATCGAAGGCGACTGCGACCCCGACGCACTCGTCAGCATGACCTTCGAGATGGAGTGGCCTCCCCGCTCCGGCCGCCGCGCCGGCTTCCCCGAAGTCGATCGCGGCGCATGGTTCCCGCTCACGGAAGCCCGCACCCGCATCCTCGCCAGCCAGCAGCCCGCACTCGAACGCCTCGTCGAACGCATCCCAGGCCCACGATCCGCCTCAACCAGGATTCCCTCGGAGAGCACACCATGAAGATGCGTCTCTTCGTCGGAATCGCCCTCGACCCCGCACTCACCGATGCGCTCAAACGCCTCACCGCATCGCTGCGCCGCGCCGGCGATGGCCTGCGCTGGTCCAGCCCCGAATCCTGGCACATCACTCTCCAGTTCCTCGGCGCAACCGATCCGCAGTGCTACGAATCTCTCCTCGCCCGCCTCAGCGAGATTCACCGTCCACCGCTCGCGATCCACCTCGGCGTCCCTGACGTCTTCGAACGCGCCGGCGTCTTTCACATCGGCGTGCTGCCCTCACAGCACCTCACCGCACTCGAGCGCCACGTCGTAGCCGCCACGGCACTCTGCGGCATCCGGCCTGAAGACCACCCCTACCATCCCCACATCACCCTCGTGCGCAGCAAGGGCCATGAAGGACGCCGCGGACTCCACGCACTGCTCGAGCACCTTCACTCGCCCCATACGCTTCCGTCCTTCACCGCGCACGAATTCCTCCTCTACCAGAGCCTCCCCACTCCCACCGGCTCACGCTACGAGATCCGCGCCCGCTTCCCCCTGTCCTCGCCTCCAGCGCAATAAAAGACAAAAAACGCATCGAAATATCTCGCACAGCCACAAACCGGATCTCTCGCACAGCCACAAAACCGGGTGCCCCACCTTCGCGAAGCTAAGGTGGGTTTTGCAGGATGTCCCCCAAAAAAGAAGTGTCATCCCAACCGAAGCGCAGCGAAGTGGAGGGATCTGCTTTTCCACCCTCGCTGCCATCCCGGCCAAATCAACTCCCTACTCCAGCGGACGATTCAGCTCCGTCCTCCACTCCGTCGTGTCGCTGCTCATATCCGGACCCATCAGGTACCGTTCCCACAGATCGTCGCGCGTCTTCAGGTTGTGGGCAGCAATCCACTCGTGCAATTCACCCCAGCCGCCACCCAGCCCCTCATAGCCTCCGCTGTAGACCGCCTGCACCACCCGCGCCGCCTCCAGCTCTCCCGCCTCTACGTGTCCCTCAGGCTTAACATCGCTCTCCACCGGAAAGCAGATGCGGAAGTCGAAGCTCTCATCCGGACGCCGAAAATGATGCGTAAACCACGGACCGGACGGAGCAACATTCTGCCGCTTCAGCACGCGGCCCAGCTCCTCCAGCCCCACGCGCATGGCATGCACAATCTCACCCCGCGGAGTCTTTACCCGGATAAACGCTATCCTCTGCTGCGGCGACTCGACAATATGCGGCACGCTGATCATCTTGAAACCTCCTCCAAAACAAAGAGCGCGCCCGGCAAGGCGCGCTCATCACAACTCGTCCTCAACCGGCTCAGATCCGCATCGGCATCAGGATGTAGCGATAGCGAACCTCATCGTTTCCATCCTCGGGCCGCATCTGCCCGGCCGACTGCGCATCCTTGAACTCCAGCCTCACCTCGCCCGTATTCCCGATCGCCTTCAGAAAGTCCAGAAGGTACTGGCTGTTGAACCCCACCACCAGCGGCTCGTAGTTATACGGCGTCTCAATCGAATCCTCCGACTCGCCCGCGTCGGTCGACGACGACGAAAGCTTCAGCTCATTCTGCTCCAGCCGCAGCTTGATCGCGCCCGAGCGTTCATCGGCAAACTGCGCCACGCGCTGGATCGAACCCATCAGGTCCTCCGAGCGCACAATCACAAACTTGGTGTTGTCGCGCGGCAGCACGGCCTCATAGTTGGGGAACTGACCCGTCAGCTTGCGGCTCGTCAGCACACGCCCACCGACGCGGAAGAACAGCGTCTGCTCGTCATCGGCAAACTCGATCGACTCCGCATCCGTATTCGACAGCAGGCCCGACAGCTCCCCCAGCGCCTTGCGCGGAATCAGCGTCTTCTTCTCGCCCTGGACGCCCTCCAGCTGCTCGTTCACCTTCTCAATGTGCGCCAGCCGATGCCCATCCGTCGCCACCATCGCCATCGACTCCGCCTTCAGCACCAGCAGGGCTCCATTCAGCGTGTAGCGCGACTCCTCGTTCGAGATTGCGAAGATCGTCTTCGAGATCAGGTTCTTCAGCCCAGCCACCGGCAGCTTCACCGCTCCCGCAGCCGGAAACTCCGGAACCTGGGGGAAGTTCACCCGCGCCATCCCGACCATCTTCGTGTTCGAGCGGCCAGCGCGAATCTGCACCCAGTGGTTGTCCATCAGCTTGATGGAGATATCGCCTTCAGGCAGCAGCTTGATGTAGTCGTACAGCTTGCGCGCCGGGATCGTGCACGCCCCCGGCTTCTTCACCCGCGCCGAGCAGCTCGTCTTCATGCTCTGGTCCAGGTCCGTCGCCGTAATCGTCAGACGGTCGCCGCCCTCGTCCTGCGTGGCTTCAAACAGAAAGTTCGAAAGGATCGGAATCGTCGTCTTGCGCTCCACGACCGACTGCGCCGCCGTCAGCTCACGCAGAAGCTCCGCGCGGGAGACAGTGATCTCAAGATTCCCCGTAGGGGCTGCATTTGTCGTCATCTCCGAATCCTGGGTAGCCGTAGTCACAGTATTCTCTCCCGTCGTGCCGCGTTGCGCCGTTTCGCATCGATTTATCGCTGCTGGCCAAACTGTACAACGAATCCGGCCACAGATTCTACGACTGCATATCCTCGCACTGCGCGACAGCTTGATTCTAGGGCGCAGACCCCGCTCGACGCGACGAAAATCTCTGTGGGAAAAGATGCCCATGTGTGGCAATACCGCCACCCCGCCACGGACCTGCCAGGCATCTGCAACGCTGCTCGTGCGAGTACGGCTTTTAAGAGAGAAAGAGCTTTAAAGACAGAATGCTCGCCGTCGTAATCGTTCTCGCTGGAAAAGTGGATAACCTTCCTATCTATTTATTGATAAATGACTTAATAGTGTGTCCCGTTTTAGAAAACCCGCCCGCTGGATTTGCAAGATCGGGACAACCGGTTTGAAATCCCGGCTTCGACCCCCATTTATCCCTGTTCTTAACAGCCCCTCCAGCTCACCCACGGAGAAGACCCCGTGCCCATCGTGGGAATGTTTGCCAAAACCAACATCTTCAGCATCTTGCAGCAGCCCCGTTTCCCACACCTTCCAGAAAGCCCCGAGGATAACCCGCCCAAAACCCGAAATCAGGAGAGAGGAAGCAGCAGCGGTTCTTCAGGGTCCGCACAGCCACAAAACCGGGTGCCCCACCTTGACGAAGCGAAGGCGTGCTTCCAGGATGTCCGCTCTCATCGATCGCCGGATGCAGGTGCGGGCACTCCACCTCTCTCCCCACCCATCCGCCGAAGAAATCCGTCCCGCATAATCCCTCATTCCAATCGAAGCCCACCGGACGATTTACCATAGAACCTGCGATCTCATGCGTCCCCGGCGCATCCTGAAAGCAAGCCGATTCGTATTAAGAACAGGAAGATCTCTTGGCAGAGTTTAAAAACCCTAATCAGCAGGGCGGAGGCGGGCAGGAAAACCGCTCTCTCTTCGCCATCATGTTCTTCATGATCGCCGTCTTCTTTGGCCTCAGCTACTACCGGCAGAAGACGAATCCGAAGACAGTCTCGCCCAACGCCCCTGCCGCCACGCAGTCAGCCAGGCCGGCCGCGCCTGCGGCTCCATCTGCCCCGGCCGCCACGCCCACGTCTGCGCCTGCACCCGGCAATTCTGCCGCCGCCGCAACTCCCGCAGTTCAGGCCACTGCGGAATCCACCACTGTCATTGAGAACGAGCTCTACCGCATCGAATTCACCAATCGCGGCGCCCAGGTCAAAAGCTGGCTCCTCAAGCAGTACAAGGACTCCGAGGGCCACCCCCTCAACCTCGTCCATACCCAGGCCGCCGATAAGTTCGGCTATCCGCTCTCGCTCCACACCTATGACTCCGGTGTAAACGCCACCCTCTCCCAGTCGCTTTACGTGCCCTCCGCGACCGGCAACCTGACCGCCCCGGCCAAGCTGACCTTCCACTACTCCGCTGGCGGCCTCGACGTTACCAAGACCTTCTCCTTCGACGAGACCTACGTCCTCCACGCCGACGTCCAGGTCCTCCGCAACGGAACCCCCCTCCGGGCCCTCATCTCCTGGCCCGGCGGCTTCGGCGATCAGGACACCGCCCTCGGATACAGTGGCGCCCAGATCGACTACTCCCGCGACGCGAAGGATGAGCACATCGCTGCCAAGAAGGTCTCCGGCGGCGCCACCCTCAACGGTCCCTTCGACTGGGCCGGTGTCAGCGACACCTACTTCGGCGCTATCTTCCTGCCGGACTCGCCCGCCACCTCCACGATGGTCACGCTGCACAACGAGCTTGACGTCGCCAAGACCATCCACCGCTCCGGCTTCGGTTCCACTTCGTCCTCGGCAAAGGCCATCAATGTCTCCATCCTGGGCGCGGCCTTCGGCGACACCAGCGGCCACACCCAGACCCGTATCTTTGTCGGCCCCAAGGCCATCAACGTAATTCGCAACGTCTACGCCACCTCCAGCAACGGCAACAAGATCTCGCTCTCCCCGCTGCTGGAGTTCGGCTTCTGGGGCTCCATCGGCAAGTACCTCTTCCTCGCCCTGCAGTTCATCCATCTGCACGTCATCGCCAACTGGGGATGGGCCATCATCCTGCTGACCCTCATCATCAACATCGTCCAGCTGCCGCTGCGCATCAAGACCATGCGCTCCAGCATCAAGATGATGCGCATTCAGCCCCAGATGGACGCCATCAAGGAGCGCTACAAGAAGTACAAGATCAACGACCCCAAGCGGAACGAGATGAACGCCGAGATCATGAAGCTCCAGAAGGACAACGGGGTCAACATGTTCGGCGGCTGCATTCCCACGCTCATCACGCTGCCGCTCCTGTATGCCTTCTACGCCATGCTGCCGCGCGTCATCGAGCTGCGCCACGCCCACTGGCTCTGGCTGCCGGACCTCACCTCGCCCGACCCGTATTACATCCTTCCCGTCGTCATGGTCATCAGCCAGTTCCTGATGCAGTACTACACGCCTTCTCCGGGGGTCGATCCTCAGCAGCAGAAGATGATGGCCTACTTCATGCCGCTCATCACCGGATACTTCGTCCTCACCTACGCCTCCGGTCTCGGCCTCTACTGGGCCGTCGGCAACTTCTTCGGCATCGCACAGCAATGGATCATGATGAAGTACACCTCCATGGGCCGCGAGATGAAAGAGATCGCCGCCAAACGAGCCCGACGCAAAGCCGGAGCACCCGTCATCCAGGGCAAGCGCTGACCGTACGCCCTGGAAGCATAGCAGTCGAAAACACCATAAGCAAAAGAGGAGACTCCCCACAGAGTCTCCTCTTCTCTTTGCCTCACAGGTTCCTTGAGGGGGACAGGTTCTTTGATCGTGCGAAAGAGGAAGCCACCAGCGAAAGATTCTCAAGGGCGTGTCATCCTGAGCGAAGCGGCAGAGCCGCGAGTCGAAGGATCTGCGTTCCACTCTCCGTACGGCCACCAAACGGGTGCCCCACCTTCGCGAAGCTAAGGTGGGTTTTGCAGGATGTCTCCTCAAGCCGATCACAACGTGGCAAAGGCGGCGGGTGGTCCACCTCTCGATTCTGAGATAGGGGTATCCACCGGCATCCACCAACAAAGCACCCTCTGAACGATGGAAAGAAGTGTCATCCCGGCCGAAGGCGAAGCCGAAGTGGGGGGATCTGCTTCTCTGCCCGATCACGCCAGCGCCAAACCTAACTCCAGCCACACCCCATCTTCCAACCAATTTCCGTATACTAAACAAATCCCAATGGAAGACCTGCAAGCGAAAAAGAAGAGAGTGGCTGATTTCCTTCAGACACTCACCGCACCGGGCCGTTTGAGTCTGAAGTACACGATTCGCGAGACCCCGATTCCCCGCGCCGATGGTTCGACACCCGAGATCGAAGTCGAGTTCAGCGGGCCCGACGTCCCTCTGCTGCTCTCGCGCAACGGTGAGCTTCTGCTCTCGCTCGAGCACGTCGCCGCCAAAATCCTCCGCTATGAACACGAGGAGCACGACCGCATCTCCTTCGATGCCGACAGCTTCAAGGTGCTTCGCCAACGTGAGCTGCAGGTCGCCGCTGAGGTCGCCGTCGAACGCGTCCGCCGCACCGGCCAGCCCTACAGCTTCTCGCCCATGAGCTCCCGTGAGCGCCGCCTTCTGCATCTCGCGCTCGCCTCTTCCGGGCTCTCCACCGCCTCCTCAGGCGAAGGTTCCCGCCGGTTTGTCATTCTCTATCCCGAAGGCGAAAAGCCCCCGGCCGAGCCCTCGCGCGAGGACCGGGCAGCCGTCATCCGTCAGCGCTTTCGCCGTCGCTGAAGACCTGGCCTCCGCGCCAGGGGATCACAGCCGCCCGCTCCCTTATGCCGGCCTCTGAAGCCGCCGCCGCACTGCGCCCACCGCACCCAGAACTCCCGTCGCTACCAGCAGCAGGCTTTCCGGCTCAGGCGTAACCGCCGTGGGAGGTCCACCCGGGTTCCCAGGATTCCCGGGATTCCCAGGATTCCCCGGGGTACCGGGCCCATCCGGATTGCCCGGATTGTCCGGATTCCTCACCCAGGGCGGAGTGCCGCCACCACCCACACCACCGATGCCGCCC
Source organism: Edaphobacter sp. 12200R-103 (assembly GCF_010093025.1). Classification (GTDB taxonomy): domain Bacteria; phylum Acidobacteriota; class Terriglobia; order Terriglobales; family Acidobacteriaceae; genus Edaphobacter. The sequence continues at coordinate 3,346,228 of NZ_CP048114.1, read as the reverse complement.
CCCAGCCCAGGCATCCAGCCTGTCGGAGGTCCGTCGTTCGAGGCCAACAGGCTCTGCGGCCCCGTCGGATTCATCGTTGGTCCCATCACGTCGTCGCCTTCCAGGCCTCCAGGAAGAAACGCCGGCGCCGGTTCATAGCTGACGGTCCTGCTCAGCTCCACCGGATCGACGGGGAGATCCCCGCAGGCAAACTCCAGCTGGCGCAGCATCTCCTCCCGCGTCATCTTCGGGCGTTGAAGCCGTGCCGGAAGAACCCGCGTGCGTGGATGCGGCCGCTCCGGATGCAGTGCGGCTACCTTGCGATGCACATAACGGTGCACACGATGACGTGCGGCTGCCGCGCGTTTCATCAGGTCCGAGTGCGCAAGCTGGTCGCGATACTCCGCAACCCAACGCTCACACTCGGTCGATGCGTGCACCGGGACACCGGTGACGGCAGAAGCAACGACCAGGAGGAGAACCAGGGCACAAACAATACGAGCCATTCCGAGCAATCCAAAATGCAGGCGGACTTCGCCACCTTGCAGAGTTTTTCTACTGCTCGTACCCTATGCAATCCTCAAGCCAAAGGTGCTTTTCCCGGAAACTGCCCCAAAACGGGTGCAGCTTGCACAGAAAAAGGCAATTTATTTCCCACACTGTGTCTGCAGAAAGAAGGGTTTTTCTGTCGTATCAGGCAAATCGCTGCATATTGCTCATGCGCCCCGGAACAGCCGGAGGAACCACAACCTGGCTCGGCAGAGGAACTTCCACGCTCACAAACCTCTGCCACTCGGCAGATTCGGCAAGCCGCTTCAGCTCGATATTCTTATCCACCAGCATCCGCATCAGCAGCGAACGCACCACCATCGCGCCGTACATCTTCCCCAGCGGGCCCATGCGCAGCGAAAAACGAATCTCGTCGCGCACACGCGTTCCGTCGTCCATCGGGGCAAAGTGATGGTCGTGCTCATAGTGCCGGAAGATTCCTGCCGTCATCACCTCGCGAAAGTGACAGTACGGCCGCACCGTATCCACGCGGCTGATGTGGTCCGTGCCGCTCATCTTCCATCCAAGCTCATCGCCGCACTGCAGCATGCCTTTCGTCGTATCCGGAACCGCAACACCATTCTTCACAACGGGAGAAAAGCCTCTGCTGGTTGCAAGCAGAAAGCAACGTTCCACGGGGGCGTTCACCCATGTGGTCAATCGAAGCGTAATCATAGGGGAGAAACCATCCGGCATTTGTGATGAGGACTGAAGCACCAGGGAGCTACCTCTACAGGTTGGATGCATCCAAAAGAATTTGGGAAGCCAAACCGCCCGGCAACCCCTCCGAATCACCGTTGGAATCCTGACACACTCTGGAACCCGCCACCCGGATAACTCCCCTGCCATCAGTTGCATGATCAGCCCGCCTCGCCACAAAACCGGGCCAGCATTCGCCCCGCCACAAACCGGGTGCCCCGATCTTCGCGGCGAAGCCGCTAAGGTGGGCTTCGCAGGATCTCTCCCTACCCCTACCAACAGCACAGCCAAAAACGGGTGCCCCATCTTCGCGGCGAAGCCGCTAAGGTGGGTTTGCAGGATCTCTCCCTACCCTACCAACAGCACAGCCAAAAACGGGTGCCCCACATCTCGACTCTGAGATGTGGGTTTGCAGGATACAACCGTCACCAGGAAAGGGTCCTCGGAACCAAAACCTTATTTGTAACCGTAAGAGCTACAATTACCGGTCCCCAAGCATCTCCAGCAAAGTATCAAAGTCCTCAAGCCGCGAGTACTCAATAATCACGCGACCCTTGCCCCGCTTGTCCTCGATCTTCACCTTCAAACCCAGCGTCCGCCGCAGCCGGTCCTCTGCCTCGCGAACATTCGGGTCCTGCGGCGGCTCCTCCGGCTTCTGCTTCTTTTCCTTGCTCTCAGGATGGATCAGGCCCTGCACATAGTTTTCGGTCTGCCGGACCGAAAGCGACAAGGCCAGCACCTTCTGAGCCGCCGCCGCAATCGCCTCCTGCGACTCCAGCGCCAGCAGGGTCCGTGCGTGCCCAAAGCTCAGCTCCGCCGTCTCCACCTTCGCCTGTACCGACTCCGGCAGCCGCAGCAGCCGCAGAAAGTTCGCCACCGAGGCGCGGTCCTTGCCCGTCCGCGTCGCCATCTGCTCCTGCGTCAGCTTGAACTCCTGGCTCAGCCGCTGGAACGCCCGCGCCTGTTCCATCGGGTTCAGGTCGGTACGCTGCAGGTTCTCGACGATCGTCATCTCCAGCACCTGCTCATCCGAAACCTGCCGGACGATCGCCGGAATCGTGGCTTTGCCCGCCTTGCGCGAAGCCAGCCACCTCCGCTCGCCCATGATCAGCTGGTAACGCGTCGGATTCTGCCCCGGCCCCTGTGTCGTTGACGCAGGCAGCGGCCTCACCACAATCGGCTGCACCACACCGCTGGCCGCGATCGACTGCGCCAGCTCATTCAGCTGCGCCTCGTCAAAGTGCTTTCGCGTCTGCCAGGGATTGCGCTCTATATGGTCCAGCGAAACCTCCAGCGGCTTCCCCAAAGGCTCGGCGGGAGCAGCAGCGGCAGCGATGGAGCTGACAGGCTGCGCGGCAGGAGCGGCAGGACGCTGCGGCAGAAGGGACTCCAGCCCCTTGCCAAGGGCACGACGTTTGCTATCAGGCGTTGCGGTGGCCATAGGTCAATCTTCTTTCCAGTAATCTGTCATTTCGTCTCTTCTGCACTCAGCATGGCGTTTTCTGCATGCAACACATGCCGTTCTAAACTCAGCATGTTGTTCTAAACACTCGACATGGCGTTCTGAGCAGCTATTCATCCGGGTGCCTATCAATAAGTGTCATCCTGAGCGAAGCCTGAAGGGGCGCAGTCGAAGGATCTGCGTCTCTACACCCCACACTCTCCGCGCAGCCCAAACCTCACTTCTTCCAGAACCGTGACTTCTTCTCCGGCTTCTGAAACGACTTCAGAGCACTTGCCGCCGCGGCCGCCGCAGCCTTGCGGCGCTTTACTTCAGGACTCTCCATGTTATTGCGGGCCAGCAGCTCCAGCGCCAGCTCCCGGTAAGTCTCTGCCCCACGTGACTTCGCGTCATAAAGCGCCACCGGCTTGCCGTGACTCGGGGCCTCCGCCAGGCGCACATTGCGCGGAATCGTCGTCTTCAGCAGCTTGTCGTTGAAATACGCCTTCAGGTTCTCCGTCACCTGCATCGCCAGGTTGGTCCGGTCGTCGTACATCGTCAGCAGGACGCCTTCCAGCGAGAGATTGGGATTGAAGCTAGCGCTCACCCGGTCCATGGTCGACATCAGCTCCGAGATTCCCTCCAGCGCAAAGTACTCCGCCTGCATGGGAACCAGCAGACCATCGGCCGCGACCAAAGCATTCAGGGTCAATAGATCCAGCGCCGGGGGGCAATCCAGCAGAATGAAAGGAAACTGCGCTCGCACCGGGGCCAGAGCCTCCCGCAGCCGGTACTCGCGGCGGTCCGCCGAGATCAGCTCAATCGTCGCTCCCACCAGGTTTTTACTCGAAGGAACCAGCTTCAGGTTCTCGATCTCGGTCGGAAGCACGCTCTCGGCGACCGTGGCATCCCCCAGCAGAAGGTCGTAGGTGCTGTTGCGGTGTTCGTCCTCATCCGTCTGCCGGGCCACGCCCAGCCCTCCCGAGGAGTTAGCCTGCGGATCGCAGTCGATCAGCAGCGTGGGAATCCCCTCCAGCGCGAAGGAGGCCGCCAGATTGATCGCGGTCGTCGTCTTTCCCACGCCACCCTTCTGGTTCACGATGGCGATCACACGGCACGCCTTCGCCGCCGCCTCGGTCTTCGGGTCTACCGTCGTACTGGTGGCGCTGGAACTTGCTCCCGAACCCACAAGGGGTTCTACGGTCGTCGTCTTTGGAGAAGAAGGAAGGGTGGTCATTGCAATAACAAAAGGTTACCGGCGGGGGAACGGAAGAGCAATCCTCTGGCGTTGTGCAGAACCGCCTCTTCCTGTGGAGAACGTGTGGAAGACGGGAAATCCGAGCAAAATGCAGGAGTTTCGGGGCAGCGAATGTGGAAATCGTGCTGCAGGGTCGCCTTCGTCGACACCTCCCGAAGACACTCTCCGTTGTCCATTCTCCCGTTCTCCGTCAGAAGTGTCATCTCGACCGAGGCCCGAAGGGCCGTAGCGGAGAGACCCCACATTTTCCCCTGCCCGCACAAGCATCTGTCTCAAATAGGGCAAACGATCCTGATCAGCAGCGCAAAAATGCGGGGGTTCCTCGACTTCGCTGCGCTTCGCTCGGAATGACACGGTAGGGTGGCAGCTACCCTCATTAAAAGAGGCCGAACACGACTGCATTGTTCCACGTGGAACAGTCCTGGGCGGGCTTCCCTCACTGTATGTTCCACGTGGAACCTTGACGACGATCCCTGAAGGTCTCATTAGGGCAAGAGGGTCCATCCCGTCGCCTCGTTGCAGGTCGATTCAGGCTCCGATAACCCTTGAATGTGTCATCCTGGGCGGAGCTCTCGCGGCCTTATCGCGAGAAGCGTAGTCGAAGGATCTGCGGTTTGCTCGTCTCGGCGACTACTCCATACCGCAGATTCATCCCTCGACTTCGCTCAGGGCAGGCTTTACGCGCTGACGCGCTCCGCTCAGAACGACACGCGGAAAATTAGGGGGTCCATGCAATCAGTAGAGAGATAGTCCGATAATCCTGGAGTGTTCCACGTGGAACATACCCGGACCAGCTCCTAAAGTGTTCCACGTGGAACACTGGCTACCCCAAACCTCAGGAGAAAACTGCCGTGGCTCTCTGGAAGCGGAATTTTCTCCTGGAGGCTGAGCCCTCCGAGAATCTCCGAAGCCCCAGTTGCAAGCAGGAGGATCTGTTGCGCGGCCCGCGAGACCGCTGCGTCCAGCGCAGCCGCCATATGGTCCACGGCCCGCAGGGTAACCGTGTGGAAGGTCCTGTCTGCCGGAAGGTCTTCGGCCCGTCCACCCCAGACCTCGATGTTTTTGAGCCCCAAAGTACGAACGACCTCCCGGAGAAAGGTCGCCTTCTTGTTCTGTGACTCCGCCAGAGTTACAGCGATCGAAGGATGCAGCAGGGCGATCGGAATCCCGGGAAACCCAGCCCCGGAACCCAGATCGAGCAGGGTATCCGGCAGGGGATCTCCAAGGTGCCTGCCGGTAAATAGGCTCTCGCCGAAGTGACGCCGTACCATCTCCTCCGGGTCCCGCACGGCGGTCAGGTTGGTACGGGCGTTCCACTTGGTCAGAAGACCCAGGTAAGCCGACAATTGTAGGGTAAGTTCAGGGGAGATAGGTGAAAGGTAGGGCTGAAGGACCTTTTCGATCTGCGCTTCACTCAGGAGGGACATCGTTCTTTGAGTATCGCAGATGTTCCACGTGGAACATTTTGCGTCCGCGACTGGGAGTCTACCGGGTGCGCGCAAAATACAGGGATTCTTCGCTGCGCCCAGAATGACGGGAATGTGCTGGAGGGGAAGCAAGATTGTTCCACGTGGAACAATCAGGAGTTTCGGACGGCGGAGTCCGGGACGACGGAGGCGTGGATGGCGCGAGGCTTCCATGCCGCTGCTTCCGCGACGAACCGCTCAAAGAGCGCCCGCGAGGCGGCGCTGATCTCGTAGCTGCGCTCCGGATGCCACTGCACACCGAGGACGAAGTGGGCATCGGGGTTCTGCTGGTCCTGCCCGCCCTCCACCGCCTCGACGACGCCATCCTCCGTGCTTCGCGCGACAACGCGCAACCCGTCTCCGGGAATTCCAATGGCCTGGTGGTGGCTGGAGTTGATGGGAAGCCGCGCAAAATCGTCGTGCCGGGGCGCTTCGTCGTCGGAGAGAAGACGGCCTACGATCGAGTCCTGAAGCACGGCTGCGGTATGAGCTACCGCCACGGTTCGTCCTGCGGAGTGGTTAACGGGAACGGGGCTGAGGTCCTGGATAAGCGTGCCCCCGCGCCAGACGTTCAGGGATTGGGTCCCGAAGCAGATGGTGAAGAGCGGCTTGTAGAGGTT